>NZ_JBIEIS010000087.1:0-23116 GCF_043496855.1 Nonomuraea sp. JJY05
ACAACGCGACGGCGTCCGCCTTGAACTCCGGCGGGTACGACTTCATCGCCACGTGGAACTCCTTGTCTCCGGATCTCCATCATCCGGTACTCAAGGTGTCCACACATCGGGGGCAAGGGCCGTCGCCCGGATCCGGGCCGCCGGCCGCAAGGGCTGGCTGGCCGCGTTCCGGGACGCCACCTTGTTCAAGGTCGCCTACGCCTACGGGCTGCGCCGCAACGAGGTGCGGATGCTGGACGTGGCCGACTTCGGCCGCAACCCGCATGCTGCCGAGTTCGGCGAGTACGGCGTCTGCTACGTGCGGTACGGCAAGGCGATGAAGGGCTCGCCACCTAAGCCGCGCAGCGTCTTGACGGTCTGGCCGTGGGTGGTGGAGGTCCTGTCCGAGTGGGCCGAGACGATGCTGCCCGCCTTCGACCGGGACGGCGGTCCCGCGCTGTGGCCGACGGAGCGCGCCGAGCGCCTCTCGCTCGGGGCGATTAACCACCGCTTCGCCGCCTACCGCTGCGCTCTGGGCCTGACCGATGGGCTGGATTTCCATTCGCTGCGCCGCTCGTACGTCACCCACCTGATCGAGGACGGCTGGGATCCGTTCTTCGTGCAGCAGCAGGTCGGCCACGAGCACGCCTCCACCACCTCGATCTACACCTGCGTGTCGTCGGACTTTCGCGTCCGCACCCTGCGCAGCGCCCTGGACGCCACCTTGAACGCGGCCTTGCGGCCGACCGGCGGGAGGATGCGATGAAACGGAGCGTCGGCTACCGGTGGCGGCTGCGCGAGGTGATGGCCCAGCACGGCATGTTCCGGGTTAACGACCTGATCCCGCACCTGGCCGAACGGGGCATCACCCTGTCGACCTCGCAGGTGCACCGCCTGGTCAGCGGTACCCCGGAACGGCTGTCGCTGCCGGTGCTGGCCGCATTGTGCGACATCTTCGCCCTCACCCCGTCCGACCTGATCGCGACCACCGCCGAGAACGTCGCACGCCCCCGCGCCGCCAGCACGGAGGGCGGGCCGGTCGTCGACCTGGCCGATCTGCGTCCCACCCGCGCCCGCATCCATCCCGAACCATGACCTTGCGGGCCGCACCACCTCCAGAGCCGCAGGCCGCCGGGCCGCACCGGATCGACGACCCCCTGCTGCAGCGGGCGCGGATCACCCTGCCCCCACCCCGCACGGACCCCGCCTACCGGGCCTGGTTGCGAGACCAGCGGCGCTGGTGGACACCCGACCGCCAGCGTCTGGCCGACCTGCTGCACGATCTCCTCGCCGACCAGCGCGGCTTGCCAGCCCCGCACCTGGCCGGCCTCTGGCTGCTGCTGATCGCGATGCCCAACCCGGTGCGCGGCCTGACCTGGATCACCAACAATTCCCGCGTCCCCGAATACCTGCGTGGCCTGGCCGATGGAAGCATTCCACTCACTCATCAAGCCCTGCATGAGCTGGCCAGTTGGCGCACCGCCGCGCACCTGCGCGATCTGCTCATGGCCGCCGGTGCGCTGCCCCGCCTGGATCGGCAGATCCTGTTGTTCGAAGGCTGGTATCAGCACCGCCTCGCGGCGATCACCGATCCTGAGCAGGCCCGGCTGCTGCGCCGTTTTGCCGGCTGGTACCTGCTGCCCAAGCTCCACGCCCAGGCTTCGCGCCGTGTGCTCGGCTCCGCCTCGCGCAACGTCGCGGCCGGCCGCCTCACCACGGCCGCGGCCTTCCTTACCTGGCTGGCCGCCCGCCAGCACCGTCTGGGCGAGACCGACCAGGCCGACATCGACCGCTGGTACGCCGGACAGCCGGACCCGGACCGGGCCCGAGCGTTCCTGCGCTGGGCCATGACCGACGGCCACATGCCCCTTCTGAAGCTGCCCACCCCGACCCGCCGTCCCCTGGCCCCGATCAGCCAGCACCGGCGCCTGGCCCTGCTGCGCCGCTGCCTGACCGACACCACGATCCCGCTACGCGCCCGGGTCGCCGCCTGCCTGGTCCTGCTCTACGCCCAGCCGGTCAGCCGGCTGCTCCGGCTCACCCTCGACGACCTCATCGTCGGCTCCGACGGCCAGAGGTTCCTGCGCCTCGGCACCCCGCCCACGCCCGTCCCCGAACCGTTCGCCGCCATGCTCACCGAGCTGGCCGCCGCCCGGGCCAACATGAACACCGCCACCAACGCCGACGCACGCTGGCTCTTCCCCGGCGGCCGCACCGGGCAGCCCCTGACCTCCAACGCGCTGCTGCCGCAGCTGCGCGCTCTGGGTATCCAGGCCACGCAGACCCGCACCGCCGCCTTCCGCCAGCTCGTCCTGCAAGCCCCCGCCCCGGTCGTGGCCGACGCCCTGGGCTTTCGCCCGTCCACCGCCACCAAGCACGTGACCGCGGCCGGCGGCACCTGGAACCGCTACCCGCTCACCCGTCCCCCTCGCTAGCTGGGCAAGTCAGATCGTCCAGAACCAGATCCAACCGCTCGGCCAGGGCGAGCACGGCCTGCACGGCGGCGTCGAGGTCACGCGGCGGTCCATGGGTTGTGCCGGCGGCGGCGAGCTGGTCCAGGCCGGCGGTGTAGACCGACAGCAGACGCCTGATCGCCTGCAGTTCTATGAGTACTGCGCGCCGCTCTCCGGCGGGCAGTTGCCCTCGGGTGGCGATCCAATGGCGATATGACACTTCCGTCCAACCCGGCTCGCCCTGGTCACCTGCATGGCGATGGCCGTACCGAGGCGAGCGGGGGGCGGGCGGTCTCAGTTGGTGGGGAGCTCTCCGGTTCGGTTTTCACCGGGGATATACGGCTGCTGTCGCGGCGATCGTTACCCGATGCAGCCCGAGTGGAAGCGCCAGAGGCACTGGTCGGGCTGCCGCGCCGACCGGTAGCCGCCTTCGTCGGCCGAGAGCACGCCCTATCCGTGCTGCGGGACGCCCTGGTAACCGGACCCGGCATCATCTCCCAGGCCATTGTTGGGCTCGGCGGCGTGGGCAAAAGCGAATTAGCCCTGCAGTACGCGCATCGGCATCGAGCCGACTACCGGCTGATGTGGTGGATGGAGGCCGACAGCCCTGCCCAGATTCAAGCAGGCCTGGCCGGGCTTACCAGGGCAATGGTCGCGGGGATCGACTCTGTGGCCGCCGAGCAGGCCACCACAGAGGAAGCCGCTGCCTGGGCGCTGGCCTGGCTGAGCAGCCGCACTGGCTGGCTGGTGGTCTTCGACAACGTCGAAGAGACCACCCACATCGACCCGTACCTGGCTCGGCTCTCCCGCGGGCATGTGCTGATCACCACCCGGCGCGACATCGGCTGGCAGCACCTTGGCATCACCCCCGTGCGGCTTGACCTGCTGGACCGCCAGGCTTCTGTCGACCTGCTCGCCGACCTCATCGGCCCACCGGCCGAGGGCCAGGCCAAACTGCTGGATGAGCTGGCACTCCGGCTCGGCGACCTGCCACTGGCACTGACTCAAGCCGGTGCCTACATCACCCGCACCCCCCGCGTCACCCCGGCCCGGTACCTGCATCTGCTCACCGACGCACCCGCCCGTATTCACGCTGCCGCACCGGTCGGCGGGGACGCCGCACGAGTGGTGGCCAAGGTCTGGGCACTGTCCCACCAGCGAATCGGCGTGGTCAACCCACTGGCGGTGCATCTGCTCAAGCTGCTGGCCTGCTATGCCCCCGACAACCTACCGATCACCGTCCTGGACGGCCTGGACGAGACCAACGAACTGGCTGTGGACGAGGCGCTCGCCCTGCTGGCCTCCTACAGCATGATCACCATCACTGCGGCCTCGCAAAAAGACTCCAGGAATGGTGAGGAGGAGCTGGTGAACATGCATCGCCTCACCCAGGCCGCGGTTTGGCATCAGCTTCCTGCGGCGCAGCGTGACCACTATCGCCAGGTCGCCGCAAGCCTGTTAGAAAACGCGCTACCGGACGATCCGGAACTCGCAGCAACCTGGCCACGCTATGCACTATTGCTCTCTCACGCACGCTTCGTGCTGACCGCCCAAGCCAACGGTATGCGCAAAATCGCCCGCTATCTCGGCGTGAGCGGCGACTACCGCACCGCCAAAGCTCTCTACCAGGAGATTTTTGACAACACTCGGGCGAACCTGGGATCCGAGCACCCCATCACTTTGACCGCACGGTCCGATCTTGCGCGCTGGACGGGATGGACGGGAGACGCCACCGCCGCTCGGGACCAGCTCGCCGCCCTACTCCCCGTCGAGGAACGCGTGCTCGGTGCCGAGCACCCCCAAACCCTTCTCACTCGGCATAATCTCGCGCGCTGGACAGGGGATGCGGGGGATGCGGTGGCCGCCCGTGACCAGTTCGCTGCTCTGCTCCCCATCCGCGAACGCGTGCTCGGTGCCGAGCACTCCTCTACGCTGGCTACCCGGCATAACCTCGCGCGTTGGACAGGGCAGGCGGGAGATGCGACAGCCGCCCGGGACCAACTCATCGCCCTGCTCCCCATCCGCGAACGCGTGCTCGGTGCCGAGCACCCCGATACGCTGACCACCCGGCACAATCTTGGCTGCTGGATAGGAAACGCGGGGGACGCAGCAGAAGCCCGCGACCAGTTCGCCGCTCTGCTCCCCGTCGAGGAACGCATCCTGGGTATCGAGCACCCCTCCACGCTGGCTACCCGGCATAACCTCGCGCGTTGGACAGGGCAGGCGGGAGATGCGACAGCCGCCCGGGACCAACTCATCGCCCTGCTCCCCATCCGCGAACGCGTGCTCGGTGCCGAGCACCCCGATACGCTGACCACCCGCCACGAGCTTGCACGTTGGACGGGATGGGCGGGGGATGCGACAGCCGCTCGCGATCAGCTCACTGCCCTGCTCCCCGTTCGCCAGCGCGTTTCAGGCGTCAATCATCCCGACACTCGAAGCATCCGGGTCGACCTCACCCGCTGGACGGATCACGCACCGTGAAAGAGAGGGCTCGGCTTTCCTCACAGCCGAACTCCACTGGGAAGATACGACACAGTCGAATACGTCACGGCACCGGTCTTCTGTGCCTTATCGCATTGGATGCGACTATTGCGCCTTGTGTCGTATTGCCTCGGGTGCGGGGTCTGATTCGGGGATATCTCTAGGCTTGCCCAGTAGCGCCTGGCGGACGTCGTATCGCGGCGTACGATCGGCTCACCCGCTGAAGTCGATCGGAGGG
Organism: Nonomuraea sp. JJY05; assembly: GCF_043496855.1. Lineage (NCBI taxonomy): Bacteria > Bacillati > Actinomycetota > Actinomycetes > Streptosporangiales > Streptosporangiaceae > Nonomuraea > Nonomuraea sp. JJY05. The sequence goes on from NZ_JBIEIS010000087.1 coordinate 5,155, forward strand.
GCGGCGTATGGACGTCTCTGCTGTGGTGGCGTTAGTGATGCCCTACGTGAGCGCGGCGATCGGCGCCTACGGAAGTGCGGTGCTGACCAAAGCGCAGGACGTGGCCGCCGATGAGACGGTCGGCCTAGGGCGTCGCCTGCTGCAGCGCATCTGGCAGCGGCCGGAAAGCCAGGCCGAACTGCAAAGCGCGGTGTCCGACCGGGTTCAGGCGCCCGACGATGACGACAGCCTGGCCGCGCTGCGGTTACAGATCAAAAAGGCGCTCGCGGCCGACCCTGCGCTGGTCAAGGAACTCGCCGACATGCTCGGCCCGGCCGCCGCTCCGGCGGCGATGACGGTGAGCGCGGTCGGTGAGCGAGCGGTGGCTGCGAGAACCAATACCGGCATTATCCAGACCGGCGACGACGCCCGCGCCGAGCGGTGAGCATCCCTCCGCCGGAGCACCCATCCGTGTCCGCCCGCGGGCCGCGCGCGGTCAGCGTGGGCGGGAGCAACCCGGGCATCATCCAAACCGGCGACTACGCCTCGGCGACCATCGTGCAGCCGACCGGTCCGGCTCCACAGGCCCTGGCCGGCCTGCCAGCCGCACCCGCAGGCTTCATCGGCCGCATCGAAACCTTGGAGGAGACGCTAGCGTTTTTGAACCCGACCAGCGGAGGCGGGACAGGGTTGGTGGTGTCGGCGGTGGCGGGGATGGCCGGGGTGGGCAAGACCGCGCTGGCGCTGGTGGCCGCTCACCAGGCCATGGAGCAGGGCTGGTTCGGCGGCGGGGTGTTCTTCATTGACCTGCGTGGCTACACCCCCGACCCCGGCGAACGCGTACCGGCTGCGGCAGCGGCGGGGCAGTTGCTGCGCGCGATGGGCATCCGCAACGCCGATCTCCCGCCGACCGGAGAGGAGCAACTGCGTTTGTATCGGTCCCTGCTGGCCGACCGCGCCCACCAGGGACTGCCGGTGCTGGTGGTGGCCGACAACGCCGCCGTCACCGGCCAGGTCGAGCCGTTGCTGCCGGCCCAACCCTGTCACCGGCTGCTGATCACCTCTCGGCACACCCTGACGCTGCCCGCCCACCTCATCGACCTGACCGTCCTGCCCGAGCCAGAGGCCCTCGACCTGCTGCGCACCGCCCTACAGGTGAGCCGACCCGATCTGCGTGTCGAGGCCGAGCCCGAACAGACGGCGGCGATCGCCCGGCTGTGCGGATACTTGCCGCTGGCCTTGCAGGTCATCGCTGCCCTGCTGCGCACCGAACCGGGCCGGCCGCTAGCCGACATGGCCGCCGAACTCGACGACGCCCGCCGGCGGCTGACTGTCTTGGACAGCGGTGACCTCGATCAGCATGGCAGGCCGATCGCGGTGGCGGCCGCCTTCGACCTCTCCTACCAGCATTTGGAACACACCCAGCCGGAGCAGGCCCGGCTCTTTCGCCTGCTGCCACTCAATCCCGGCCCGGACCTGTCCCTCCAGGCCGTCGCGGCCTTGACGGGGCATGACGAGCATCGGAACGAAAAGTCCCGTTAGCGGAGCTCGACTCGGCTCCTTGCCGTGACTTTTCGTTCGGTTGCGCTTCACGGACGGGTTCCCGCAGGTCACGAACCCAGGCTGAGTCCCGCGAGCTTGGGACCGCGAGTCAGATGGGGAAGCGGTCGACGCGGAGGACGGCGACCTCGCGTTGTTGGCTTTGGAGGTCTCCACCAGCACCGCTTGTAGGTCAGTGCTGACACCACCCGGACCAGGAGGGCACCCTAGTGTTGGTGGGAGTTGACACCACCCTGGCGGGCGCGCAAGCGGAGCTCGTAGAGCAGGCCAAGTGGCGGGAGCACCCCAATCGGGACGCCCCCGAGCACGTCCGCGATCAGGCCGAACTGTGGGCGGGACACGCACGCACCGAACTGGAGTGGGCGAAGAGCCTGAGCAAACGACTGTCTGAGGGCGCCTACACCATGGCCGATGATCCGGGTTCGTGGCGAACGGTCCCCGGTCACCTCAAGATGCGCTTCTAATCAAACTTGACTAGACGTTTCCTCCTCGTGTACTCTGGCCAAGTAGTCAAACTGGACTAGTCTCTACCAATCCGTTCGCAACACCGAGAGAAGGAATCGAACCCATGGGAAAGTTCGCGATCGAGACGAGAGGGTTGAGCGGAGGTGGGCGCGTGTCGGCGACGAAGCTCCTGGTACTCGGTATCGTGCACCTCTCCGGCGGCGCGCATGGCTACCAGGTGCGGTCCGAACTGCAGAGCTGGGGTGCGGAGAGTTGGGCCAAGATCAAGCCCGGCTCGATTTATCACGCGCTGAAGAAGGCGGCGGCTGATGGCCTCCTCACCGAACACGCCGAGCCGGGCAACTCTGGGCCGGAGCGCGTTCTGTACCGCGCGACAGCTCGGGGACGTGACGAGATGGTCGAACTGGTCCGCGACGGTCTGCGGCGCACCCACGACGCGGACATGCTCAACGCGTCCATCGCCATGTTGCCCATGCTGACCAGGACAGATGCCATCGCGCAGGTTAACGAGCGGGTCGCGCGCCTGGAAGCGGAGCTCGTAGAGCAGGCCAAGTGGCGGGAGCACCCCAATCGGGACGCCCCCGAGCACGTCCGCGATCAGGCCGAACTGTGGGCGGGACACGCACGCACCGAACTGGAGTGGGCGAAGAGCCTGAGCAAACGACTGTCTGAGGGCGCCTACACCATGGCCGATGATCCGGGTTCGTGGCGAACGGTCCCCGGTCACCTCAAGATGCGCTTCTAATCAAACTTGACTAGACGTTTCCTCCTCGTGTACTCTGGCTAAGTAGTCAAACTTGACTAGTCTCTACCAATCCGTTCGCAACACCGAGAGAAGGAATCGAACCCATGGGAAAGTTCGCGATCGAGACGAGAGGGTTGAAGAAGAGCTTCGGCACGACCCACGCGGTCGCCGGTGTGGACCTGGCCGTGAGCGCCGGGGGCGTGTACGGCGTGCTCGGTCCGAACGGGGCGGGCAAGACCACCACGATCCGCATGCTGGCCACGCTCCTGCGCCCCGACGCCGGAGAGGCGCAAGTGCTCGGCTACGACGTCGTGCGTGACGCCCAGGCGGTGCGGAGCAGGGTGGGCCTCACCGGGCAGTTCGCGTCGGTCGACGAGGACCTCACCGGGGTGGAGAACCTGTTGCTGCTCGCCAGGCTGCTCGGCTACTCACGCCGCCGAGGCAGGCAGCGGGCGACCGACCTGCTCGACGCGTTCGGTCTTGCCGAGGCGGCCGACCGGCAGGTGAAGAAGTACTCCGGCGGGATGCGCCGGCGCATCGACATCGCGGCGAGCCTGGTCGTCACCCCCGAACTGATCTTCCTCGACGAGCCCACGACCGGGCTCGACCCGCGCAGCAGGAACCAGGTCTGGGAAATCGTCAGGGGCATGGTCGCCGAGGGCGCCACCGTGTTGCTGACCACGCAGTACCTCGACGAGGCCGACCAGCTGGCCGACCGGATAGCGGTGATCGACCACGGGAAGGTGATCGCCGAGGGCTCGAGCGGCGAGCTCAAGGCATCGGTCGGCGCCGGCTCGCTGCACGTACGGCTACGTGCGCCCGAGCAGCGGGCCGAGGCCGAACGGGTCCTCGCCGGCGTCCTCGAGGTGCCGGCCGAGCCGTCCGCCGACCCGGCCGCGCTGTCCGCGCGGATCTCCGACCCCGAGCGGGTCGCCCGCGCCCTGGCCGAGCTGTCCCGCAGCGGCATCGACGTCACCGAGTTCGCGCTCGGTCAGCCGAGCCTGGACGAGGTGTTCCTCACCCTGACCGGACACGCCGCCGAGGAGACACCCGAGGAGGATGCCGCATGAATGCCACGACCGCGGAGCAGGCGTCGGCGCCGGTCACCGAGGACGCGCTGCGCAGTGTGCTGTTGGCCGGTGAGCGGCCGTCTCGCCCCGGCCCGGTGCTCACCTCGTTGACATTCGGCTGGCGGGCGCTGCTGAAGATCAAACACGTGCCCGAGCAGCTCGTCGACGTGACCCTGTTCCCGATCATGTTCACGCTGATGTTCACCTACCTGTTCGGCGGCGCGCTCGCCGGGTCGACACAGGCGTACCTACAGTTCCTGCTGCCCGGCATCCTGGTGCAGGCGAACGTCATGATCACCATGAACACCGGCATTACGCTGAACACCGACATCCAGAAGGGGGTGTTCGACAGGTTCAGGTCACTTCCGGTGTGGCGACCGTCGCCGCTGGTCGGCGCCCTGCTCGGCGATGTGATGCGCTACTCGATCGGGTCGGCGATCGTGATCACGCTCGGACTGGTCCTAGGGTTCCGGCCGGAGGGCGGCGCCGTCGGCGTGGTGCTCTCGGTGGTGCTGCTGCTGGTGTTCTCGTTCTGCCTGTCGTGGCTGTGGACGATGCTCAGCCTGATCCTGCGCACGCCGAACTCGGTGGCGGGGGTCAGCATGATGGTGATGTTCCCGCTGACGTTCGTGAGCAACATCTTCGTGGACCCGAAGACGATGCCCGGGTGGATGCAGGCGGTCGTCGAGGTCAACCCGATCACCCACCTGGCGACCGTGGTACGCGGCCTGATGGACGGCTCGGTGCCCGCCGGGGAAATCGGCTGGGTGCTCGTCTCGTCCGTACTTCTCGTCGCGGTCTTCGGTCCCATCACCATGGTCCTCTACCGCAACAAGAAGTAGATGCCGCTACCGCGAGCACTTGGTCGAAATCAACTCCGACAACCCGGCCCACTCGGCCAACGCCATCACCGGTACCAGGCCCGGACACGACAAGGAGAGACGAATGAGCACCATCCCCAAGAACAACTCGGAAACCGTTGCGCACACGCCCGGGCGGGCGACCAGCATCGGGGTCTGGATTCTGCAAGTCGTGCTGGCGGCGATAATCGCCGGCGGCGGAATCTCGAAGCTCGCCGGCGACCCGGTCATGGTGGACATGTTCGCCGACATCGGGGCTGGCCAGTGGCTCCGGTACCTGGTCGGAGCGCTGGAGGTCGCGGGAGGGGTTGGACTTCTGATCCCGGCTCTGGCGGGCCTGGCCAGTCTCGGGTTGGCGGCATTGCTGACCGGTGCTGTCATCACCGATCAGTTCGTGCTCGAGCAGAGCCCTTGGCTGCCGCTCGCCTGTCTCGTCGTGGCGGCCGTGATCGCAAGGGCGCGGTGGTCGCGCACCGAGGCCGTCGTCGGCACGCTGCTCAGGCGCTGAGACAAACCTCTCGAACGGAGATGTGAGATGAACGAGATGGCCTTTCGCGTGACATCAAACGATGGCACCACCATCGCCTACGACCGGAAGGGAAGCGGCCCGGCTGTCGTCCTGGTAGGCGGCGCGCTGGACGACGGAGCCGAGAACGCTCCCTTGGTACCTGCTCTCGCCGAGCACTTCACGGTTTACAACTATGCCCGTCGGGGACGCGGCGCGAGCGGCTTCACCGAGCCCTACGCCGTGGAGCGGGAGATCGAGGACCTGGATGCGTTGATCGCGGAGGCGGGTGGCTCGGCACACCTGTTCGGGGCGTCCTCTGGTGGCGCGCTGGCGCTGGAAGCCGCCGCGGCCGGGTCAGCCATCGACACGATCGCCGTGTGGGAGGTGCCCTACGCGGTCGGGGACGACATACGCCCGCGATTCGAGGAGTACATCGCGGACACCCGACGCGCCTTCGACGCCGGGCGAGACGAGGAGGTTCTCGAACTGTTCATGCGCCTGTCCGGCGCTTCCGACGACAACATCGCGGCCAGGAAAGCGGCAGGCAAGCAGACGGCGCATTGGGCGGATTCGGTCGCCCTCGCGCCCACGCTGGTCCACGACAGCGTCTTCCTCAACCGCTACCAATTGCCGGCCGATCGACTGGCAACGGTCACCCAACCGGTCCTGGTCACCACCGGAGGACCGATCACGGTCCCCTACATGGCAGGCCTGCCCTCGGACTTCTTCGACCGCGCAGCCGACGAGCTTGCAGACCTACTACCCCACGCTCAACGGGAGACCCTCGAGGGGCCGGATCACGTCGTCGACCCACAGACCGTCGGCCCGCTGTTGCTACGGTTCTTCAGCAGCGAACACTGAGGGGCCCGCGAGGTGTTGCGGGAAGACCGATTAGGCACCGCGCAAGCAGATCTTCGTCGCGCCAGGGACACGGGGCGGACAGGTGGTGTCGAGGTTGATGTCGTCGGCGGCATCACAGGCCTGATCCTGGGCGTGCTCGTCACCAACGTCTTCGTCGCCACGCAAGGCCGGGCCGTCGTACTGACCTGGGCTTCAGTGGGACTCGATCTGGCCTACTCGCGGCTCATCGGCTCCGTCGTCGGTCGTACCCCGCACTCCGGGCCGCCTCAGTACCGCCCACCGAACCCCTGCGCAGCACATGACCAGGCACCTCGGTAGGGCCAGTGATTCCGGGCTGTGGTCGCATGCGGTCACCGTTCCCGGGCGGTGGCCCGGTGCCGAAAGTCGTGCCCACGGCGTGCTCACGTCAGGAGTGCCACCGATGACGCAGCCGCGTTCCCGGGTCGACCTGTACGCGGCGATCCGACGGGATGCCCGATCTGGGATGTCCAACCGCGCGCTGCAGCGCAAGCACGGCGTCGGCTTCCGAACCGTGACAGCGGCGCTGGAATCTGCATGGCCGAAGGAGAGAAAGCAACCGCCCAAACGCGGCTCACGGCTTGACGCGTACCGAGTGGTGATCGACGACTGGCTGCGCTCGGACCTCGACGCGCCGCGGAAGCAGCGACACACGGCGAAGCGGATCTTCGATCGCCTGCTTGACGAACATGACGGGGCCGGGGTGCGGAGTTGGTCCATCTCTTGTCAAGGTTCCGCCCCTACACACCGTTACCTCGCCCGTCGGCGTCTCAACTGATCATCTGGTTCAGCGACACGCACTTATCGAGGTGCTCGGACAGAACGCGGAACCTGGCAGAGATCCCGTTCCACTTCCTTGGAAGCGGAACGGCACGGCACGCTCGGCTGCCGGATCATGCGAACCGGGCATTCCGGCAGAGATCGCGTTCCAGAAGTCGTCCCACAATTATTGTTCCATAATGAACGTACGGAAACGAATTTAGGTACGATTTCGGTGTGGGCAGCGACGCACACCCGAACAACGGTCTGGAACTCGGCTACGCACGTGTCTCCACCACGAAGCAGTCCCTGGAGCGGCAGCTGGATGCGTTGACGGCGCAGGGCATCCCGGACGAGCGGATCTTCGTGGACAAGAAGACCGGCGCCTCCGTCGAACGCGAGGGCCTGCAGCGGTTGCTCGCCTACGCCCGATCGGGCGACGTCATCGTGTTGCACACCCTGGATCGGCTCGGCCGCAATCTGCGCGAGGTCCTCAACCTCGTTCACGAGCTGGCCGAGCGCGGTATTGGCGTCCGAACCCTGGCCGACCCGCTGCCTATCAACACCGCAGACGCGGGGATGGCTCGCGTGGCCTTCCTGCTGCTGGCCTTGTTCGCCGAGATGGAGCGCATCTTCACCGCCGAGCGCGCCGCCCACGCCCGCAGCGTGGCCGAGGCCAAGGGCAAGCACGTGGGCCGCCCCATCGCGCACCCCGCCGCAAAGATCGACTACGCGCGCCTGCTCAAGGCGGAAGGCGACTCCCTCGCACAGATCGCCGCCAAGACCGGCATCCCCAAGACCTCGCTCCACCGGTACCTGTCGTCGCCCAGCCGTGACGCCTGACCTGGACGGTGCTCATGCTCCCCCCGATCATCTACTACGGCGGCAAAGCCAAGCTGGCCGACCAGATCGCCGCGATGCTGCCGGCCACAGCCACTACATCGAGCCCTTCTGCGGATCCTTGGCGGTGCTGCTGGCCAAGCAGCCTGCCAAGCTGGAGACGGTCAACGACCTGGACCGCGACCTCATGACCTTCTGGAAGGTGCTACGCGACCGACCTGCCGAGCTCGTACGGCTGTGCGCGCTGACCCCGCATAGCCGCGCCGAGCACGACGCCGCCTACGGTGATCTGTCCGGCCTGGATGATCTGGAACGCGCCCGCCGGGTCTGGGTCCGCCTCACCCAGGGCCGGACCGGCACGCTCCGCAAGACCGGCTGGCGATTCGACGCGGCCGACACCGCCAGGATCTCCCTGCCCGCCCGGCTGAACGGCTACCTGGAGCGGATGCACGGCGTGGCCGAGCGTCTGGCTCGGGTGTCGCTGGAATGCCGCGACGCCTTGGAGGTCATCGAGGCGTACGGGCGGTTCCGCGGCAGCCTGCTGTATGTCGACCCGCCGTACCCGGGCAGCACCCGGGAGCGAAACTACCGGCACGAGATGACCGGCACTGACGCGCACCGCACGCTGGCCGAAGCGCTGCACCGCTGCCGGTCCACGGTGGTCGTCTCCGGGTACGCGTGCGAGCTGTACGACACCGAGTTGTACGCGGGCTGGCACCGCTACACGCTGGCGGCATCCACCAGTCAGGGCGGGACCTGGGAGAACCGCACCGAGGTGTTGTGGTCCAACCGGCCGCTGAACGCCACCGACGTGCTGTTCGACGCACGCAACGAAACCCTCCCGGCCACGACCAGGCCGTGTAACGAAAGGCCGTGTGAGGGGCCGGAATGCGGGCTTGTGGTACGGCAGGCGGCCACCGGCCGCCCGGCGCGGTTCTGCTCCACGGCGTGCCGCGTCGCCGCGCACCGGGCCGCCAAGACACCGACGACGTGACGGCGACCTACAGGGCGTCGTCCTCCCAGTCCGGCTCATCGGGGTTGCGCAGCTGACGGATGCCAGCGGGTCCGAGGTCGGGCAGGGCGAAGGAGTAGGTGCCGATCACGTTGATGTGCTTGCGGACGAACGGCGACAGCCGCGCGACATCTTCCTCTGCCAGCGGATAGCCCTCTGCCTTCAACTGATCGAGGGCCCTGTCCATGTAGAAGGTGTTCCACAGCGTGACGCAATTCAGAACGAGACCAAGCGCGCCGAGCTGGTCCTCCATGCCCTTGTAGTAGCGCTGGTAGATCTCGCCCTTCTTGCCGTGGAAGATCTTCCCGGCCAGCGCATGCCGGGATTCTTGCAGGTTGCGCACCCCCTTGATGTCGCGCCGGTAGGGCTCTTCAACTGCGTAGGTGAGGATGTGCAGGGTCTTGAAGATCCGGCCGTAGTGGGCGATCGCCTCCCCGAGCGGGGTGGGGTTGCCGTCCCGCTGGATCATCCGCATCACGTCGTAGGCGCGGATCTCGCCGGTGTAGATCGACACCACGACGCGCAGGATGTCGCCCCAGTGCCGTCTGATCTTGTCCAGGTCGATCTTCCCGCGGGCGAAGCGGGACAGGCTGCTGTAGTCGGCGTCCTGGATGCGCCAGCCCTTCTGGTCGGGGAGGTCGGCCAGCGCGGGTCGGTACTGCATGCCCAGCAGGTGGACCAGGCCGAACACGACGTCGCTGTTTATATGGACACTGTCAAGGCCTGTCGCCTGCTCATGAGTCATGATCGCTAAGGTGTTGGCCACCAACACGGGCAATCTTCGGGGATGGGTGCGGTGGGTGATGCCGTACGAACCATGGCGGCACGGAACAAGACGGATCAGTCGCGAAGTTCGCCTTCGAGAAGGCCCATAAGGATCATGTCGTGCCACTTGCCATCACGGCGGAAGCACTCGCGTACGCGGCCCTCCTCGACGAAGCCCACCTTCTCATAAACTCGGCGCGCTGCAGTGTTTTCTGCCGCGAAGTCCAGAGTGATCCGGTGCAAGCGCATTTCGTTGAAGCCGTACCTGCATATCAGGCGCATCGCCTCAGTGGCGAAGCCGCGACCCCAGACATCCTTTTCGCCAATCTGGATATCCAGCTCAGCGTTTCGACCTCCGGTTCCGCATCCCTGAGCCGGACGAACCCGACAGCACGCCGATCGTCGAGCGACTCGATGATGAACCGGCAATTCTCGTAGCTGTTGCGCGGCGCCTCTGCCAACCGCTCCTGTGCCTGCACGAACGACTCGGGGTAGCCGCTGCTCATCCAGCGCACCACCTCGGGGTCGTGACTCCAGCGCCAAATGCTCTCGAAATCCGCGGGCTCGACGGCACGTAGGCGAACAAGCCTTCCAGTCAGCATCGCCATGTTCTACCAGCATGCAATCTGGCCAATCAACTTGATTCCCTCGCCCTATGGAGAACAGTTCAGATCCAAGCACTCCTCAGTTCGTCGACGTGCATGATGACCTTCCTGAAGAGTTGCCGTCGCTCGGATTGGTGGTCTCGCCAAGGTCGGTGAGCAGGCCGGTGAGACGGCGGGCGACGGCGGTGTGCCGTTCGACTTCGCGGGTCCAGCCGCGTTCGTCGGCGTCCTGAACGAGTTGCTGTTCGACCTCCAGGCGGGCCCGGAGCCGTGGGGCGTAGTCCGGGGTGGTGACGAACTTGGCGCAGGTCAGGTAGAGGTCGCACTCGCAGGGGCCTTCGGCGGGTAGGCGCAGGCAGTGTCCAAGCTCGAGCTCAGTCTTGAGGAAGTTACTCTTCAGCCAGTCAACGGCCTCGGCGGGCAGCGTCCCGGACTTCAGCTCCTCAGCCGCGGGGCCGGCGACGACGGCGCCGGGTTCGAGGACGGACTTGTAGTCACGTAGCACTTCACGATCGCTGACCTGGGCATAGACCAGTGCCATGGAGACCGAGGAGTGGCCAAGGACCTTCATGATGGTGTGCAGCTTGGCGCCGCGTTCGGCGAGCTGGGTGCCGACGGTGTGCCGGAATCTGTGCGCGGAGATGGTGCCGCGTTCCTTGCCCTTCCAGCCGCCCGGACCGACCAGGCCAGCCTCCTTGCTGGCCTTCTGGAGCGAAGTCTCGAACAGGTAGGAGCTGGAGAGGACCTTGCCGTGACGGACGAACAGGTAGCGGATCTGCTCGCCGGTGCGTTCGTCGGTGAATGGTTTGTCTCGCCCAGGTCTGCGCAGGTCGATGAGCTGCTGGAGGGCGTCGGCGGCGTCCTGGTGCAGTGGCACCATCCGTTCCTTATAGGTCTTGCGGGCCGGGAGCCGGAGCCGAGGTGTTCCGTCGGGATAGGGGGTTGAGGAACATCGGAACGAAAACCGGCGCTAAGCCTCGATCGGCCCTGGTGGGCGGCTGACGGATGGTCGGCGGCGGGACCCGTCTGAAGTCTTCCGCAGATAACGCCCTATTATCTGCGGCATCGCTGATCACGACCTGCGGCGACGTTCTCGGGGCTGTGCACGAAGCGGCCCCGTTATCTGTGGCAAGGGGGGAAGCGGTGCCCGCCGTCGTACGACTGCCCGTCGGAAAGGCGTTGACCGTCCGCGCGGCGGCCGACGTGTTCCTCGACTCGCTCGACAACGCGAACACGCTCCGGTCGTACGGAATTGGCGTCGGCAAGACCGCCGACCACCTCGGTGATGCCCGCCCGCTCGCCACCGTCGCGGACGACGAGATCGGCGGCGCCCTCGAACAACTGTGGGGCGAGGCCGCGGTCAACACGTGGAACGCCCGGCGGGCGGCGGTGCTGTCGTGGCTGGGCTGGTGTGTCGAGCGCGGATACGACGGCCCGGCTGTCCCGGCCTGGGTGAAGCGGATGCACCCGCCGGACTCGGAGACCCCGGCCCGCTCGAAGATGGCCGTGGACCGGCTGATCGCCCGGCGCGAGGTCCACCTGCGGGAGAAGACGCTGTGGCGGATGCTGTACGAGACCGTCGCGCGGGCGGAGGAGATCCTCGGCGTCAACATCGAGGAGCTGGACCTTGCCGCCCGCAGGGCCCCGGTGAAGGCCAAGGGCTCGAAGCCGCGTACCCGCCGCCGCGGTGCCCCGCGCGAGGACTACGTCATGGAGCCCGTGTACTGGGACGCCGGCACCGCCCGCCTGCTGCCCCGGCTGATCAAGGGCCGCACACGCGGGCCGGTGTTCGTCACCCACCGCAAGCCGGGTCCCAGCAAGGTCCTCGCGCCGCGTGACGTGTGCCCGGACACCGGGCTGGTCCGGCTGTCGTACGGCCAGGCCCGCGCCCTGCTCGACGCCCACACCGCAGTCGGCGGGGTGCCGGGCACAGGCTGGGACCTGCACGAATACCGCCATTCTGGTCTCACCCACCTCGGCGAGGCCGGGGCCAGCCTGCCCATGCTGATGGCGAAGTCCCGGCACAAGAAGCCGGAGAACGTACGGCGCTACTTCCACCCCTCGGCGGAGGCGATCGCCGAGGTCACCAGCCTGCTCGCGCCCGGAGACAGCAGACGCTGAGGTCTTAGCCAAGGCTGAAGCGTACGACCGAAACTCGTCGACTTCACCTATGCGGCGGGGCTCGTGGGCAGGAGCCGGGCGAGCCAGTCGGTGCGGGTTCGGCGGGCTGTGGCCGAGATGTGTGCCTGAGGGGACAGGGCGTCGAATCCGTGGAAGCCGCCTGCCCAGACGTGGAGTTCGGCCTGGCCGCCGGCAGCCCAGATGCGGGTGGCGTAGTCGGTGGCCTCGTCGCGGAAGACTTCGGCGGAGCCGGCGTCGATGTAGGTGGTCGGCAGGCCCGCGAGGTCGTCGGCCAAGGCGGGTGAGACGTATGCGGGTACCTCGTCGTCGGTGAGGTCGCCGAGGAGGCAGCGCCATCCGAATCCGTTCATCTCCCGGGTCCAGACGCCGGGCCCGTTCGAGTACTGGAGGCTGGAGGTGGTGGTGTTGCGGTGGTCGAGCATGGGGCCGATCAGGACTTGGGCGGCGATCGTCGGGGTGTCGCGGTCGCGGGCCAGCAGGGTGACGCCGGCGGCGAGACCGCCGCCCGCGCTGGCGCCTGCGACGATGATCCGGTCGGGGTCGATGCCCAGTTCTTCGGCGTGGTCGGCGATCCAGAGCAGTCCCTGGTAGCAGTCGTCGACCGGGATGATGCCGGTGGCCTCGGGCGCGAGCCGGTAGCCGACGGAGACCACGACGGCGCCGAACTCGTCGAGCCACTCCAGCGGGATGTCGATCTGTGAGAAGCGGTCGCCCATGACCATCCCGCCGCCGTGCATCCAGTAGACGCAGGGTGCGGCGGTGGTGCGATCGGTGTTCGCGGGACTGAAGACGGACAAGGGGATCGTGGTGCCGTCCGGACTCGCAGCGGTGACCTCGCGCCGGTCGATCGCGCGACCTTCGAGGAGGGGATCGACGGGCATCGAGGAGAAGGGGCGTACCTGCGCCAGCACTTCCGGGCTGAGCTGGGACATCAGCGGCATGTCGGCCAAGAGTTCATGCAGTTCGGGGTCGAGGGCGGGTCGTGCCGTAGTCATGGTCGTTGCCTTTCGTGGGTGGTGGCGGGACGGTCGGGCGAGGAGGGGGCGCCTCAGCGGGCACCGCGGCGGCACGGGCTGGGGTGTGGGGTGTTCGGCGAGTCAGAAGGCGGCCTTGCCGCGGACCGGCACGTAGTCGGTGTACTCGGACTCCTTGGCCAGCAGTCCGCCGATCTGCGCCACGATGGCCTGGGCGGCCTCGCCGGCGAAGATCCGGTGGTGGTCCTCCTCGCTGGTCCAGCCCTCGGTGACGTGGACGACGTCGGGGGCGGACGCGGAACGGGAGACGAGGTAGACCACGCAGTACTTGCTCGCGCCGGGGCTGCCCTCGTGTAGGCCGGTCAGCAGCAGGTCGACGAGCCGGTCGCCCATTCCGGGCCTGGCGGTCAGGGTGGCGTTGAAGCCGTACGTGGCAATCATGGAGGCCTTCTTCTGCGTTGATGGAGTGAGGTGATTCCATTCAATCGCCGTGACCTGCGAAAACGTTAGAACGATGCTCGCTGGTACTTGCACGATCCTCGCGAGCACGGGAATTGCAGCACAGACAGTGCTGCAATGGACGTATGCACCTCGAAGAGCTCCGCACCCTGCTGGCCCGGCATGCCCGGCCCGACTGGACCACCGCCATCGACGGCGTCCTCATCTCCAAGGTCGACCGGCCGGATCCGCCAGCGCCCTCGATGTCCGGCACGGTGCTCGCAGTCATCGCCCAGGGTGCCAAACGCCTCGCGCTGGGCGACCGGGTCTACGCGTACGGCGCCGGGCAGTACCTGGTCGCATCCGTCGACCTGCCCGTCACCGGACAGTTCACCCAGGCCGCCCCCGAGCAGCCGGCCCTCGGCTTCGGCCTCACGCTGGAACCGTCCGCCGTCGCCGAACTGCTGCTGCAAGCCGGTCCCGGCGACACCCCCCGCCCCGCCGGAGGCACTCCGTCGGGGATCGCCGTCAGCGACGCCCCGCCCGCGCTGCTCGACGCGGTGGTCCGGCTGCTGCGCCTGCTCGACGAGCCCAGCGACCGCGCCGTACTGGCCCCGCTGGTCAAGCGCGAGATCCTGTGGCGCCTGATCACCGGCGAGCAGGGCGCGACGGTGCGCCAGCTCGGCCTCGCCGACAGCGGCCTCAGCCATGTCGCCCGGGCCGTGCGCTGGATCCGCGAGCACTACGCCGAGCCCTTCCGGGTCGAGGACGTGGCACGGCTGTCCGGGATGAGCGTCTCCGCGTTCTACCGCAACTTCCAGGCGGTGACCGCGATGAGCCCCATCCAGTTCCAGAAACAGATCCGGCTCCAGGAGGCCCGGCTGCTGCTCGCCACCCACCCAGGCGACGTCACCGGAGTCGGCCACCGCGTCGGCTACGACAACCCGTCGCAGTTCAGCCGCGAGTACCGCCGCCAGTTCGGCGCACCCCCGAGTCGGGACGCGGCCCGCCTGCGAAGCACCGCAGGCGTCCTTCCTTGAGCGGCCGGATTATGAGGGAGGATCGTGCAAGACGAAGCGACGATAGTTCTACTATTCCAGCAGGTCAGAGCGATTCAATGGGATCACCAGTTCTTCCGCGGGGCAGGAAAATGCCTGTCTATTCGCGGATCCCACTACATCGCAAGGATCACCGCATGAAGACAGTTCTGATCACTGGTACCTCAGCCGGATACGGACGGGAGACCGCCCTGTACTTCCACTCGCAGGGGTGGAACGTCATCGCCACGATGCGCACTCCGCGTGCGGGCGTCCTGCCCGAGTCGGACCGGCTGCGCGTCGTCGAGCTCGACGTGACCAAGCCCCAGACCATCACCGCCGCGTTCGAGGCGGCCGGGCCCATCGACGTCCTGGTCAACAACGCGGGCGTCCCGTCGATCAGCGTGTTCGAGGGCACCCCCATGGCCCGAGTGCGGGAAGTCTTCGAAACCAACACGTTCGGCGTGATGGCGACGACGCAGGCGGTGCTGCCCCAGTTCCGCGAGCGCGGCTCTGGCGTGGTGGTCAACGTGACCTCCAGCGTGGTGCTGGGCCACATGCCGCTCTCGGCCGTCTACAAGGCAAGCAAGATGGCCATCGAGGGATTCACCGCATCCCTCGCGCTCGAGCTCGCGCCCTTCGGTGTGCAGGCCAAGACGGTCCAGCCGGGCGCCTGCCTGACGACGAACTTCGCGGCCAACGCGACGAAGGGCGCCTCGCTGGACGAGCTGGTCCCGGCGCCCTACGCAACATGGGCGAAGAAGGCCATGGGCGACTTCACGGGCCAGGACCTGTTCACCAAGGAGAGCGACGTCGCCGAGACAGTGTGGCGAGCCGTGCACGACACGACCGGCCAGCTGCGATTCCCCGCCGGCCCCGACGCGGTCTCGCTCTCCCAGGCGAAGTGATCAGCCAGCAGGCAAGGTCACGCCGCACTGATACCAGGAGCCGGCCCCGCGCCCACGCACCGGGTCGGCTCGCCGTCGGGCGCTCACCCCGATGAACGGGAACCTGACCAACGACGAGAAGCCGGACCGGTTCGCCCTGGGCCACGGTCACCGCCGGGACGCCGTCTACGACCGGCCCGCCTGCCGACAGAAGGCGTACCGGGCCCGCCGGGCCGCCGAGCGGATCCGCGAAGCCGTAACAGCTCCGGCCGGTGTGTCGGTTCCCGTACCCCTCTCCGGGGCCTGGGCAGCGCAGACGCCTAGGTCAAGATGGTGGCGACCACGACGAGCCATCGTGCGACGTCACTCGTCGTCGGTGGCGTCCGGCCCGTAGCAGCGGATGACGGGGATAAAGGGCTTGCACAGGCGCCGGGCTGAGAGTTTGACTGCTCGCCATGCCTTCCCCCTCACCGATTTTCGTGGCAGGTACGGGTCGTTCGGGAACGTCACGGATCGCCGACATCATCGGCGAACATCCGCTGATCCATCGGATTCCCATGGAGACCAAGTTCCTCATCGACCCGGGCGGCCTGCGGGACCTGGCCGACGCGCTTACCGATCGATACGACCCCACCGTCGGTGAGGACGCCCTGCACCGGCTGAGCGACTTCCTCACCGTACGAGTGCCCGGCCGGCGCGACGATCGCGGCAAAACCGTTCCCGAGCTGGTCGGCGAGCGGCGCTACCGCGACGCGGTGCAACAGCTCTGGCCGCAGCTGATCGCGGACACATACGACGAACCTGCGCCCGCGGAAGGCTTCGGGAGCGCCGACCGGCCTGTCGGGCCGTTCGAGCCGCCGAGCCGCCGGCGGGTACTTCCCAGGTATTTCAGCGACCGGGGCGAACTGCTCGGAATCTTGCGGGGCCTGATCGACACCATGTTCGGCGGAGCAGCCGCGGACGCGGGCAAGCCGACCTGGTGCGAGAAGACACCGTTCAACCTCGCTCCTAACTTTCCGGCCGTCTCTTGAGCCCGCGCTTATGGGCGGGTGTACTGCACAACCGCACCGGCGGCATGATCGGCAGCTTCGACCAGCTCATCCACGAGGCCGCCAACGACGCCATCACCGACGGCACCGAGAAGATCACCAAGGCCCATCTCGACGCGGTCATCCTCGATGTCGCCGCCCAGACTCAGTTCACCCCGCCCCGCCAGCGCCGGGCAGGCCAGCAATGAAGGCCTGGCAGCAGACCGCCCAGCAACTGCCCGTCCGCGTCCGGCCGGTGCGCGGCGAGACGGTCATCTCCTACGTTTTCCGACTGGCCGACGCCAACGACCTCGCCCGCCCCACGATCCTGCTCGGCGCGCTGGGCCGGCCGACCCGGGCCTGACCCGGTCTCTGGTCAACGACTTCGACATCCGGGTCAACCCGCACTCCTTGGACCGGCTGGAGACAGCTCCGCAAAGCGCTACCCGGCCTGCACCGCCTCGACGACACCCTGCCCGAGGAGATTCCCGCGTTCCGACCCTCCCGTGCTTGGGGCCTGCACGACTACTGCGACCAATGCGCCGCCCGGCTGCCCGCGCAGCACACGATCAGGGTCTACGCGCTCTATTTCCCCAAGCTCTGCCGCAAGCACCGCGTCCGGCTCGCCGACAGGACCGATCTCACCAACACCCCGGAGATCATCACCGCCCACCGCCGCTACGGCCGACTCCTCGCCGCCACCGGCGACCGCCAGTGGGCCTACGGGCAGCTACACCGCGCCACCCGGATCATCATGGACTGGGCGCCCCACAGCTATCGCCTCGTTACCCGTCTGCATGAACGCTGGGAAGCCCGAGGCAAGACGCTCCCCGGCTTCCACACCCCGCACAACCCGACCCACCTGCCCGTCTATCCCGAAGCCGTCGCTCTGACCGAGGTCTTCTGCGACCTCGAATGGCGCCGCCACGTCGCGATGGTCCGCGAGTTCCAGATGGCCAACTTCTATCAACACGTCGCGAAACGCCTCAACCAGCCACCCGACTTCGCCTGCTGGCTGGAACGGCCTTGGACCCGCCTCCTGCGCCGCAACTACGAGTCGGTCCCCAACCCGCTCCAGCGGTGGATCAACGAGATCCGCCACAAGCACGCGAAGACCCGCACCGAGTTCTACGAACGCCACGCGGGGTTCACCCGAATCCCCTTCCCCGAAATCCGCCACTTCAAGTGAGAGACGATGACTAGTGACCACACCGAACACAAATGGCGAACCGCAGGTCAACCCCACTCAGCCCGCCAACGGGTGTGTCCAGTCAGTGGCTCTGGCCCACTTTCGGTGGTGACGGACCGTGGTTAGCCGAGCAGGATGCGATGGCGGAGGAGCGCGAAGCCGGCTCGCCCGTACATCTGCCTCTTGATCATTTTCGTTTTGGTGTTGACGCCTTCGGTGC
>NZ_JBIEIS010000088.1:0-22967 GCF_043496855.1 Nonomuraea sp. JJY05
TACAACGCGACGGCGTCCGCCTTGAACTCCGGCGGGTACGACTTCATCGCCACGTGGAACTCCTTGTCTCCGGATCTCCATCATCCGGTACTCAAGGTGTCCACACATCGGGGGCAAGGGCCCTGTTCCTCCGGGGTAGGCGGCTGACGCCAGGCGAGCAACAGGCCGGCAAGAGTCAGCAGGGCTCCGACCACGCTGGCGACCTTGTCGGCGTTGTCCAGGCTGGCCCATTCCGGCAATCGGTGCGGCAGGCCTAACGCAACCAGACCACCAATTCCCACAGCGACGAGCAGAGCTGCAAGGATAGTCCGCGACTTTCGTCGGCGATTCTTGCGTCGCTGACCGGTTGTCACGTCTGCGATGTCCCTTGATCCGACGGCAGCTCACATGATTGCGTGTCCAGTGACGTTCTCACCCTGGCCTCACTCCTCGGCAGACAGGACTCGACGACCTCTCTAAAACAACATTACAGTTGACTCAAACCTCACAGAAGATATCACACGCCCGTGGTGTTGTTCAGAAGAGTGAACTCTCGTTGAGCTCGAACGCACACTACGCCATGTTTCTCGCAGATCCCGCTGAAGGCCAGTGCTTGATCCGTGGCCGATGGCCGTGATCGGTCCGGCGGCGCCATGGAGCCAAACTGGGCATCCAACCCAAATTGATACCGCAAGCGTCGCATTGACGGGCAGTTGCTCGACTGTTGCTCGCGTGAATGCGGCACGGCATGACACCGCACGGAATTTGTAGACATTTCTTCAGGTGGCAATTCCAGACATGGCGATGCGATGAGATACCGTTTAGTAGTAGGCGGTATTTTGAGCCTTTAGTCCGTAGGTTGCCGATCCGCCAGTAGTCCCGGGACCTCGGCCGCGCTCATCTGGACGCCTTCCAGTTCAACGCGCCGGTCCCCGGCGATGGCCAGCACATATCCCACCCGGCGCTCTTCCAGAGCATCGCGAAGGCGCGGGTCCTGGCCAGACCTCATCTCCGCTCACCCAAGCCGCCTGCACACCCGTCCAGAGCGGCCAGGAGCATCTGGGTGGCCAGGGCAGGCTTGATGGCAAAGCCGATCTCGTCCGGGACTCCGGCGGCGCGGCAGCGGTCGGACTCGGCCAGCCAGGTGTGCTCGGGCAGGTAAAGCCGCCGGCCCAGCAGCGCCCGGCCACGCGGCGTGGCATAGGCGAGAAACACCCCGATCTGGCAGTGCTCGATCCGGCCCGCGGTGCCGCTGTATTGGCGCTGCACCCCGGCCGAGCAGACGCCCTTCTTGACGAAGCCGGTCTCATCAACGATCAGCACTGTGCTTGCCGATAATTCCATCCATGCAGGTCAAGCGGCATGTGAGTACTCGTGGAGGATGCCGCCGAGCCGGTCTCGTCGGCGTATGTTCAGGTCGATGATTTGCTCCGGATTCGTGATCGGATCAGGGATGGTGCTTAGCGGAGCAGCTTGGCCCAGGGCTTGGTGGGCTCGGTGCTGGTTGTAGAAGTGTTCGTACTCGCGTAGGGCGTGCCGCAGGTGGAGTTCGTTCCAGAGCAGGCAGCGGTCGAGGAGTTCATGGCGGCATGACTGCACCCACCGCTCCATGATCGAGTTCATGCGCGGCATCCGGATGCCGGTGAGCACGGTTTTGATGCCGGCTTCGGCGAGGATCTCGTCCATGAGGGTGGGGAACTTCCCATCCCGATCGCGGATCAGATAGTGCGCCCGGCAGCCCGCACCGTCCAGATCCATCACCAGCTTCCTGATCGCCTGGGTGACCCAGTCGGCGCTCGGGTGAGCGGTGGTGCCGAGCATCTGGATGCGCCTGGCGGTGGGCTCGATGACGGCCGGGATGTACTGGCGCTGTCAGTTCAGGGTGATGGTCTCGAGGAAATCGCAGGCCAGTAGGGCGTCGGCTTGCGAGCGCAGGAAGTCGGCCCAGCTGGGGGACGCCCGCTGGGGCGCTGGATCGAGCCCCTCCTGCTTGAGGATTTCCCATACCGTGGACGGTGCCACCTTGATGCCGAGCGTGGTGAGCTCTCCGTGGACCCGCCGGTAGCCCCAGCCGGGGTTCTCCCGAACCAGGCGCAGAATAGGGGCACGGATGGAGCGGACCATGGGCGGGCGCCCGGGCCGCTTCGGCCGGCAGGTACGAGCGTGACGTCGTTTCATCAAATCGCGGTGCCAGCGCAGGACGGTGTCGGGTCGGATGAGGAGCCGTAGCCGGCGTAGTACCTCGCGGGGCAGCGAGGTCAGGAGGGCGGCGAGAAGGGCCCGGTCTTCGGGTGCGAATCTCACTCTGGTGTCAGCGCCGAGTTGGCGTTCAAGGACGGTGATCTGGTGACGTAGGACGAGAATCTCCACGTCCTTGTCCCGATCGCTCATCGGCAGCAACCGCAGTGCAGCGAATGTGTTGGTGATGGTGAGGTAGGCCAGGCGGAGGAGCACGGCCGATCATCATGCCGCACTTGGTTCCATCTTCTGAGTGGCCGGAGTTCGCGCCGCGACGCGAAGCCTTCGCAGGGCCGTGACCTGCGTGGATAAATTTTCGGCAGGCGCACAGCCACACATTGCGGCCGCCCTCGAAGAGGACGCCGAGATCGGCATCAGTGGTCACGAATGCACCCTAGATCAGAGCTCCCGCACGCGCGCTTTCGTACGCTGGGATCCACTGCGATTACCACCACTCACTCGACCCCTCGGTCACCATCTGAGGGCACCAGAGCCCGCTTTCGTATTGTCCGTATCAGCACGACCCCGCTGAAGATCTTGCATACCAACATCAACGACATCATCTATCGGGCGCGAACGACATAGGTCGAGTCCGTTCCCGGAGATGGCCACGTGGATCGATGTCAAGGACACCCAGCCCACAACAGCCAGAAACGGGACGTTTCTGATTAATTCCGGCAATGGTGTGAGCTTTTGTTATGGAGCACCGGTAAACGGGCGTCCACAAATCGGCAGGAGTGGCATTTGATAAACCTGCAAACGGCTGTTAATCGCGCCGTCGAGCTGGCAATCGTGGCCGAAATCCGGCCTTGCGGGCGCCGCTAGCACGTGGATCGACGCAGCGCAAGAGGTTGATTGCCATTTGTCGGCGTGAGTAACTGTCAGCGCCCGACGGAAAAGCGGGCAAAAATCCAGTAGCTGCACGGACGGGTGCCGCGACCAACGATCCCCGCCCGTGGAGCGCCATTCGATGCAAGGGGAGCCTACCCGCTATGTTCATGAAACGCACGCTCTTACCGGCCACTCTGATCGCCCGTTCGCGATGCTGGGCGCACCCCCGGCATTCGCCGACGATCCTCAGCCGCTTCCGGACAATCCCAACGTTGTGGTCGGATACGACAACGAGACGGAAATCTTCCCCGCCAAAGCGGCCCCTCCCTCGATGACCATGGCCTGCCGGACGGGAGACGCCACCTACCGGGTCTCCACGTACAGCAACAGCCACAAGGCCGTCGGCCCGACGCAGTCCAATCACAACGGAACGTCCCGCGCCGCCACATCGACCTTCACCGCCACGGTGTCTGGAACCGTCTCGATCTCCTGGAACGTCTCTGGCAGCCTGAAGGTGGACAGGCTCATCGCGGGCGCCGAAGTGGCCGCGGGCGTTAACCTGTCCGCAAGCCTGACGGCCTCGTTGGGGAACCAGATCGCCGTCCCGACCCCGCCGCGCAAAACGACGCTCGCCACGTACGGCGTGTGGCGCAAGAAGACCAACGGCATTTACAAGGTTTGCGGCCAAAGCCGTCAGCGACACGTGACCGCGTGGACCCCCTGGCAGGTCGGCTGGTACGTCAAGCAAAGGTGATCTCGACATGACAATCCGACAGGTAGTGCCTCTCCTTGCTTCCTGCACCATCATCGGCTTGGCGGTGGCCTGCACGGCTCCGCCTCCAGTGAATCCGGTGCCGGACCGGCGAGGCACTACCTCGTCGGCCGTCCCGACCGAGACCGCAGTGACCACACCACCACCGCCCAACCACGCGCCGCTCCGCATGCCGGGCATGGACGCGGGCACGAAAACCGTCCTCAAGGCAGGGCCGAGAAAAGGGTCCATGGTCGTCGGCGACATCCCACCCGGAAAGGACGAGCTCTGGGTGCTGTTCAACTGCCGGGGAGAGGGCAAGGCGGAGATCATCCTCGAGCCGGGCTATAACATGCCCTTCACCTGCCTCGACAACTTGATCAGCCCCATCATGAACCGGCTCGACCTCGGCCAGAGGGAGACCCTGACGGTACGAATCCAGGCTCCGGACTCAGTCGAGTGGGCCTTGCGCGTCACGCGCTGAGCCTCAAAGGCGATTCCCAAATCTGTCGCGGATTCGGGAGTCAGTGAGGTGATCTCGGAGAAATAATTCGGGATAGTTGGGATTTCTGGGACGCCCGTGGTGGCGTTCTGGGCCTTTTGGGAGAAGTCGTCGAAGGCCGGAGACAGACGTGGAGCCTCCGGTAGATGAGTTCTCACCACAAGAATCCCCATCGGCCAGAAGGCTCCACGTGATTGCTCATCGTGCCACGCTCGACGTCTCCCGCGCACTCGTTCACCACGTCGCCCGACTGCTGCACGCCGAACGCCGTCGGCGCGGCACTCCCAAAGGCAGCCCAGCGCTGACCCCGTTCTGGCAGGCGGTGATGATCCTGCGCTGGTTCCGCCGCGAGCACGACATCCCCAAGCTCGGCCGCGATCATCGTGTCTCCCGGGCCACCGCCTATCGCTACATCGACGAAGGAATCGACGTCCTCGCAGCTCAAGCCCCGGATCTTCAGGAGGCTCTTGACCGCGCCCAAGCCGACGAGCTGGCGTGTGTAATCCTGGACGGCACCCTGATCGGCATCGACCGCTGCGCCGAGCAGATCCTGAGCGTCAAGGGCGAGCCGATCGATTCCTGGTACTCCGGCAAAGCCCACCAGCACGCCGGCAATCTGCAAGCACTGTCGGCGCCCAGCGGCCTTCCGCTCTGGATCTCCGACGTCGAACCCGGCTCGGTGCACGATCTGACCGCCGCCCGCACGCACGTCCTGGGCGCGCTGTACGCCGCTGCCGTCCGCCGCCTGCCCACCCTGGCCGACGGCGGCTACGACGGCGCGGGCATCGGCGTTCACGCCCCGATCAAGCAACCCCAGGAAAACCAGGTCCTCAGCCCGGACAATCGCACCTACAACCAACTCCTGCGTGGCCTGCGCTGTCTCGGGGAACGCGGGTTCGCCCTGCTCAAAGGCCGCTGGCCGATCCTTCAGCACATCACCGCCGGCCCCAGCGCAATCGGCGACATCGCCCGAGAGCCCTTGTCCTGACTCATTTCGAGCACAACTGGCTACCCGGAATTCGCTGAGATCACCTCAGTGTGAGGATGAAAAGCATTCAATGCTGTTGCATGACGGAGCTTTGGCATGCCTGCGTGGTTGTGGCTAAAGCTTCCACTGTCGAAAGACGAGCGTCCGGGCGGGCAATTCCGGGACGTGGTGGGCCCGACGTTAGCAGGTGTATAGGATGGCTCTACATATGTTCTACATCTCGGCGGTCGCTACAGATGTGATGCAAATCACACAGGCGATCCCTGTTCGGCATGGCTGTTCCGTATGCGTCGGTTGACATGGAGTTCGCCTCGCTGTGAATCGCGAAAGCGACATTCCGTAGTGCCCATTGTCGGTATGTAGGTATTGACCGTGTGGTGATCGTCGATCACGATCCGAACGATCGTCTTTATCAAGTCCTTATGGCGCAACGCGGTCCTGTACCCAGGGTCTGCGTCAGCGTGCCCTGAAGAGGTGACGACATGCGGGTCTGGCGGCGGTTACGGACGATGGTGCTGGTCATCGCGGTGGCGATGGCGGTGTTGATTTCCGGGTTGGGGGTGCCGGACAACCTCGTGGTTCCGGCGGCGGCGTCGGTGGAGGGGCCGGATCCGGAGACGTCGGTGGACGGTCGTCCGGTGGCGAAGGAGAAGGTGGCCAAGGGGGCGGAGGAGTCCCAGCCGCAGGTCGAGCGTAAGGAGCCGGTGTGGCCGCAGCCGGGTACCGCTGAGGTGGATCCTGGCGCGAAGGCGGTCGCGGCGGGCGGGCTGCCGGTCCGGATCTCCGAGGTCAAGGGCGCCGCCGACGTCGGCACGGTGAAGGTGGAGACGCTGCCTGCCGACACCGTAAGGAAGCTCGGCGGAGTGGGCCTCGCCGCCCGGCTGACCGGCCAGAGCGCCGGGAAGGTGCGGGCGGAGTTCTCGTACGCGGGCTTCCGTGACGCCTACGGCGGCAACTTCGCCACCCGCCTGCAGGTGCTCCGTGTGCCGGCGTGTGCGCTGACGACCCCGCGCCCGCGCGATTGCGTGGTGCGGCCGCAGCAGGTGAAGGCGCACAACGACATCAAGACCGGCACGCTGACCGCCGACATCGACACCGACCCCGCGTCCGGCAAGGCAGCCCCGCTGACGCCGTCGAAGAGCCAGACCGGCAAGGACACCAAGGCGGCCGACGCCCGCGCGGCGCAGGCGTTCACGTCCGGCTCGGTGTACGTGCTGGCGGCCGGGATGACGGGCCCGGACGGCAACTTCGGTGCTACTGACCTGAAGCCGTCGGGTACCTGGCAGGCGGGCACCTCGGGTGGCGGGTTCTCCTATGACTACCCGCTGCCGGAGGCGCCGTCGCCGGTGGGCAACGGGCCGAACCTGTCGCTGCAGTACGACGCCTCCTCCGTGGACGGTGAAGGCAACTGGACCAACAACCAGTCCGGCGTGACCGGGATCGGCTGGAACCTGTCGGCCGGGTTCATCGAGCGCAAGTACCGCCGTTGTACGGCCCGGAACGAGTACGACCCCGACACCGCCGAGCTGATCTGGTACGCCGACGAGAACGGCCCCTACGCTTCGGCGGTGTGCTGGGAGTCGCCGGACGAGCTGGCCACCGACGTCACCAAGGACTACACGCAGTCGGAGCTGGTCCTGAACCTGGCCGGCCGCTCCGCCTCCATCGTCAAGGACCGCACCAGCGGCTCGTGGAAGACGGTGCCGGACTTCGGCTGGAAGATCGAGCAGCTGACCGGCGCCGCCGACGGGCTGGAGTATTGGAAGGTCACCTCCTCCGACGGGCAGGTGCACCGCTTCGGCTACACCAAGGACGCCCAGTGGCAGCTGCAGTACATCGGCAACCAGCGGGGCGAGCCGTGCTCTGACCGGTACTTCAACGACATGATCCCGCCCACCTGCGCGGGCGTGTGGCGGTGGAACCTGGACCAGTCGATCGACGCCAACGAGAACGTCATCGACTACACCTACGAACGCGAGACCAACTACTTCTGCATGCCCGGCTGCGAATATGAGACCTACAAGGTGCTGCCGTACGACCGGGGCGGCTTCCTCAAGCAGATCAGCTACGGCCACAACACCCAGGTGACCGGCAGCACGCCGACCGCGCGGATGACGTTCACCACCTCCGACCGCGGCGGCCTGGACGTGCCGACCGACCTGAACTGCGGCCCCACCTGCACCACCAACGACGCGATCGCGTTCTACTCCACCCGCAAGCTCGACTCGGTCCTCACCGAGTCCCGCAACCCGGCCTCCGGCGCATGGGAGCCGGGCACCCGGCTCGACTTCCGCTACCAGTGGATCTACACCCGCACCGACTTCGGCCCCGCCTACGACCCGGTGCTGTGGCTGGACAGCGTCCAGCAGACCGGCCTGGCCGGCACCACTCCCGCCAAACTGCCGCCCGTCGACTTCGACGCCGCCATGGTGGCCGGGCGGATGGACTACGACACCATGTCGGACTGGACCGACTTACTGTCCTGGCGCATGGTGCCCCGCGTGACCGGGATCGGCAACGGCATGGGCGGCCGCATCGAGGTCACCTACGGCCAGGCCGACCCGTGCGGCGGTGGCAAGGGCCGCGACGGCACCAACTACCTGTCCGACGCGACCGGAGACTGCTACAAGGTCCTCTACGACGAGAACCCGGAGAGCGGCTACGAGAGCTGGGGCCGCTTCTTCAAACAACTGGCCACGAAGGTGGTCGAGCGTGACCTGGTCGGCGGCTCGCCGGACATGGTCACCAGCTACGACTACCTGGGCAGCCCGCGCTGGAGCGACCGGATCGAGTACGCCCAGCCCGACCTGGTCCCATCCGGCAGCGACTGGCGCGGCTACGGCACCGTACGCACCACCCGCGGCTCCGGCTCCGACCCGAACGGCTACACCGTCACCTCCGACACCTTCTACCGCGGCATCGACGGCGCCACCATCACCGACTTCGAGGGCAACACCGTCACCGACTCGCGCGCCCTGCAGGGCCAGCTGTTACAGGAACAGACCTGGAAACTGACGGCCACCGACCCGCGCACCTACACCGAGGCCGAATCCACCCGGTATGAGTACCAGGTCGCCTCCTCCGGCACCGGCCCCGGCATCCTCGACCCCGCCTTCGTCCACCGCACCCGCGAACGCACCCGGGAGCAGGTCACCGGCGGCACCTGGCGGTGGAGCGAGCAGCGCACCGCCTACAACGGCGACGGCCAGCCGACCACGGTCAACGACTACGGCGACACGGCTGTCAGCACCGACAACACCTGCACGCGCACCACCTACGCCCGCAACCCGGCCAACGGCATCACAGCCCTGCCCTCGACGGTGGAGAAGCGCTCCGGCGACAGCTGCACCAGCGGCACCGTGCTCGGCAAGACCATCACCCTGTACGACGGCGGCACCGACCCGGCGACGAACACTCCGTCCGACGGCAACATCACCGAAACCCGCTCCCATGTCGGAGCCAGCACTGTCATTACCACAGCCAAGAACACCTTCGACGACTACGGCCGCTCGCTGACAGCCACCGACGCCATGGGCAAGGCCACCAGTACGACCTACACCCCCGCCGTCGGCTGGCCGTACCAAGGTGTCAAGGTCACCAACCCGCTCGGCCACGCCGTCACCACCTTCTCCTCCCACCGCAACGGTCTGCCTGCCAAATTGATCGACGCGAACAACAAGACCACTGAGATCGACTACGACGCCCTCGG
Source organism: Nonomuraea sp. JJY05 (assembly GCF_043496855.1). Lineage (NCBI taxonomy): Bacteria > Bacillati > Actinomycetota > Actinomycetes > Streptosporangiales > Streptosporangiaceae > Nonomuraea > Nonomuraea sp. JJY05. The sequence continues at coordinate 8,999 of NZ_JBIEIS010000088.1, forward strand.
CCGCGCCAGCGCCCTGTGGGAACCCGATCAGCCGCGCAGCGGCAACACACCAACGGCCACAGTCGCCTACGACATCCCCTTCAACGGCAACCTCGGCCAGCCCATTGCCGCAGCCAAAACCACCATGCGCCGGCTTCTGCGCGGCACGACCTATCTCACGTCGTACAGTTACGAGGATGGTCTCGGCCGTACCAGGGAGGAACAAAGCGCCTCCCCGGCCGGCGGCCGGATCGTCACCGTTACCGCCTACGACGCGCGCGGCCTGAAGGCCGCCACCTCCCAGCCTGCTCACAATGGCGATGAGCCTGGCAGCGGCCTGCTGAACCCCGCCCTGACCACGCTGCCGTCGTGGACCAAGACCGTCTACGACAGCATGGAGCGTCCAACCGCGATCATCGACTATCGCCAGGCCACCGAATATCGGCGCACCACCACCGCATACCCGGGCCTGGACCGAGTTGAGGTGACGCCTCCGGTCGGTGGTAAGACCGTCACCGTCTCTGATGCCTTCGACCGTACGATCAAGACGGAGGAGTGGAAGGATGCTTCCACTCACCACGACACCACCTACGAGTACAACGCGGCAGGCAACCTCAGCAAGATCACTGATGCGAGCGGCAATGTCCGTACCTTTACCTATGACTGGCTCAGCCGACGCACCGCGGCGACCGATCCGGACGCCGGCAACTCCACCTACGGCTACGACGCGGCCGGCAGACAGGTGTGGGCGATCGACGGTAACGGTGCCAAGGTGTCCAACGTCTACGACGAGCTCGGGCGGCAGACCAGCCAGTGGTCCGGCGAGCCGCAAACCGGCACAAAGCTAGCCGAGTGGACGTACGACGGTGTTGCCAAGGGGTACCCGAGCACGTCCACCCGGTACGTCGGTGGCAACGCCTACGCCGACGCAGTCACCGCGTACAACAACTCGTACCACCCCACCACCACCAAGCTGACCATCCCCGACGTCGAAGGTGCCCTGGCCGGTGAGTACGTTTTCACCGCCGCCTATGACGAGTCCGACCACTTGATCGAACAGGGTTTGCCAGGCAAGGGTGACCTGGCGGCGGAGAAGCTCACTCTGAGCTACACCGGCCTGGGCCTGCCGCAGAGCCTCACCTCGGACCACGGGGGCGGCACAACATACGTGAAGGCCACTTCCTACTCGGCCACCGCCCGGCTTAATGAGCGGACCTACGGCGCCAACGCCCAGGTCAAACGCACCTTCACTTGGGACGAGGGCACCGGCTGGCTCGATCGGCTGACCACCACCGCCGGCACCCAGGTCGCCCAGGACGACCGCTTCAGCTACAACGTCCGCGGCGACATCACAAGCATCCTCGACGCCTCCTCCGCCACTGGCACCAGTCCTGGCCAGTCGGAGTGCTTCACCTACGATGGCCTGAACCGTCTCAGTACCGCCTATACCACCACTAGTTCGACCTGCGCGTCGGGCGCAGACGGCCAGGGCGTCGACCCGTACAGCCAGTCCTTCACACACGACGCCGTCGGCAACCTGACCGGTCTGACCGAGAACGGCATCACCGCTACCTATGGCTACTCGACGCCCGGCCCCTCGGCCGTTCGCCCGAACGCCGTCACCTCGGTCACCAGGCCGGGGCGCACCGATACCTACGGCTACGACAACGCCGGTCAGCTCGTCGCCCGCACCGTTGCAGGCAAGCAAGCCACCTTCACCTGGAACGCCCTCGGCCAGATGGACAAGGCCACGGTGGATGGCCAGGAAACGTCGATGATCTATGATGCCGACGGCGAGCGGCTCATCCGACGCGACCCTGACGGCACCGCTACCTTGTATCTCGGTGCTATGGAGGTCCAGGCCTCCGCCGCCGGAGTCAAGGCCACTCGCTACTACTCCGGACCTGACGGCGTGGTCGTCGCCATGCGCACCGGCACCGGCCTGAAATGGCTGGCCTCCGGCCTGCACGGCTCCACGCAGCTCGCCATAGATGACGCAACCGGTCGGGTCTCCCGCGAACGCTACCTGCCCTTTGGCCAGCGCCGCGGTGATGACGACCTGCCATTCACAGAGCGCGGCTTCCTCGGCAAGACCGAGGACGCCTCCACCGGCCTGGACTACCTGTCCGCCCGCTACTACGACCCGTCCCTGGCAAAGTTCATCTCCACCGATCCATTACTTGATCTGTCCAAACCACAGTGGACGAACCCATACGCGTATGCGGGCAACAACCCCATCGGCGCTTCCGACCCGACAGGCCTGAAAGTGATCGACGACGCGGGGCCGGCCGACCCCTGCGCCAAGCCCAAGAGTGCGGCCTGCAAGATCAAGCGCAAGCAGCAAGCGGACGCCGCGGCCAAGGCCGCCCAGGCCGACGTCGATCGCCAACTCCAGGCCCTGCTGAACGCCGTCATGTCCATCGCGAAGATCTGCGCCGACGAACTCGGCATCACCGCCGGCATCAAGTGTTTCACGACGGGCGATCTCAGCGCATGTGGCGAGACCGCGCTCAATATCCTCGGCTCACTCGCCGGCGGGCTCGCTGCCAAACTAGCCGCTAAGTACGCACTGCCATGGAAGTGGAAGAAGGCCTATGAACTCGGCAAGGCCATCTGGAAACACGCCGGGGATGCCATCAGCGCCTTCAAGAACTGGCTGGCGGCCAAGGACAAACTCAAGATAGCTGAACGGGCCAGGGAGGCCGCAGAGAAAGCGGTCCGGGTCGCCTGTGGAAAACGTAATAGCTTCGTGCCGGGAACTATGGTCGTAATGGCTGACGGCACGGAAAAGCCCATTGAGGATGTCGAGGTCGGCGACGAGGTGCTGGCCACTGATCCGGTGTCGGGCCGTACCGAGGCCAAGCCCGTCACCGCACTGATCGCCGGTGAGGGCGCCAAGAACCTCGTACAAATAACCGTCGATACGGATGGTTCCCAGGGGAACGCGAGCGGCGTGGTCACAGCCACCAGCGAGCACCCGTTCTGGTCGCCGGTCGACGGCGCTTGGCTGTATGCCGCTCAACTACACGCCGGCACGTGGCTGCGGACGGGTGATGGCACGTGGGTTCAGGTCTCCTCCGTGGAGAAACGGACGGCCGCCCAGCGCGTGCACAACCTGAGCGTCGATGGCATCCCCACGTACTACGTCGGGGTGGGCAAGGCGAGCGTACTCGTCCACAACACACCGTGTCCCGACGACGCGGATGGCGTCGACCACGCACTCGACAGGCACGGCCACGACAGTTACGGCGCGCGGGACGATGGAGTGTGGGACGAGGGGATGGACGAGGACGCCCTCGGCGAACTCGCCAGACGAACCGCCGGGAGAATCGGCAAATACCAGAAGAGCCACGGCACCATCATTTACTACGTGGACGCCGGCCGGATCATCGGTCGCACCAAGCGAAGTGGAGGAAAACTGAGCACCAGATACGCGGTCGTGCGTGATAAGCAAGGCCGCCTGGTCACCATGTATCCTGTGTGACGATGGCTAGTATAAGAGTGCAACTCCTGTCCGAATTCAGGAAAGCCATGTCGGAGGAGGAGTACTTCCCGCTCGACGTGTTGAGCTGTCCGGCGATCTCCAAAGCCGGGCAGCCCATGCTCGGCCATATCGATCCTTACGGGGACACGATGTTCAACCGGGCGCAGATGCGGACGCTGCTGGACGAGATCGACGCTTTGCTGGCCGCGGATGCCTGGCTCACTGCGGACCAGCGGCGCTATCTGTCGTTCCTCAGGAAGTTGTGCGTCTTGGGGGATGACGCCCCACATCGGTACCTCTGGATTTGGGGGGCGTGAAGACGCCTCGACGCTTGGTAACACGTCCCGGGCGGTCGCGGTGAGGGTTGTGATCCTTGACATCCCCTCCCTTGGCCGCCCTCGAACCTGAAAGAGCACGTAACAGGCCTTAACCGTGCTATGACCGACATGGACGCGGCAATCGCCTACTGTACGTTCTCCGGAGCGGCCATGGACCAAAAAACGGGAATAATCACCGCCACGCGATTCGCGAGATGGGCGAATAGTGGTTACGTCAACGAGCTAGAGGTCACCAAGGCGCATCCTGAGAATAGGGACATCGCAAAGAGTCGCCGTAAGGATCTGGAAAGATAACCGGGTGTCGGCGGTCAGCGCGATGCTGGCATGCCCCAGCATCGCCTGCACCACCTTCAGATCGGTGCGTGCGGCCAGCGCGAGGGTGGCGGCGCCGTGCCTCAGGTCGTGCAGCCGGATCGGCGGTTGTCCGGAGGCGGCCACGAGCAGGCGGAATCGGCCGGTGAGGTAGTCCGGTCGCAGCGGCGCGCCGTCCGCGGTGGTGAACACATATCCCGACTCCCGCCAGCGTGTGCCCGCCGTCGCGCTCAGCTCCTCTTGCCGCTCGCGGTGCCGGGTCAGCACCCGCACGGTCTCCGCGTCCAGAGCCACCCCCCGGCAGCCGGCGGCGCTTTTCGGCGGCCCGGTCACGACCTGGCCGTCGGCGTGCACGCGCTGCTGCGCCACCGTCAGCTCCGCGGCCTGCAGGTCGACGTCCGTCCAGCGCAGCCCGGCCAGCTCACCGCGACGAAGACCGCGCAGCGCGGCCAGCCGCCAGGCGGCGTACAGGCGGTCCTGCGCGATGCCGGTCAGGAAGGTCGCGAGTTGTTGTTCGGTCCGGACCGCCACCGCCGGACGTTCTCCCGTTTGCTGCCATCGGGCCGTCCGCCCGACGGTCCAGAAAGGCCGGATGCGGTCGGCGGGGATGGGGGAGTTCGGCTCCGTTGGCCGGGTTGACCTGGATCAGCCGGGCGCGGACCGCGGCGTTCACCGCGGTGCGCAAGGTGGCGTGGATCCGCACCACGGTAGCGGGCGACAGTCGGCGCCCGGTCGGCGAGGGACGGGACGCCAGCGTCGCGAGCAGTCCATTGACGTCGCGGGAGGTGAGTTGGTGGAGCAGGATCCTTCCCAACTGCGGGATGAGGTAGAGACGAATGTGTGTGGCGTAGCCTTGCCGGGTCGACGGACGCAGAGCGTCCTTGCTGGCCAGCCAGCGTGCCAGCCACTGCCCGAGCGTGCATCCGGCCCCTGCGCCGTCGCGGTCGGCAACGGCCAGGGCATGGCCTGCCGCCTGCGCTTCCTCGAGGTCGGCATAACCACCCTGGCGGACGCGCTGCCGCTGCCCGTTCAGGCCGCGTACCTGGACCGCGAAATACCAGCTGCCGTGATCGTCGTCCACCGGCAGACGCGGACACGTCACGCCTTGCTGACGTCCCGTCGCCGCATCCACACAACCGCATCGCCTGCTGACCTGCACACGAGTCTTCGCCATCTGTCCCACCTCCACCCCACGGTGTGTGACGACAGACGCGCCGGCTAGGACTTGCACTCGATCAGGGACGACCTCAGGGCGAGTGGCCGAAATACGTGGGGCTCGACGAACCGGCCCCGTCGTGAACGCGCCGTCACGTCGCTGGATGCAGGACTGTGACGAGGGTCTGCCGGGTGTGGGAGGGGCTTGCCGCCTTACACCAGCGGCGCCGTGCTCGGCTGGCCCAGGCAGGCCACGCCCTGTGCGACGGCCACCCGGACCTCACCGCTGCGAACCACCCAGACGACCGGCCCAAGCCCACATCGCCGGCAACCCGACCCGCCTGATCTCGCTGCGCCGAGTACGGTGCGCGCCCTGCTCGTGTGGCTGGCCACCAACGTCACCCGAGCGCTCGCCGCCGCGGTGACCCCGTGGTGAGCGCGCAGGTGCGCCTGAGGCCGAACGGAGGAGGCAGGGACTGGTTCCGCTCTGCGCGAAGCCGGCGGAACTCGACCGCGCTGTCTACCTATGGTGTGGAGTATGGCCTCCTCCATCCCGCAGCCATCTTCCATCTCGCCGCTACGTCCAGCTATCGATCGGACCGCCCTCAAGCCCTCTCCGGCTCGCGAGCCGCTGTGGCGGCAGGTGCTCGGTGAGTGCCTGAGGGACCTTCGTCAACAGCGGGGCGAGAAGTTGAGTGAGACGGCGGGTCGCGCCGGAGTCTCGCCGCAATATCTCTCCGAGATGGAAAGAGGCGTCAAAGAGCCGTCGAGTGAAATGATCGCCGCGGTCGCCGGCGCGCTGGATGTGACCCTGGTCGATCTGACCCTTGCTGTCGCAGAGAGTTTGCGGTCTGCTCAGCCCAGCGGGTCGAGGGGCGCTGTCTGCTCGGCGGCGTATGCTCTGGCCGCTTAGCGGCTTGCCGGGGTTGTTCTCGGGCCTATGAGTGCTCCTCGATGATCTGATCGAGGAGCCCGTACTCCAAGGCCGCGGTCGCGGTGAACACGCGATCGTGATCGGTATCGGCGCGTAGGGTCTCGATCGTCTGGCCGGTGTGCCGTGACAGGATGCGCTCGATGTCTGCCCGGACCCGTACAACCTCGTCGGCCTGCAAGATGAGGTCGGGGATCGTTCCGCGCCCCTGAGCGGCTGGTTGGTGCAGGATCACGCGTGCGTGGGGGAGAGCGGCACGTTTTCCCTCGGCGCCCGCGGCGAGAAGGACGGCACCGACCGCGACGGCTTGTCCGACGCAGGTTGTCGAAACCCGCGGGCGGATATGGCGCATGGTGTCGTATATCGCGAGCATCGCACTCGGGTCCCCGCCTTCGCAGTTGATATAGAACTGTATTTCGGCATCGGGGTTGTCCGACTCCAGAAAAATCAGCTGCGCGATGAGCGCGTTGGCGACGCCCGCGTCGATCGCGGTGCCCAGATAAACGATTCGCTCGGTGAGCAGGTGCGAGTAGACATCCATGATCCGCTCGCCACGGGGATTCTGCGCGATGACGTTCGGTATCGTATATGTGGTCACTTGCCGACTCCTTCGGTGACGCCGAATCCGGGCCGCGGGCGATTGTGCGGCGCGACTTCGTCGAAGGTCTGCACGATCGCATCTATGAAACCGTAGTCGAGCGCCTCCTGCGCTGTGTACCAACGATCGTGCAGAGAATCCTCGAATATGCGCTCGACGGGCTGGCCCGTGTCCTCGGCGATGAGACCGAGCACCGTGTCACGAGTATGCCGGAGGTCGCCGGCCTGCAGTTCGATGTCGACCGCGGTGCCACCGATTCCCGCCGAGCCCTGGTGCATCAGGACGCGTGCGTGCGGCAGGGCGCGGCGCTTGCCTCGGGCTCCCGACGACAGCAGGAATTGCCCGGCGCTGTAAGCGATGCCCAGCACGAGGGTCGATACGTCACAGGGAATGAGGCGAATGACGTCGCGAATCGCCAGCATCGAGGGGACCGAGCCGCCCGGGGAGTGAATCCACAATGCGATATCGGTCGACGCGTCCTGGGTGGCGAGTGCTATCAGTTGCGTGGCCAGCAGTGTCCCGTTGTCGTCGTCGAGAGGGCCGTCGAGAACGAGAACACGCTGCTCGTAAAGCTCGCGTCTCATCCGCTGGTTGAACAGGGGAAGTTTAGATTCTTCGCTCATGCGTCCATCATGTGAGGCGATTCCCATCGGCGTCGACACGATCCGCCTGCGGCAGATCTGCTCTGAGCAGCGTGACCTCCTGAGCAGGGGCATATGGTCACGCTCCGCAGGACACTCGGGTCGGCTTCAGGGCGCATCTGGTCAGGAGCCGGTTTCCGGATGGGCACCTGAGCATTCGCTCGGCATGGACAGCGGATCGAGTGTCGCCAGTCACTAATCGGGGCAGAGGATGGCGTCCCCCGTCCTGGAGGCGAGCGGGTCGATGGCGGGATCGCGGTGGGCGCTGGCCAGGGTGAGGGACATGACGAGCTGGACCCGCCCTGTCCCGCGAGCCGAAGGTGGGGGTGGTGGAGCCGGGCGAGCTGCTCTTGACGGCCTTGCACTCACCCTGGCTCTCGCACACATCGAGGGTGGGTAGCGGGGATCCGCGGGCGGCCGGCCGGCGTTGAGCTCCTCTAGTTCCTCCTTCGTCAGCAATTCGTACGTGTCCAGCGCTCCCGGTGAAAGGCGCTGAGGTCGTCGGCGGTGGAGATCACGCCTCCGGCGGCGTAGCCGTCAGCTCGGCGAATGCCCTCCGTACGTCTCCCCATTCCGGTGAGGAGCCGATGGTCGCGCCCGCTGGTGCAGAGACGCGTCGACGGGCCGGGCACGGTGCACCTGTCCAACGGGACGACGGTCGAGGTCGAGAACGGCGGGGCACCCGAGCTGGCCGACCTCATCGTGGTGCCCGGCGGCGGGCCCGGCGCCAACAAGGGCGTTCCCGCCGAGATCGCCCGCGGCGCGCTGCCGGAGGCGCTGGCCTGTACCGCTTCAGAATCCGTCGCAGGGTGCTTGACCTGCGGATCGACCTGAGGTGGCGGCTCGGGGCAGGATCAGTTCCCGTGCCTCTCCGTTTCCTCTGTCTGCTCATGATCCAGTTGTTCGGCTTGCTGATGCTCCTGGGACGTGGTCAAGCGTCCAAAGACATGGAAATCATGGTGCTCCGGCATGAGCTGGCTGTGCTGCGGCGTCAGGTCGTCCGGCCGAAGCCCAGCTGGGCCGATCGAGCGGTCCTGGCCACCCCTCCGACCAGCAGGTATCACAGAAAGTGATCGTGGGTAACGACCGCTTGGAACATTGGGTGGCTGAGAGGGATGGCCATGTTTGACGGTCGCTGGATGCACGGTGCGCTGGCCGCGCTGGTCCCGCTGGGGCTGACCGCGGGCCAGCCCGGCCCGCCCGGGTCTCCGGCGCGGGAGAAACCCCCGGTCGTGCTGTTCCCCGCGTTCCATTTCACCAAGCTCAAGGCGACCGTACGCGACCAGACCACGGCGCCGGGCTGCCCGCGCTCTGGCACCTTCCAGGACTGGTTCCGCAACGACCAGCCGAGCAGGTTCAGCCAGGTCTGCCGAGACCGGCTGCTCACCCTGCGCTACCGCGACGATCCGTCGCTGCCGATGCCGCGGCGCTTCGCCGAGCAACCGGGCGTCACCGTCGAAATCATGGACTACGGCCGCACGGACAGCGCACCGTACTACGAGGCTCTCTACCGCAGGCTGGAGACCACCGGGTACGTCCGCGACCGGGACATCCGGGTCGCCGGGTACGACGCCCGGCTCACCCCCGACATGGGCGGCTTCTTCGAGCGCACCCGCCGGCTCATCGAGGACACCTACCGTGACAACGGCGAGCGGCCGGTGCACCTGGTCGGCCACTCCAACGGGCCGCTGTATGCCCAATACCTGCTCACCCACACCAGCCAGGCATGGCGAGCCCGCTACATCCACGGCTTCACCCCGATCGCGGGCAACATGCCGGGGCAGGGCCTGATGTACTCCCTGATGTTCACCGGGCAGAACATCCAGGACTTCGGCTACCCCACGACCAGGCAGAACGCGCGGAGCAGCGCGCGGATGTACCAGAGCGCCCCCTCGACCTACATGAGCGCGGCAGACCCGGCGGTCTTCGGCGACCGTGAGGTCGTCATCCGCGAGTCCTCAACGGGCCGCTCCTACACGCCTCGCGACTATCGGCGCCTGTTCGCCGACGCGGGGCTGCAGACGGCCGGGAAGATCGCCGCGTACTACATCGGGTTCGTCCGGTTCGCCGATCCGAGGTCGTACCCTGACGTGGACGTCTACGGGGAGAAGGGTTCCGGCCTGCCCACGGTCGTCGGGGCCCGGCTGGCGAACCTGTCCACCGGCCAGATCGCCAACCCCGGTGGCTTCCTGCGGCGCGACGGCGACGGTAACCAGGAGGACATCACCAACAACGCCATCCTGGCCTGGCGGGCCATGCACTGCCATCACTTCAGCCTGACGGACAATCCCGGCGTGGAGCACGGCGCGCTGCCCAACGACCCCGCCCTGCTCGACCGCCTGGTCGCCGTCCTGGGCCGACCGCGTACCCGCTGCCGGTAGCCGGCTGCCGCGGGGGGCCGAGTTCGCGTATCTGTCGGTCTGCGGCACGGGCCAAGCCGGGCACCGGCTGCCCGATGAGGCCCTGCATGACGCCTTGCACGAGCTGCGATCCGCTGGCCCCCCAGCATCTGGCGGGGCTGCACTTCGGCCGGGCAGCCGAAAGCGCTACACCGAGCCGGCCGCCTTGAAACGGTGCGAGCCGATGCTCCAGGTGAACCGCGCGGCCGCAAGTCGAACGCGCCGATCACCTGGTGCAGGGGTGAATGTGTTGCGACCCAGGAAGTGCCCGGCCAGGGTGCCATCGCGCGATGGCCGGGCGGTCCTTGCAGGCTTTGACCTGCTCTCAAAGAGTGGTTCGCCGGTGATCGCCATATGGCATGCCTGCATGTAGTACAACGGCCTCTGCAGCGACATGGCGTCGAGCCGGGCCCCGTTGCGATCGATGATCACGCTGGCGACATCGTTTGCGGCCGGCATGAATCGCCTACCCCCCAATCCGTGGTTGTCTTCTCCGTCTTACACGTCAACACCGGGAGGCCAGAGAAGCGATACAGAGTGTCCAGAAGCTCGTCGGGCAAATGCCCGGTTGATGCCCGGGTAGCGCCCTGGTTAGCGGATGGCCTGATCTTCACAATCGTGCCGTGAACCTCCAGCGGATCATTCGGTCCTTACACATCACGACCCTCTCCCTCCTGATGGTCGCCTCCTCCGCAGTGCTCTGGGCAGGGGCGACGCCGGCCCAGGCCGTCAAGGGCGGCGGCCCGGTGGCCGACGGTACGTACGGTTTCGTGGCGAAGGTGAACGTCGGCGAGACGCAAAGCTGCACCGGAGCCCTCGTCAGCCCGCAATGGGTGATCACCGCCACCAGTTGTTTCGCCTCCCAAGGGCAGTCCGTCACGAGCGGAGCGCCGAAGACGGCGACGACGGTGACGGTCGGCAGGACGGATCTGTCCGGTACGAGCGGGCGGGTGCTGCCCGTGGAATGGATCCACCCGCACCGCGACCGGGACGTCGTGCTGGTCAAGCTGGCGCTGCGGGCAGTCGGCATCACACCTGCCGTGGTCGGCTCCGCCGTTCCTGCCGCGGGGGACGCGCTGCAGGTCGTGGGCTATGGACGAACGGCTGAGCAGTGGGCGCCCAACCGGGTGCATGCCGCGCCGGTCGTGGCCGGGGCCGTGGACGCCGGCTCGTTCGGCTGGACCGGGGCGAACGGCAGTGACGTGAGCGCCTGTCAGGGGGACGCGGGCGCGCCGGTGCTGCGCATGAGCGGGGGCAGCGCGGAGCTCGTCGGGCTCAGCTCCGGCGCGGGCCAGGGAGGCTGCCTGGGCGCGGCCGGCGACGGGGCGCGCGGGGGAGATGCGGCGCGGGTGGACGACCTGGCGAGCTGGATCCGCACGGTCGCGATCGAGCCCACCACGTCCTTCGCACAGTACGGCGGCGGCGTGACCGGCATCGGCGGCTATGACCTGAAGGACAACCGTGATCAGGCGGTGGCCTTCGATTACGACCATTCGGGAAAGCTGGATCACCTGCTGCTCTACCGTCCGGGCTCGCAGATCGTCTTCATCGTCAAGAGGGGGACGGACGGCACCTACGCCCCGGTCTTCTCCTCGACCACTGGTATCGGCGGCTATGACCTGAAGGACAACCGGGACCGCATCATCGCCTTCGACTACACGGGTTCGGGAAAGCTGGACCATCTGCTGCTCTACCGTCCGGGCGGGCATACGGCCTGGATTCTCGAGCACGGTGCGGGCAACACGTTCAAAGCCGTTTTCCACAGCTCGGCCGGCATCGGCGAATATGACCTGGAGAGCGCCGAGGACCAGATCATCGCCTTCGACTACGAGCATTCGGGGAAGCTGGATCATCTGCTGTTGTACCGGCCGGGGACCGGTATGGCCCGCATTCTCCGGCACAACGGCAATGCCACGTTCACGACGGTCTTCGCCACGGCCGACGGTGGGATCGGCGGATACAACCTGAAGGATGTCAAGGACCGGATCATCGCCTTTGACTACACGGGTTCGGGGAAGCCGGATCACCTGGTGCTCTACCGTCCGGGCGGGGAGACGGCCTGGGTGCTAGAGCATGGCGCGGGCAACACGTTCAGGGCCGTCTTCAACAGTGCGGCCGGCATCGGTGGCTATGACCTGAAGAGCACGGCGGACCAGATCATCGCCTACGACTACGAACATACGGGGAAGCTGGATCATCTGCTGCTCTACCGTCCGGGCGGGAAGACAGCCTGGATCCTGAAGCACGGCGCGGGCAATTCGTTCACAGCGGTGTTCCACAGCTCGACGGGCATCGGTGGCTACGACCTTGAGCTGGCGAAGGACCGCATCATCGCCTTCGACTTCAGGAGTACGGGCGGGCAGAGCCATCTGTTCGCCTACCGTCCGGGCGACCAGATCGCCTACTTCGCGGGACGGGCTCTTCCGCCGGTACGGGTGGTTCCGGTCACCGTGACGCCCGTCATCGGCCCGGACTCCATCGTGGAGCGATTCGCCTACCCCGCGCACTTCCCGCACGAATACGCGGGCACCTCCGGCCAGACCGATTGGGGTACGGAAAAGGCCGAGGAGAAGAACTTCGAGCTGATCTCCGGGAACGGCGGGATCATCTGGGTCTCGTGCAGCTCGTCCCCGCAGAACGGGGTCGGCGTGCTCAAGGTGTTCCCGGGCCTGCTGAACGGCCAGCCCGTGGTCGGTGAGCCGCACCTGGGTGTGATGGCGGTGTGCTTCAAGGTCCTCGCGCCCACGGGATGGGTGAAGCTCCGGATCCCGAACGTCTTCGAGGTTCAAGGAGACAGCCGCTCGCCGGGCGCCGGCCATGACGTGGACGCGACAGTCGTCAACGTGGAGACCGGAACGGAGCGGACCAAGCGCGTCGAACGGGACGAGAGCGAGCAGTTCGGACGCTCGGATACCACCACCTGTGACGCGGGCCACCCCGATTATCCCGAGAACTGTAGCGAGACCCTCCTGGAACTGCGGGTCGTCAGCTGAGTACTGAACGGCCGGTCGGGCGCGTGAGCTCCGGCCGGCCGTTCAGCTCGTTCATTGACCACATCGACGGAAATGGTGGAAGTGAATAGGATTCGAGCGTTACGTGGTGGCAGGACGGCGGGGGTCATCGGCACCGTGCTCTCGCTGCTTCTCGCAGGCAGCCCCATCACCGAGGCAAAGGCGGCGGCGGACCCGCCCCCAGCACCGGTATGCGAACGTCAGGTGGTTCTGGAAGCGTGGGTGACGGGCGGCGTGAACGTGCGTCCGGCCGCCGAGAGGGCGCTGCTCGGGGACAGAGCGGCGGTCTGTGCCCTGCTCGCCGAGCTTCCCCGGCTCGTGGCGCAGGACGATCGTGAGCAGGTCGGCCGCATCAAGTCCCAGGGCGAGCCTGAGGTGGCCGCCGCCGCCAATGCCGCCCTGGTCTCGGACGACCCCGGCGCCGTGGCGAAGTTCCTCGACGGTGGCTGGGAGACCGCCCGGGAGATCGACCTGCGCGCCAGCGTGAACAAGATGAAGGCGGCCGGCGGACCGGAGGTCAAGGCTGCCGCGAACGCGGTGCTGCGCAACGGATCGCGTGCGGACCTGGGGAAGTTCGTCGACTCGGGCTGGCGGGTGCCGTACCGGATGGACCTGCGCGTGGTCGTCAACCGGGCGATGTCCGAAGGAGGGCCGCAGGTGCAGGCCGCGGCGAACCGGGCGCTCCAGGACGGCAGCCAGGAGATGCTGGAGCGTTTCGCCCAGATCGACTGGGGGGTGGCCCAGGCCCGGGACAACGAGGCCCAGACCTTGAACGATCTCCGGGCGAGCGCCGCGGAGGCGACCCGCCGCGCGGCGTTCGAGACGGTCTCCGCGGTCGCGCAGGCCGAGCGTGCGAAAGCAGAGGCCGCGGCGGCCAAGAGCGACGCCGAAGAGGCGCAACGCCTCGCCTCGCTGGCCGGGCAGGAGTCGGCGGAGGCCAAGCGTCAGGCCCAACGCGCTGCTGAGGCCGCCGACCGCGCCGCGGCCGCGTCCCGGGTCGCCGTACAGGCCGCGCGGACAGCGGCGACGGCCGCGCGCGCAGCCTCAGGGGCCGCCGCACGCGCGGCGACCGCGGCGGCGCGGGCGCACACGAAGTCGGATGAGGCCTGGGCGGACGCGAC
>NZ_JBIEIS010000089.1:0-21939 GCF_043496855.1 Nonomuraea sp. JJY05
GCACGCCTCCAGCCGTGCCCGCCCGGGGTGTGGACTACTTGTTCACCTCGGACAGCCGGACGATGTGGATGTCGGTGTCGTCGGAGACGCCCCCCTCCTCCAGAGGCTTCTCCTCCTCTTCCTCCACGATGACCCGCACGTCCTCCTGCGGCGAGACCGGGGGCGCGACCGCGTCCGGGACGAGCGGCCCGGCCGCCGACTCGGTCCGCATGAGGTCGCCGAGCACCGAGCTGATCTCGGTCAGCCGCCGCACGACCTCCGTGTGCGTGTTGGTCAGATATTCGACCCGCCGCCCGGTCTGCTCGTCGAGCGCGGCGGTGCGCTGCTGCGCGGAGGCCAGCATCGACTCCGAATCGCTCCGGGCGCCCGTCACCAGCTGCTCGGCCTGCGCGTTGGCGGCCTGCAGGATCTGCTCCGACTCCGACTGGGCGGCCGTGACCAGCCGCTCGGACTCGGCGCGCGAGTCGCGCAGCAGGTCCTCGGCCTCGGTGCGGGCGGCCGCGAGCTGCTCCTCCGCGTCCGAGCCCGCCTGGGCCAGCATCCGCTCCGCCGCCTGCGTGGCCTCGTTCACGCGCCGCTCCGCCTCCGCCTGGGCGGAGGTGAGGATCTTGTCGGCGGTCTCGCGGGACGACGTCAGCAGCCGGTCGGCCTCCGACTTGGCCGCGTCGCGGACGCTGGCTGCCTCGGCCTCGGCGTCCTCCCGCTTGGCCGCCGCCTCCTCCTCGCCGAGCCGGAGGATCTGGGCGAGTCTCGGGCTCAGGTCGTCGTAGCTCTGCGGCGCCTCGACCATGCGCCGCCTGGCCTCCGCGAGCTCGATGCGGCCCTGCTCTGCCTGGTCGATGGCCCGGGCCAGCCGCTCTTCCAGATCCCTTACCTGGTTGCGGGTACGGATCATGTAGTCGTGAACCTGACGGCGGTTGTAGCCGCGCATCACGACCTCGAAGGTGTCCTCTTGCATCAGATCGGGAATGCTCTCGTGCTGGTTCATCATGGGGGTTACCTAAGGGTGGTTTGCGTGAGGCGGGGGAAAATTGCGGGTTGTGAGGGTCTGACAACGAGACGTCAGGAAACGACTTTCCTGCCATCTGCCCACGTCCGCAACCGGAACGCCACAGCCGGACGGGGAATTACGATGGCTCGGATGTACATCGCATCGTTGGATAACGGGGCAGTCCCGGACATACACCCTGAGGCTTTCATAGCCCCTGGCGCCGTCGTGGTCGGCAGCGTGCGAGTGGGCCGGGCGTCCAGCATCTGGTACGGCTCCGTTCTCCGAGGGGACGACGAGCGGATCGAGATCGGCGAGGAGTGCAACGTACAGGATCTGAGCTGCTTGCACGCCGATCCCGGCGAGCCGGCGGTCCTGGAGGACCGGGTCAGCCTGGGCCACAAGGCCATGGTCCACGGCGCCCATGTGGAGACCGGCGCGCTGATCGGCATCGGCGCGATCGTGCTGGGCGGCGCCCGCGTCGGCGCGGGCACCCTGGTGGCCGCCGGCGCGCTCGTCGGACCGGGCAAGAAGATCCCGTCGGGCGTGCTGGTGGCCGGTATACCCGGAAAAATCGTACGCGAACTCACCGACGAGGACCGGGCGTCCTTCGCCCGCACGCCGGACAACTACATGGCCAAGGCGCTCAGGCACCGGCAGGCGTCATCGCTTTGATCAGGACCTCGTCCGACACCGAGGCGGTGTTGAGCGCGTCCGCGTACTCGGGCAGCTCAGGGCGTAAAAACCGGACGAAGTCGACGGTCAGCTTCAGGTCGGGCACGCCCTTGACCAGTTTGGCGTTGGCCTTGGTCGCGTCCTTCTTGAGCAGGTTGTAGCTGTCCCAGTCGGTGTAGGCGGTGATGCCCCACTGGAGCACGTCGGGGAGGTTGGACGGCCAGCGCCGGCCGACCTTCCACTTGCCGCCGTCCTCCCTGTAGAGCGCGACGAAGACGCGGCCCACCCGGCCGAGCGCCAGGTCCACCCAGCCGGTCTTGACGGCCAGCTCCTGCGGTTTGGAGCTGCCGTCCTGGGTGTACTTCACCTCGACCTGGCCGCTCTTGTCGGCCGTGCCGGTGGTGACCGACACCCAGTTGGGCTTGGCGTACGAGCCGGGCTGGCGGGCCATCAGGCCCCCGAGCGAGAACTTCCGCTTGGGCTGCCCGCCCTTCTTGCCCTCCACCTTGACCCTGGCGTACATGAGGACGTCGCCCGCCAGCTCCTGGTACACGAAGGGGCCGCGGAAGCCGTCGAACCAGGCCGAGGTCCTGGGCTCCAGATACAGGGAGCCCTTCACGGTCTTGTTGATGTCGAGCTTGCCGATCCGGTCGACGTCCTTCTCCGTCTCGCTCAGCTTGGTCCACATGGACATGTCCGTCGCGTTCTGGAACTCCGTGGACGCCTCGCCCACCTCACCGCCGGGCTCCGGCGCCGTGGCCTTGTCCAGTGTGAGCACCCCTGGCCCCGTCGGGGACGGCTGCGCCGTCGTGGCCGTACCGCAAGCGGAGAGCGCGCCGACCACCGCCAGCACCCCTGCAACCTTCGCCCTCATAACGGTCATTGTGCCGTGAAATGCCGATGGATGATTTGGACGGTCCCAGTACGATGGCGCCCGTGCGACCCTGGGATGCGTTCACCTCCGCCGAGGCGGAGGTCCGGGCGATGGTCGCGGACCCGCGCTGGCAAGGGCTTTCCGTCCCCGATCGGGCCCACGTACTGGCCGCCAGAATACTTGTGACCCCAGATGGCGACAGATGGCTCTACGGGGTGCACGCGCGCTGGCATCTGCACGATCCGGCCGACGGCCGCTGGCACCTCGCGCCGCCTCCTAGGGGCAGCCGGGCGCGCCAGGTGCAGCATCCGGCCGCGGTGCTGCCGGACGACGTGGTCCCGTACGGGCCCGACTTCCACGCCGAGCCCGGCTCCACCCAGGCGTTCATCGGCCCGGACGTCTCCGAGAGCCTCACCGAGCGCCTGAGGGTGCTGCTGCGGTCCAGCGGGCTCAAGTCGGAGCTGGACTACCCGCTGACGGCCTTCGACGAGATCTTCGGCTCCGACGTGCCGAGCACGGTGGCGGCCGTCTGGGGCGCGATCATGTGGTGCGCGTACGCGCCCGCGTTCGACGGCAACGAGCGGCTGATCACGGTGTTCGGCGAATACCTGCGCCGCCCGCTGCCCGGCGACGAGTGGGTGCGCTGGCTGCCCGCGCCGCCGCTGCTCGACCTCGCCGCGCTCGTCGCCGAGCGGCAGCGGGCAGGGCGGCCGCGGGCCGCGCTCAGGCTCGCCGCCACCATGGCGGACGCGGCCCAGATCCTGATGTCCGACAGGCGCTTCAGGCCGCGGGCGCTCGCCCTGCTGACGATGGTCGAGCCCATGCTGCGCCGGCCGGGGCTCGACGACGCCCGCACCGACGCCGAGGCCCTGCGGGCGGCCTGGCTGGAGCGCTGCCCGCCGCGGCTGTGCCGGGCCCTGCTCGTCGAGAACGACCTGGAGGCGGACTTCTCGCACGCCGTCTACGACCTGGTCGAGGCGCTGGCCTTCATGCCCGACCCGCCCATGGCCGCCGCCACGTTCCTGGCCGACCTGTCGGACTCCAAGGGGCAGTTGCCGGCCCGGCTGGACCACCGGCTCAGGCGCGCGTACGAGGAGCTGGAGCGCGCCGGCCTGACCGGCACCTCGGCGGGCGAGTCGACCGAGCCGGACGGCTTCCCCGTGCCCGGCCAGGTGCTGACCAAGCCCGCGGCGGCGCTGGAGATCGCGCCGCCGGACCGGGAGAGCACCGCCGCCGTGCTCGGGGCCGCGTACGCGACGGGGCTGGCGTGGGGCAGGCTGACGGGGGCCAAGGTGCCGGAGCGGGGGCTGGCCGGGCAGACGGCGCTCGTGCGCAGACTCATCCACGAACGCGACGACAACCACACAGACCACACCTAAACCACAAATATCGTTATTTAACCCTTACTTCGCCTATATGGTTCTAACGCTCAGGTAACAGGCAATTCTCCGAATTGTGATCTCGGATTCGGGAAATGATCGCCACGGGCCCCGCGGTTCGGAAAGGAATGACTCCGATGGGCCATGTTGCCTGAAGGGTCTCCGCCGTAACCTCGTAGAGGGTGTGGGCTGCGGAAGGAAGGACGACGCGGTGGGGCACGATGACCTGGACTCTCGGGTCCACGACCGTGTCGCGTTGGACGAGATTGCGCTCTACGCCGAGGTGCTCACGGCCGTGGCTGTCAGCGAGCGGCGGCTGACCTTGGACGAACTCGACGACGCGCTCGGATTGCGGACTTCGGCGAGCCGCTGAAGGATCAACTCGATTACTAGCCCCGGAGACCTAGTTAGAAGGTTTCCGGGGTTTCCCATAACTAGTTAATCCCTCGGTAGGTCCTCCTTCTGAAGGAGGACCGCCGGGTCTATGAGCGGACGAGGCGCGCGATGGCCGCCGAGGCCTCCTTGACCTTCGCGTCGGCCTCCGGCCCGCCAGTGTTGATCGCGTCCGCCACGCAGTGGGAGATGTGCTCCTCCAGCAGCCCCAGCGCCACCGCCTGGAGCGCCCGCGTGGCCGCGGAGACCTGGGTGAGCACGTCGATGCAGTAGGCGTCGTCATCGACCATGCGCTGCAGGCCCCTGATCTGACCCTCGATCCGCCTGAGACGCGTCAGATATGCCTGCTTGTCTCCGCTGTACCCATGCATGCTTCTAAGGTACCCGTAACGGGTGGGGGGTGCCCGGGTCGTTCAGCGCAGGTCGCCGATGAGCTTTTCCCACTGCTCGGCCACCTCTCCGGCCGCATGGCGCACCGCGGTGTCCAGGGCGCCCGCCGCGAGCGAGCGCCGCCTGCGCTCGTCGTCGATCAGCGCCAGCAGGGCCGCCGCGAACAGCTCCAGGTCGCCCTCGGCCTCCGGCACCAGCACCCCGTTGTAGCCCGTCGCCACGAACTCCCGCGGCCCCCTGGCCCCGTCGAAGGCCACCACGGGCACCCCGCAGCCCATGGCCTCCAGCACCGCCATGCCGAGGTCCTCGGTGAGCGAGGTGCTGGCCACGATCGACGCCTTGGCGAACTCGCCCGCCAGGTCGGGCGTCGTGCCCATGAAGTAGACGTGGTTGTGCAGGCTGAGCTCGCGGACCAGCGCGCGCAGCCGCCGCTCCTCCGGCCCGCCGCCGTACAGGCGCAGCCGCCAGTCGGGGCGCTTGTCCGCCACGATCGCGAACGCCTTGATCAGCCGGTCGTACGCCTTGACCGGCACCCACCGGCCGCCGGCGGCCACGATGCGGTTGTCCATCCGCGAGCGCGGCCACGGCCCGTCGGGCAGCGCGTCCAGCACAGAGGCCACAGGGGGCCCGTCGGTGAGGAGCTTGCTCCACTCCTCCTGGGCCGACTCCGTGGCCGTCACGACGGCGTTCAGGCGCGGATAGAAGCGTTTCACCGGCCCGGGGACGGCCGGCCGCCCCCACTCCCTGGCGATCTTCAGGGTCTCGCGGGGAGCGTGCCTCGCGGCCTGGACGCCGAGCCCCGGCCGCGTCGTGATCAGCACGTCGGACTTGAGGTTGCGCAGCAGCCGCCACAGCGCCACCTCCGCGCGGACCTGCCCGCGCGGGAACAGGTGCCTGATGCCCGGCCTGGAGTCGATCAGGCTGCGCATGGTCACCTTGGGCCCGACGGGGAAGAACGGCTTCTCCTTCTGCCGCCGGACGCTGATCACCTCGACGTCGTGCCGGTCGGACAGGGCGGTGGCGAGGTTCAGCGTGGCGCGGACGTCGCCTCTCATCGCGTACGCGGAGGCGAGGACCAGGCTCACCTTCATCCGCCCACCTCGATCCGCAGCTCGTCGTCGGCGGTGTAGCAGGGCCTGATGGGGACGCCGTCGACCGTGGCGGAGGGATAGTGCAGCCGGCGTCTCTTGCCGTCGACGTCGTCGAGCCGCGAGCCCAGCTTGAGCGGCGTGGGCACGCCTTCGACCTCCAGCGCGGGCTCCCAGGTGCCGGAGCTCTCCGCGGCGTCGGGATCGGCGCCCACCACGTCCACGAGCGACACCGCGGCGTGGAAGCGCACGCCCTGCACGGTGGCGGTGGCCGACAGCCGCGCGCTGGTCTGCCTGCGGTCCAGTCTCAGCACGGCCTCATGGCGGGAGTCGTCGTCCTCGAGCCCGGTGTACGCCAGCAGGCCCATCACCTCGAAGCGCCCCTCCCTGAACCAGATCGAGCGGACCTCGGCCACCGGCTCGGCGTCGGAGATCTTCAGCGCCAGGAAGCCGTTGCGCGTGCGGTAGGAGCGGTAGGCGAGGGTCCGCCGGCACAGGGCGTACGCGTCGAGGTGGTCGAGGGAGAAGCCCGGATCGACGCTGCGCAGCCGGCTGCGCTTGCCCTCCCGACGCAGGTAGGCGTCCCAGCGCCCGGCGCTGAGCTCCAGCGGCGCGAGCGAGACCGCGACCGTGGCCTCGCGCGCCCGAGCGCCAGGCGTGCCGAGCCGCACGTCGCGTTCCACCCCCGTGGTGCGATGCCTGAGCACGAGTTCGGTGCCGTCTTCCAGTGGTGCGTCGATGGCGAGCCGGAGGGCGAGGACGTCGGCCAGAGTGACTTCGGCGTCCGTGACGACGACGCCCATCACGAGCCCCCTCCCCGTCGAATAGAGCCATGCGACGTTGAGGTTACCGTGATTTTCCCGTTATGTGGATGCCGGATTTCGTGCACGTGACCCCCTGACGTGCGGAACTCCTCCACAGACGCTGTGAAGGAGTCCGACAAAAGGTGGTCAGGAAGCGCCCTTGACCGATTTGATCAACAGCTGCGCCACGTCCACGACTTCCAGCGACTCCTTGGCCTCGCCGTTGTTCTTCTTCTCGTTGATCGCGTCGCCGAGCATCACCATGCAGAACGGGCAGGCGGTGGAGACGGTGTCGGGGTTGGTGGTCAGCGCCTCGTCCACGCGTTCGGTGTTGATGCGCTTGCCGATGCGCTCCTCCATCCACATGCGCGCGCCACCGGCGCCGCAGCAGAACCCGCGGTCCTTGTGGCGGTGCATCTCCTGGGTCTGCACGCCCGGCACCTTGGACATGATGTCGCGGGGCTGGGAGTAGACCTTGTTGTGGCGGCCGAGGAAGCAGGGGTCATGGTAGGTGATCTTCTCCTCGATCGGGGTGATCGGGGTGAGCAGGCCCTCGTCCACCAGCTTCGACAGCAGCTGCGTGTGGTGCACCACCTCGTACGTGCCGCCGAGCTGCGGATACTCGTTGGCCAGGGTGTTGAAGCAGTGGGGGCAGGTGGCGACGATCTTCTTGACGCCGGCCTCGTTGAGGGTCTCGATGTTCTGCTGGGCGAGCATGTTGAACAGGTATTCCATGCCCAGGCGGCGGGCCGGGTCGCCGGTGCACGCCTCCATCGGGCCGAGCACCGCGAACTTCACGCCCGCGATGTGCAGCAGCTCCGCCACGGCCTTGGTGGTCTTCTTGGCCCGGTCCTCGAGCGCGCCCGCGCAGCCCACCCAGAACAGGTATTCGGCGTCCTCGGGCATCTTGTCCTCGACGACCTCGACCTCGAAGTCGAGCTCCTCGATCCAGTCGGCCCGCTTCATCTCGGACATGCCCCACGGGTTGCCCTTGTTCTCCAGGTTCTTCACCATCACCCCCGCCTCGGACGGGAACGACGACTCCACCATCACCTGGTAGCGGCGCATGTCGAGGATGTGGTCGATGTGCTCGATGTCCACCGGGCACTGCTCGACGCAGGCGCCGCAGTTGGTGCACGACCAGAGCACGTCGGGGTGGATCACGCCGTCCTCGCCGACCAGCGGCTTTTCCAGCAGCGCGAGCACGTCGGTGTCCTTGTGCTCGACGCCCTGCTGGGCGGCCAGCAGGTACGGGGCCACCTTGAAGGCGTGGTCACGCTGGTCGAGGATGAGCATCTTCGGCGAGAGCGGCTTGTCGGTGTTCCACGCCGGGCACTGCGACTGGCAGCGGCCGCACTCCGTACAGGAGTAGAAGTCCAGGAAGCCCTTCCACGTGGTGTCGGCGATCTTGCCGCGGCCGAGCTTCTCCGGGTCGAGGTCCTCGTCCTCGAAATCGACGACCTTGCCGGCCACCCGCATCTCCGGCGCGCCGCCCAGGCCGTCGGGACGGCGCGAGAAGAGCACGTTGAGCGGCGCGGTGAAGATGTGCAGGTGCTTGGAGTTCACCACGATGACCAGGAACACCAGCATGAAGCCGATGTGCAGCAGCAGCGCGATCTCCTCCAGCAGGGCGCTGTCCGGCAGCACGTCGCCGAGCGCGAGCGAGACGAACGCGCCGGAGGAGTAGGGGAAGTTGCCGTTGGCCGCCGACGCGCCCCTGGCCAGGAACAGCGTCCAGATGATGTTGAAGATCATGAACAGGACGAGCCACGCGCCGCCGAGGTGGGAGCCGGAGAAGCGGGAGCGGCGGCCGAGCTTGTCGGGGGAGTTCTTGATCCGGATGGCCGCGAAGGCGATCAGGCCGAGCACGCAGGCGACCGCGATGAAGTCCTGCAGGAAGCCGAGCACGGCCCAGGTGCCGATCAGCGGGATGTGGAAGTCGGGCGTCCCGGTGATCGCGCCCTGGATGATCGCGCCGTACGCCTCGATGTAGACGGTCAGCAGGATGAAGAACGCCCACATGACGAAGAAGTGCGCGACGCCGGACGGCGTCCACTTCAGCAGCTTCTTCTGCCCGAACACCTCGACCAGCTGCGCCTTCGCCTCATCGGCCGCGTGGGTCTTGGCGTAGTCGATCCGCTCGGGCGCGGGCGGCCCCACGGTCGCCAGCTTGAACAGGAACAGCGCCCTGCGGCCGGCGACGGCCACCGCGAGGACGGTCATCACGAGCCCGATGATGGCTACCCAGAGCACAGGGTCCTCCCACAGAACGACGTTGGCTGCCAGCGTACGGTCACCCGTCGCACAGACCGCTACCCGCATCCTACCCGCGAGTAACATTTCCGGCGTACGCGACATACCCTATGGTCATCGCCTTGTGCAGAACAATGCTCTAGCCTTCGAAGTACCTCTGGATGGTCGGCGCGAGCAACTCCACGAGCTCGTCGTGACCGGCGCTCGCCATCGGCTCCAGCCTGATCACGTAACGGGCCATGACCATGCCGAACATCTGCGCGAACGCCGCCTCGATCCGCAGGTGCGGCACCTTCATCCGTTCGGCCACCTGGAAGAGCAGCGCGTTCGTGAAGAACTCGCGGACCATCGTGACGGCCTGCTCGTTGGTCATGGCCGAGCGGATCAGCGCCAGCATCGGCTCGCGTGTCTCCGGTGAGGCGGTGACCTGCAGGAGCATGCGTACGAGCCGCTCGCCGACCTCCTCGCGCGGACCTTCCACCAACACCCGGACGATGTTCTCGGGAGAGAACGGCAGCCGCATGGCCGCCGCGAACATGCCCTCCTTCGTCTCGAAGTAGTGGTGCACGAGGGCGGGGTCGACCTTCGCCTCGCGGGCGATGCCGCGCACGGTGGCCTTGTCGAACCCCTTCTCCGCGAACACCTTCCTGGCCGCCGTGAGGATCTCCCCGCGCGTGTCAGCCGACCCCGGCCTGCGCCCGGGCCGCTTCTTGTCCGTGCTCATGGCCTCCGCTCCGCAGAGGCGGCTCGGTCGCCGTGCAGCCGCCGCCTTCCCTCGTCGCTCTGGTCGCTCCGCTCCCGCCGCTCCTCAGTCCAAGCGACGGCGCTCCCTCGCCCGCTCATGGCCTCCGCTCCGCAGAGGCGGCTCGGTCGCCGTGCAGCCGCCGCCTTCCCTCGTCGCTCTGGTCGCTCCGCTCCCGCCGCTCCTCAGTCCAGGCGACGGCGCTCCCTCGCGTCACCTGCCCACCGCCAGGTACACGCGCATGGGGACGGAGAGCACGCCTTCGGGGAACTCCCTGCGAAGCTCGGCCCGCTGCCGCTCGACCAGCTCGCCGGCGAACTCAGGGGGCAGGGCCGCCATGTAGGAGTGGGAGCGCAGGCCGAGCAGGAAGTCCTCGATGCCGACCAGCCGGGTCCAGGGGATCCAGCGTTCCTCGATCACCTCGAAGGCGGCGGCGATGGGCGGCGCCGACCACTGCTCGACCGCCGGCCCGTAGTAGGAGGGCACCGCCTCCGCCAGGCGGGCCTCGTAGGCGGCCAGCCAGCCGGCCTGGGCCGCGTGATTGAAGTTCCAGCAGCCCACGATGGCCCCCTCGGGCCGCAGCACCCGCCGGGCCTCGGCGATCGACGCCACGGGGTCGAGCCAGTGCCACGACTGCGCGTACGTCACCAGATCGGCCACGCCGTCGGCCAGCGGCAGCGCGTTGCCGTCGGCCAGCACGGCAGCGACGGAGGGCGTCCCGCTCTCCGTCCGGGAGACCAGGCGGGCCAGCATCTCCGCGCCCGGGTCGACCGCGATGACGTGGGAGCCGCGCGCCCTCAGCGCGCGCGTCATGATGCCGGTGCCCGCGCCGACGTCCACCGTGGTGGCGCCGTCGAGGTCGACGCCGGTCACCTCGGCCAGCGCGCGGTACATCTCGTCGGGATAGTGGGGCCGGCCCGCGTCGTACGCGTCGGCCACCCGCTCGAACATCCTGCCCAGACCCCTGATCGGCCCTGTGTTCATGAAGTCGCCGCCAGATGCAGCCGGGCGAACGCCAGCGCCTCCGCCAGGTCGTCGATCCGCTCGGTGCGGCTGGCCGCCTTGCGGGTGTTGATCTCCAGCACCACCAGCCCCGAGTAGCCGGTGTTGGCCAGGCGCTCCAGCATCGGGGCGCACGGCTGGTTGCCCCTGCCGGGCACGAGGTGCTCGTCCTTGTTGGTCACCCCGAGGCCGTCGGCCAGGTGGAGGTGCGCCAGCCGGTCGCCGAGCTTGACGGCCATCTCCATGGCGTCGGAGCCGGACACGGCCGTGTGCGACAGGTCGAGCGTGACCTGCGGGAAGTCGTAGTCGATCGGGTTCCAGTCGGGCGAGTAGGGCACCACGTCGTTGCCCCTGGCCTTCAGAGGGAACATGTTCTCGACCGCGAACGTGACGTCGGTCTCGTCACGCATCCTGGCCAGCCCCGTCTCGAACTCGCGGGCATAGTCGCGCTGCCAGCGGAACGGCGGGTGGACCACGACCGTCGCGGCGCCCAGCCGTTCGGCGGCCTTCTGCGCCTTGACCAGTTTGGCCCAGGGATCGCGGCCCCAGACTCGCTGGGTGACCAGCAGACAGGGCGCGTGGATGGCCAGCACCGGGACCTTGTAGTGGTCGGACAGCCGCTCGATCACGTCGATGTCCTGGCTCACGGGGTCTGCGCCCACCATGATCTCGACACCGTCGTAACCCAGGCGCGCGGCCAGCTCGAACGCGTCGGGAGTGCGTTCCGGATATACCGAAGCCGTGGACAATGCGATCTTCGCATTGGGCACGCGGATGACATCAGCCACGCTGCCAGCCTAAGCCGGTGGAGCCGTTCTGGCGCGAAAGCCCCTTTGGTGAGCCGCGTACGGCGGCTGGCTTAACTTTGGGGCATGCCACGGATAGCGAAAGGTGCGATCCCGAGCCCGAACATCTGGAACACCCCCCAGATCTACGAGCTGGAGAACCGCGCCGTCGACCCCCAAGGCGCGGCCGACGCGGCGATGCGCGCCCTGCGCCCCTGGAACGGCGCCACCGTGCTCGACGTGGGCTGCGGCACCGGGTTCCACCTGCCCGCGCTGGCGTCCGAGGCCGCGCAGGTGATCGGTGTGGAGCCGCACGGCGACCTGGCCGCGCTCGCCGTGCGCCGCTGCGCCGCGCTGGCCAACGTGACCGTCCACGCCGCCGC
This sequence comes from Nonomuraea sp. JJY05, assembly GCF_043496855.1. Taxonomy (NCBI): domain Bacteria; kingdom Bacillati; phylum Actinomycetota; class Actinomycetes; order Streptosporangiales; family Streptosporangiaceae; genus Nonomuraea; species Nonomuraea sp. JJY05. The sequence goes on from NZ_JBIEIS010000089.1 coordinate 11,756, forward strand.
GGCCCAGGACCTGCCGCTGCCCGACGCGAGCGTGGACGTGGCCATCGCGCGCTGGGCGTACTTCTTCGGCCCCGGCTGCGAGCCGGGCCTGCGCGAGCTGACCCGGGTGGTACGCCGCGGCGGCGCGGCCTTCGTCCTCGACCTCGACGCCACGCGGGGGGCGTTCGGCCGCTGGTTCTCGCGTACGGTGCCGACGTACTCCGTCCGTGAGGTCGAGTCGTTCTGGGACCGGCAGGGCTGGCAGCGGCGGCCGCTGGACCTCAGGATGGTCTTCGAGCGGCGGGCGGAGCTGGAGGCGGTGCTGCGCATCGAGTTCACGCCCGAGGTGGCCGAGCAGGCCATCGCCGAGACGCCCGGCCTGGAACTCCCCTACCCGAACGTGCTGCGCTGGCGCTACTACTGAATTCATGGCCTCCACTCCGTGGAGGCGGGCTCGGTCGCTGGGGAGCCGCCGCCTTCCCTCGCCGCTTGACATTGACGTCGGTGTCAACGTTTACCGTGAAGGCATGCGCATCGGAGAGTTGGCGGAACGTACGGGGGTGAGCACCCGCTCACTTCGCTATTACGAGCAGCACGGCCTGCTCAGAGCCCGTCGCGGGTCCAACGGCTACCGTGACTACAGCGAGGACGACGTCAGGCTGGTGTCCGAGATCCGGGCGCTGCTCAGCATCGGGTTCACGCTGGAGGACACCCGGCCGTTCATCGACTGCCTGCGCCGGGGGCACAGCACGGGAGGCTCGTGCGCGGAGTCGGTCGAGGTCTACGAGCGCAAGCTCAACGAGATCGACGAGGAGATCCGCGTCCTGCTCGCCCGCCGTGCCGAGGTCGCCGCCCAGCTCGCGCAATCGTGCCCAGGTTGCTTCGTAAGGGGATAGACATGATCACGTTGACCACCGAGAACTTCGAGGAGCAGGTGCTCAAGAGCGACAAGCCGGTGCTGGTCGAGTTCTGGGCCGAGTGGTGCGGCCCGTGCCGCATGGTGGCGCCGGTGCTGGACCAGATCGAGGCTGAGCACGGGCTGACCATCGGCAAGCTCAACACCGACGAGAACCCCGAGACCATGGCCCGTTACGGCGTGATGGGCATCCCGACGATGCTGCTGTTCGAGAACGGCGAGCCGGTCAAGCAGATCGTCGGCGCCAAGCCCAAGCGCATGCTGGTCTCCGAGCTGGGCCTGGCGTAACGCGGGGGCTCCCCTTCGAGCCGGGACTGGCGTGGCGCCGGGGGCTTCCCCTTCGTGCCGGGATTGTCGTGGCGTGGAAGGCTCCGCCTTCGAGCCGGAACTGGCGTGGCGCCCGGGGCGCGTACCTGTCGAGGATTGTCGGCGCGTCCCGCTAGCCTGCTCGACATGGCCAAGACTGCCCAGAAGCCTGGATACCGCTGCGCCGAGTGCGGCTGGCGCACCACCAAGTGGGTGGGCAGGTGCGGCGAGTGCCAGGCGTGGGGCACGGTCGAGGAGGAGGGCGCGCGCGCCGGCGCCAATGTCGTCCAGGCCGGCGCCATCACCTCGCCCGCGGTGCCGATCGGGCAGGTCAAGGCCGAGGTGGCGACCGCGCGCACGACCGGCGTGGGCGAGCTCGACCGGGTGCTCGGCGGCGGCCTGGTGCCGGGGGCGGTGGTGCTGCTCGCGGGCGAGCCGGGCATCGGCAAGTCCACGCTCCTGCTCGAGGCCGCGGCCCGCATCGCCGAGCGCGAGACGGTCCTCTACGTGACGGGCGAGGAGTCGGCGGCCCAGGTGCGGCTGCGGGCCGACCGCATCGGCGCGATCCGCGACCGCCTCTTCCTCGCGGCCGAGACCGAGCTGTCGGCCCTGATCGCCCACGTGGAGAAGGTCGAGCCCACGCTGCTGGTGGTCGACTCGGTGCAGACGATCGGCTCGGCGCAGGCCACCGGCGTGCCCGGCGGGGTGACGCAGGTGCGCGAGGTGGCCGCCAACCTGGTCCGCCTGGCCAAGGAGCGCAACATGGCCACCGTGCTGGTCGGCCATGTCACCAAGGAGGGCTCGATCGCGGGCCCGCGCACGCTGGAGCACCTCGTCGACGTCGTGCTCAACTTCGAGGGCGACCGCCACTCCAGGTTGCGCATGGTGCGCGCGATCAAAAACCGGTTCGGGCCGACCGACGAGGTCGGCTGCTTCGACCTGCACGAGCGCGGCATCGAGGGCATCACCGACCCGAGCGGCCTGTTCGTCTCGCGGCGCAGCGAGCCGGTGGCCGGCACCTGCGTCACCGTCACGGTCGAGGGCACCCGCCCGCTTCCCGCCGAGGTCCAGGCCCTGGTCGCGCGCACCGAGGCGCAGCAGCCCAGGCGCACGTCGTCGGGCCTCGACACCTACCGCGTGCAGATGATCCTCGCGGTGCTGGAGCGCCGGCTCAACGCCCGGCTGGGCGGCTGCGACGTGTTCACCGCGACCGTGGGCGGCATCAAGCTGGCCGACCCAGCCGTCGACCTGTCGGTCATGCTCGCCGTCGCGAGCGCCGCCGGCGACAAGCCGCTGCCGCCGGGCCTGGTGGCGCTCGGCGAGGTGGGCCTGGCCGGCGAGCTGCGCCCGGTCAAGGACGTGCGCAGGAGGCTGACGGAGGCGGCCAGGCTCGGTTTCAAGCGGGCCCTCGTGCCGACCGGATCGCTCGAAGAAGCCGGCCGCAAGCGTAACGGACAGCGTGCTCTGGTGCCTGTGGGGCCGGTGGCGTTCGCGCCCGGGTTCGAGGTGGTGCAGGCGGAGAACGTCTGGGACGCCCTCACGCACGTGACCTAGCGCGGCTAAGCTGAGCGTGACCGATCGACACGGGGGTCAGGTGGATAGGAGTCTGGACGACCGCCGTCGCGAGGCCTTGGCCGCGGTGGCCCCGGGCACGCCTCTGCGCGACGGCCTGGAGCGGATCCTGCGCGGGCAGACCGGCGGGCTGATCGTGCTCGGCTACAACAGGGTCGTCGAGGAGCTGTGCAGCGGCGGCTTCGAGCTCGACGTCGACTTCTCCGCCACCAGGCTGCGCGAGCTGGCCAAGATGGACGGCGCCATCGTGCTGAGCGGCGACCACAAGATCGTACGCGCCGCCGTGCACCTGGTGCCCGACCCGTCCATCCCCACCGACGAGTCCGGCACCCGCCACCGCACCGCGCAGCGCGTGGCCCGGCAGACCGGCCTGCCCATCATCGCCATCAGCAAGTCGATGCGCATCATCGCCCTCTACCTCGACGGCATCCGCTACGTGCTGGAGGAGTCGGCGGCCATCCTCTCCAAGGCCAACCAGGCCCTGGCCACCCTAGAGCGCTACAAGCACCGCCTCGACGAGGTCTCCGGCACCCTGTCGGCCCTGGAGATCGAGGACCTGGTCACGGTCCGAGACGTGTCCGCGGTGGCCCAGCGGCTGGAGATGGTCCGCAGGATCTCCGACGAGATCAAGGGCTACGTGGTGGAGCTGGGCACTGACGGCCGCCTGCTGTCCCTGCAGCTGGACGAGCTGGTGGCGGGGGTCGACTCGGAGCGGGAGCTGGTCATCCGCGACTACCTCCCCGCTCCCTCGGGCCGCCGCCAGCGGCGCCTGGTCGAGGCGATGCACGACCTCGACCAGCTGTCGGGCAGCGAGCTGCTCGACCTCACGGCCGTCGCCCACGTCATGGGCCACTCCGGCGCCGACAAGCTGGAGAGCCCGGTCAGCCCCCGCGGCTTCCGCCTGCTCGCCAAGGTCCCCCGCCTCCCGGCCACGGTGGTCGACCGCCTGGTCAACCATTTCGGCGGCCTGCAGAAGCTGCTGGCGGCGAGCATCGACGACCTGCAGGCGGTGGGCGGGGTCGGCGAGTCACGCGCCCGCAGCGTCCGCGAGGGCCTCTCCCGCCTCGCCGAGTCCTCCATCCTGGAGCGCTACGTCTGAGGCCCCGGACCGGGATGCGGCAGGGGCGCCACGCGCCATCTGACTCCTCGGGCATCGCCTCCCGGCGGCTCCGTCCCTCCAGCTCCGCAAAGGCGCGGACGTGCTTGTCGCCCTCTCGCGCTCCGCCGGACGCATCACCCGATGACGAGCCGGCCAGGGAGACCTTCTCGCACATCCACGCCTGGGATGCGGGGCCTGGTGCCGCATCAGGCGACGTTCGCCTTGTTGCCGGCTGACGGTGTCAGCCCGTGCTGAGTGGCGCGGATTATTCGGCGTCGAGCTGGTGATCGGCCCAGACGTAGCTTTCGGGGAGCAAATCGGTGACGAGGACCGTTCGGATGCGGTCGCCTTGGCCGACGATCACCTTGAGGGCGGGGAAGTAGTCGAGAAGGACCTGGCGGCAGCGGCCGCACGGGGGGACGACGCCTCGGTCGCGGTCGCCCACGGCGACGATCGTGTCCAGGTCGTAGGCGCCCTGGGCGGCCGCCGCGCCGATGAGTACCAGCTCGGCGCAGGGTCCTCCCGTGAAGTGGTAGGCGTTCATCGCGGTGATGATCCGGCCGTCCCGGGCACGGGCCGCGGCTGCCATGGTGTGGTTGTCACCCTGGCAGCGAGTGCGGGCCACGTGCGCGGCGGCCTGGATGAGTTCGTGGTCGACGGGGTGGGTCTGCGTGGTCATTCTCTCCCCCTTCGTCAGGTGCCAGGCGACGAGGGCGTGTCGGGTCAGTTGCAGAGCAATGGCCCTCCGACGCGGCCCTAGTTGACCCTGAGGCAGTCCTGCTTGGCCATCACGAGGCTCATCTCTACCACTTCGCCCTTGCGCTCGTTGAAGAGGTAGTACGCCTTCTTGTTGCCGGGCACGGTGGCCGCGGGGTAGCCGCCCGGGCCGCGCCGCAGCTTGGGGTAGGAGGCCTTGAGCTGCGCGCTGGTGGAGCCGATGCCGATGCCCTGAGGGGTCCTGGCGCCGGGGGGTGCGACGATCACGACCACGCCGAGCTTCTTCGAGATGTACATCCCCACGCGGTACTCGGGGTACTGGCTCTCCTTGAGGTCCCACGTCGTGCACCTGGCGGAGTCTCCGCCGGGCTTGTGCACGATCCTCCCGGTCGCCTTCGCCTTCGCGGCGGTCATCCCGAGCCTCAGGTTGCCGTACCCGAGCGGCCCGAAGGCCGGCTTGCGCCCGGCGGCGGACGCGGACGCGACACCGACCGGCACCAAGCTCGCGGCCAGCACCGCCACCAGAACCGAACGGCCGATCGTCTGCCTCATAACGACTCCTCCATGATCACATGACCGGCTCACTCTACTGTGAGTCCGGATCATGAGTGGAGAAATCACGACATATGCGCTGGTCTCCTCAGCGGAGGTGGAAGACGCCCTTGACGGTGCGGAGCTGGCCCATGCGCACGGTGGCCACGTACGTGCCGGGCAGCGCGGCGGTCGGCGTCGAACGGCAGTCGGCGCTGGAGCGGTGCCGATCCCACACCAGGGAGCGGACGTACGGCACCCCGCGCTGCAGCTCCTTGACCTCCGAGCCCACCCCGCTGACGCAGTCGGCGGTGGACCAGATGCGGTCGGCGCCCGACGTGATGCGGATCTCCATGGCGCGCGGTCCCACGTCGGCGGTGCACATCACGGAGCCCGTGTTCACCAGGGTGATCATGAACGTGGGCCGGCTGTCGCCCGTGTAGATCGGCTCCCTGCCGCCCTGCATGCTCAGCACGAGGTCCTGCTCGGTACAGGGGTCGCCGGGGTGCCTGGGGAGCGCCGCGGGGGTCGGCCGGGGGGCGGACGAGGACGGGGACGGGCTGGCCGTGCCCATCGCGAGCGTACGCAGGCCCGCCAGCAGGGGATCGACGGCGGGTGTCGCACTCGGTGACGATTTCGCACTGGACGTGCGTTCCGGCCCGCTGCTCCCGCTGGAGCACGCCCACGCCACGACGGCCACCACGACGAGCACCGCCACCAGCACGCTCATCCGGCGCCGCCAGTAGACGTCACCGCCGTCGCCGCGCATAGTATCCGGATCCATAGGCACAGGATGGTAGCCATGCGGCTACAACAAGTGACGACACGCCGAGAGGCCCTCTTCTCCGAATACGCTTGACCGCGTGGTTGAGCCGAACCTCCTGCACGCCCCCGTTCTGGACTGGTACGAGGACAACGCCCGAGACCTCCCGTGGCGCGCCCCCGACGCGACCCCGTGGGGCGTGCTGGTGAGCGAGATCATGCTCCAGCAGACCCCGGTCGTACGCGTCCTGCCCATCTGGCACGAGTGGATGGACCGCTGGCCCACCCCCGCGGCGCTGGCCGCCCAGCAGCCGGGAGAGGCCGTACGCCACTGGGGGCGGCTCGGCTACCCGCGCCGGGCGCTGCGCCTGCACGCCTGCGCCAAGGCCATCACCGAGGAGCACGGCGGCGAGGTGCCGTCCGATCACGAGACCCTGCTGTCCCTGCCCGGCATCGGCGAATACACCGCCGCCGCGGTCGCCAGCTTCGCCTACGGCGGCCGCCACGCCGTCCTGGACACCAATGTCCGGCGGGTCTTCGCCAGGGCCGTACGCGCGGAGGAATACCCTCCCACGGCCACCTCAGCGGCCGAGCGGCGGCTGGCGGAGGCCCTCCTGCCCGAGCTGGGCGCGGCCCGCTGGGGCGTGGCCGTGATGGAGCTGGGCGCCCTCGTCTGCACGGCCCGCGCCCCGCGCTGCGCCGACTGCCCGATCACCCACGTGTGCGCCTGGCGCCTGGCGGGCAAGCCGCCGCACGCCGGCCCCGCGCGCAAGGGCCAGACGTACGCGGGCACCGACCGGCAGTGCCGGGGCCGCCTGCTGGAGGTGCTGCGGAAGGCCCACGGCCCCGTCCCCAAGGCGGCTCTGGACGTGGTGTGGGACGACGCCGTCCAGCGCGAGCGCGCCCTCGACGGCCTGATCGCCGACGGCCTGGCCGAGCACCTGGACGACGGCACCTACCGCCTCCCTCACGCGACCACCTGACCCAGGACGGCGCCTAACCACCTCCCCCACGGGCCACCTGATCCAGAACGGCGCCTAACCACCTCCCCCACGGGCCACCTGACCCAGAACGGCGCCTAACCGCCTCCCCCCTGGGACCATCTGCCCCAGAGCGGCACCTCGCCTCCCCCATGGGACTACCTGACCCAGAGCGGCACGATGCGCTCCGCATCCTTGGGCGCCAGGTCGCAGGCGTCCGGCTCCGACACCCCGTCCGGGTTGTAGGCCCGCGCCCCGGCGGGCGCTGCCACGATGGACACGAACCCGCGCTCCGGGTCCGCGAACATCTGGCGGCTCACGTCCGCCGGCAGCACCATGGTGTCCCCCGGGCCCACCTCGAACCGCTCGCCGCCCAGCTCGACGACGGCGGTCCCGTCGAGCCAGGTCCACACCAGCTCGACGTCGAACGCGTGCACCGGCCCCACCATGCCCGGCTTGGCGTCCACCCGCCACACGGCCTGCCCCGCCCCGCCCTGGGTCGGAGAGGCGAGCGTGGTCATGACGCCGTTGGGCGTCTCGGTCTTGCGGGAATCGGCGGCCATGACAACAGACATCGATGAACTCCTTTAAGATGGGCAACTACGTTGTCTATATAGTTAACCAGGTTGTCCATCATGTCAAGCCAAGGCTTCGAACTTCCGCTGCGCCTGCTGCTCGCGTTCAGGGTGCTGATCGACGAGCTCCACGCCGAGCTCGCCCGGCAGGGGCATCCCGACATACGGCCCATGCACGGGTTCGTCATGCAGGCGATCGGCCCGGGCGGCACCACGGCCGTCGAACTGGGCCGCACGCTCGGGGTGTCCAAACAGGCGGCGGGCAAGACCATCGACACCCTGGAACGCATCGGCTACGTCGAACGGACCACCGATCCCCACGACACCAGACGCAAGATCGTCCGGCTCACCCCGTACGGGATGGACGCCCTGAACCGGTCGGCCCGCATCTTCGACACGCTGCGCGCCCGCTGGGCCGCCGAACTCGGCGAGGACCGCCTGCAGGCCCTGGAGTCGGACCTACGCAGGATGACCCCTGCCGATCTCTGGCGCCTGGACACCCCGGGCTGGTTCGGCGGCCTCTGACGCCCCCCGCCCCCGCCGACCCACCGCCCCGCGCCGGTCGGACACCCCAGCGACGGCACTGCCCTACCGGCTCGGCAGCCGCCGAACACGACCTGCCCAGGCTTCTTAGCAGCTCTCAGAGCGGCGCTGAGGCGGGTGCCGCCCATGGACAGGGCTCAGACGGCGGGCGCTCAGGCGCCGCCGAGACGAACGGCGCTCAAGCGACCGGCACCCAGACGGACGGCGTTGAGACGGACGGCGTTGAGGCGGACGGCGTTGAGGCGGACGACGCCTGGAGACGGCGCTCAGACGGGCGGTGCTCAGACGGGCGGTGCTCAGACGGGCGGCGCTCAGCCTGGTCCCCACGCGCCCCGAGCGGCACTGCTAAGCCTGGGCGGTGTTAAGCCCAGGCGGCGCTCGTCCCGATCGGTGCGCCAGCCCGGGCGGTGCCCAGACCGGCTGTCAGGCGGCCAGCTGGAGGCCCAGGCTGGTCAGGTTCGTACGGGCCCAGGCCAGCTCTTCGGCCAGCAGCGACACCAGAGCCCCCGGCCCCTTGGCGCGTCCCGGCACGGTCAGGTTGTGCGTCTCGACCTCGATGTGCGCACTGCCGCTCACCGCGCCCGACAGCATGGCCGTCAGCGTGTCGTGCAGTACGGCCCCCGTGCTCGGCGTCTCCCCCGTGTGGTTGTGCACGTGCCCCAGCTTGACCACCGGCGCGCCGGCCTCGGCCAGCCCCTTCAGGGCCGCACCCGGCTCCTCGGCCCCGCAGGCGAGGTGGCAGGCGTCCAGGCACACGCCCAGGTGCTCGGAGTCGATGCCGCCGACCCGCTCAAGGGCCTGCTCGGTCGTCTCCAGCACGCACCCGGGCCACGGCTCGAACCCGACCCTGATGGTCTTCCCCGTCACGCTGTAGATGCCGCGCAGCTCGCGCGCCAAGCGCTCCAGCCGGCGGGTGGCGATCGAGTGCAGGTCGGCCGGCCAGTCGCGGCGCCACCCGATCGGGATCGTCGAGATGCTCCCGAACCGCACGTCCTCCGGCAGCAGGAACGCCAGAATCTTGGCCAGGGCCTTGGTGTAGCGGTAACGCTCGGGCTTGGCCCAGTCGGGGCCTGGGACCTCCTGGTTGCGGCCGCCGGTGCCGTTGAGGCTCACGACCTCCAGGCCGCGCTCCTCCAGGGAGCGGCGCAGCCGTACGAGCTCGATACGGTCGGCCGTGAGATGGTCGGCGACGCTCGGCGAGAGCCACAACCCGATGCCCATCCGCTCCACGCCCAGCCGCTTGCGCACCGGAACCGCGTAGCGGGTCAGGTGGGCGATCAGGTTCTCCAGGTCCTCGGCAGGGTGGATGCCCGCGTTGTAGGCGAGGTGAACGAGCGTTCCGTCATTGTGACGCAGGCGCATCGGTTTCCTCCACGGCTTGCTCTTTGTGTTCCGTCGCCCGCCTTGGACGATGCTGACCCTTGAGAGCATGGCTGCTCGTTCGGGGGTCACGCGTCCGCCCAGAGTTGATTTCGCGCTACTCCCCAGGGAGCAGGCCTCAGCCTAGGAACACGATCTTGTGATTCGCTTGGATGCGACTTGGCGATGCTCTACGCAGTGTAGTACTACTCGCGGTGGCGGCACACCCGGTACCCCAACAATTACGCAACGACCGAGTGGGACCACCGCGCCGACTGCCCTTCACCCCCGACCGGAGCCGAGGTTCCCAGGGAGAACCGGGCCTGACGCGAACACCGCCGCTACGACACGAGCCCACGGCTGGAACCGGAGCCGCTGCCCCCAGCCACATGGAACGTGTAGCGGGCTCAGCGACGTGGAGATCAAAGGATGCCAGACGGCGAAGCGCCCGGGGACCGGTAAGCGCCACTTCAGCGGCGGGATACGCGACGAGCCGAGACCCACGGCCGGTAGGCGCAGCCGCCGCCCCAGCCGCCGGGGAGCTCACAAGCTGGAAATGGAAAACCCCCGTGTGAGGGATTCACACGGGGGTTTTCGGGATCCGTCAGTGCTGGATCGGGGCCGCGATGGCGGCGGCCGAGTCGGGGACCTTGGAGGCGGACTCGCCCTTGAAGATGAACTTGGCGTTGTCGCCTTCACCCTCGATGGTCACCTTGACGACCTGCCCCGGCCGGAGCTCGCCGTACAGGATCTTCTCCGACAGCGAGTCCTCGAGCTCTCGCTGGATCGTACGGCGGAGCGGACGGGCGCCCATGACCGGGTCGTAGCCCCGGTCGGCCAGCAGC
>NZ_JBIEIS010000009.1:0-364539 GCF_043496855.1 Nonomuraea sp. JJY05
CAGCGCTGCACGAGCACTCTCATGCGCTCGTGCAGCAGCGCCCACGAGGGTTCGCGCCAGGGCACGAAGTTGCTCATGGCGTAGTACATCTCGAACGCGAAGCCCGCCGTGCGGCCGGGATGCTCGGGGCCGACGGGCAGTGTGGTCATGGCGGTGGCCAGCGGCCGCAGCACGTCGGCCATCATGCTGATCGACGTGCCGACGAGCAGGCCCAGCTGCTCCTCGCTCTCGTCGGTGTGCGTGAAGAACCTGGTCAGCAGGTGCAGCACCAGCTCGTAGGCCACCGCCGCCAGCTCGGCCGTCCGGCGGGTGCCGGGGTCGGTGATGAGCGGCTGGGGATCCACGATGTCGTAGGGCTGCTTGAGGTAGGCGGCCAGCGCCGGCCGCGCCGGGTCGAAGCCGGGGTCGAGCGCCCGCAACTCCTCGTACTCCCGCCACACCGCGAGGAAGCGCCCGTAGTGGGCCTGCTCCCAGGAGCCACGCGCGCCCTCGCCCTGCTCGATGATGAGATCCACCGCGGCGAACGCGGACTCCAGGTCCGTGACCGCGACGAGCTGGGGCCAGCGGAACAGCTCCGGCGTGGCCTGGGCGCGCGGGGACCCGACGAACACGGCCCGCTCCCCGAGCTCGGCGCACAGCGCCCGCAGGCCCTCCTCGATCCCGCGGTACAGGTGGCCGATCGTCGCGTACTCCTGCCCCCTCGGCATGAGGTCGGCGGGGTCGAGCCGGGCGCGGGTGGGCGGCACCGGCTGGAACTCCGCGGCGTCCTGCAACTGCATGCCCTCGGGGCGCTCCAGGTACAGGAAGTGGCGTAACGCCTGCTCGCCGAAGGGCAGCAGATCGAGCTGGATGCCCGACGGGAAGTATCCCGAGCGCTGCGGGAAGTTCGGGCGGGTGAAGGTCGGCGCCGCCCCGATGGCGGCCAGCAGGTTGGACACCAGCGCCAGGTGGAGCATCTCCTCGACCGCGATGGAGTGCAGGACCTTGCGCCAGCCGGCGACCGCGTCCGCCTGCTCGGCCGTCAGGCCGTCCTCCGTCCCGCTCTTGAGGCTGGCCTCGGCGAAGAGGTACTGGCTCAGGATCATGTGTTCCAGCTGTGAGGCCTCGTTGAGCAGCCACCACAGGTGCTCCCGGTTCGCTATGACGATCGGGGGCTCGGACATGCGGGGATCCTCCTCAGTTGGGGGTGAGTACGGCGCGGTAGCGCACCTGGCCTGCCTCCACCCGCTTGAGCACCTCGTTGATCTCGGCGAACGGGTAGGTCTCCACGCGCGGCCTGACCTTGCCCGCGGCCATCAGCGTGAGCACCTCGATCAGGTCGGAGCGGTTGTTGTGGGTGCTGCCCTTGATGGAGCACTGCTTGAACAGCAGCGTCATCATGTCGTCGATCTTCAGCGGGCCGGTGACGCCCATCGTGACCAGCCGCCCGCCGTAGCGCAGGCCGGACAGCACGCGGGCGACGAGGTCCGCCGAGGTGGTGGTGGCCAGGATGATGTCGGCGCCGCCGGCGTCGGCCAGCGCCTTGCCGGGGTCGTCGCCGACCACGACGCCCTCCGCGGCGCCGAGTTCCTTGGCGTACTCCGCCTTGTCGGGCGAGGTGGTGAGCACGACCGTCTCCAGGCCGATGGCGGCGGCCAGCTGCACCGCCATGTGCCCGAGCCCGCCGACGCCCAGCACACAGACCCGCTCGCCCGGCCGGGGATCGGCGTTGCGCAGGCCGCTCATCGAGGTGAAGCCGGCGCAGAAGGCCACCGCCGCGTCGGTGTAGTCGAGGCCGTCGGGCAGCAGCGTGCACCCGGACTCCCAGGCCACCATCAGGTCGGCGTAGCCGCCGCCCATGTCCATCCAGGTCTGGGTGTGCGGGCAGGCCACCGGATGCCAGCTCTGGCACTGGACGCAGCGCCCCTCGCCGCGCTGCATCCACGAGACGCCGACCCGGTCGCCCACCCGCAGGGTGGTGGCGCCGGGGCCGAGCGCCACCACCTCGCCCACCGGCTCGTGCCCCGGCACGATCGGCAGCCGCACCGGCCAGTGGCCGCGGTGGACCAGTACGTCGCTGAAGCACATGCCGCACGCCTGAATGCGTACGACGACCTGGCCGGGCCCCGGCTCGGGGTCGGGGAGGTCCTGGAACTCCCATGGGGAGTTGAGTTGCGTGATGGCGGCTGCGCGCACGGTCTCCTCCTTGGCGAGACACGTCAGGGAGGCCCACGATAAATATCCGGCCCGCGCCGGCGGCACCCTGACTTAACGGAAACCACGGTGCTTTTGTCAGACGCGGACCTGACGAAATAGCGGCGTTCTCTGGCCGAAACGGGCCATATTCCGGGCGCGAATGGTACGAATAACTCACCGCCCGCTGTCCTTGGAGGTTGCCATGCCTTCTATTGCCGCCATCGCGCTCGCCGGCGGCCGCGGCCTCCGCGCCCGCCCGCTCACCCTCGAAGGTTCCGGTCACATGAGGAGCAAGGCCGCCGTCCCTTTTCTCGGCCGGCCGGTCATCGAATGGCTCGTCGCGGCCCTGCGCGATCAGGGAATAACGAGTTTCCACGTGGCGGCCAACGGCCGGGAGAATCGTTACCAGGTCAAGGAGGCGCTGGGGTACGGCGAGCGGCTCGGGGTGTCGGTGCGTTATTCGCGGCCGCGTACGGACCGGTCCAACACCGGCTCGGGGCAGGCGACGCTCAGCGTGATCGAGGAGCACGGCCTGCTCGGCCACGCCCTGGTGCTCCCGACCGACTCGCTGTTCGAGTTCGACCTGGCGGCGCTGGCGCGCGACCACCTGGCGAGCGGGGCGGTGGTGACCGTCGGCCTGGTCCATCGGACGGCGGCGGAGGTGGCGGGCACGTACGGGCTGGCGCTCGCGGACGGCGCCGGCCGGATCCAGCGCTTCATCGAGAAGCCGCCCATGGAGACCATCGCGGCGGTGGCCGCCGACCTGGACAGGGTGCCCATCAACGCAGGCCTCTACCTGGTGGACTGCGCCAGGCTGCGGGCTCTGGGCGCCACCGCAGAGCTGGCGGCGCTGGCCGGGCGGGGGCTCGACTGGGGCGGCGACCTGCTGCCGTGGCTGGTGTCGCGCGGCCACCGGGTCATGTGCTCGCCCCTGGCCAAGGTGGGCGACCTGGGCAACCCCCGCGCGTACCTGCTCACCATGGCCGAGGCCCTGGCCGGCGGCTACCCGAGCCTGCGGCTCCCGGACGGGCCCGTGATCCACCCCTCCTCGCTGGCGCGCCGCGACGAGGTCAGCGGGCTGACGCTGGCCGAGAAGCTGGCCGCCGGGCTCGTCCACGTGGGCCCCGGCGCGTGGATCGGCCGGGACGTCGAGATCGGTCCCGGCGTCGTGCTGCGCGACGCGTACGTCGGCGACGAGGCGGACCTGCACCCGTGGTGCCGCCTGGAACGGGTGGCCTGCCTGGACGGCGCGATCATCGGGCCGGGCGCGCGGCTCAGCGACGCGTACGTGGGCGTGATGGCCAGGGTGGACTCGTCGCTGGAGCGCCCGGCCGTCATCGACGGCTTCACCGCGCTCGGCCACGAGGTACGCGTCGCCGAGGGCGCCGGTCTCAGCGGCGTCATCGCCTATCCGGGACAGACCGTGACGGGGGCCGGCCACTCCGGCGGGCGTCAGTCGCCGACGTCGTCCGGCTCCTCGACCCGGTCGTAACGGAGCCGGGTCTCGATGGCGTAGGCGTGCGGCGCGTACCCGGTGCGCAGGTCCTGGAAGACGGTCCACGCCTCCACCGGGTCGCGCTCGGCCGGCAGGCCCGCCTCGTGGGCCAGCAGCAGCGTGTCGGAGAAGTTGCGCTCCTCTCGCCCCTGCAGGCTCACCGGGATGGGCGGCAGCGTGATGCACAGCCCGTGGGTCAGCCGGTGCATGCAGTGCGTCCCCGTCGTGAGCAGCGCCTTCGTGTGTGCCGGAGCCCAGCTCGGCGCGAGCGCCTCGATGAGCGCGGCCACGTCCAGGACGATGACCGCGGCCTTGAGCCAGTCGAGGTCGCCGGCGGGGCGGCGGAACGTGAGCGCCGGATGGGCGAGGTGGGAGTGCTCCACCTCGGCCATCCACCCCGTCCACTCGGCGAACAGGGTGTCGAGGTGGTCGCGCGAGCCGGTCTTGAGGTAGGACGCGAGCATGGTGTCGGCGTCGCGCGGGTTGCACACGCTGCCGGCCAGCCTGGCGACCAGCCGCTCCCGCCGGGCGTAGGCGGACAGGAAATGTCCCAGGTACGTCGTGATGGCCGCCACCATCAGCAGCCTGGAGGCCCACTCGGCCTCGCGCAGCGGCGTGCCCTCCAGCAGCGCGAACCCGGCCGAGGACACGCCGAGCCAGATCGCGGCCACCGTGACGACGGCCAGCGGCCCGCACAGGTCGAGCAGCGGTTCCCGCAGGACGGGCGGGACCCGGCCGGCCATCGCGAGGATGGGGCCGGCGAAGGCCCGCAGCACACCGCGGACCAGCCGGGTCGGCCTGCCACGAGGGGTGAACACGGTCAGCACGACGCTCAGCCACACCGCCGCCACGAGCGCGGCGCCGGCCAGCGTTCCCAACACGGCTGTCACCATGCCCGTATCCTTCCGGCTCTTGACTGGATTGCCCAAGAATCAGTTAGTGCTAGCAGTCGGAATGCCACCTTCGCAAAGAGTCGAGACGGGGCTCCGGACGACCCGGAGCCCCGTCTCGACAGCGGCGACCGCACCTCACACGGTGGCCGCCGAGCGTAATTCGGTGGTGAGGTCGAGCAGCGTGCTCGGGCCGAGCAGGCTGCGGACCGGCACGTCCACGCCCAGCTCGCGCCGCACCCGCTCGCGGAACCTGGTCGCCAGCACGGAGTCCAGCCCCAGCAGGGTGAGCGGCACGTCCATCCCGATCTCGTGTCCGGGCATCGCGAGGACCTGGGAGGCCAGGTCGGCCACCACGGCGGTCAACTCCGTCTCCGACAGGGCTGCCAGATCCGGGCGTCCGTGCCGCCCCGGGGCCGGCTCGCGGGCGGGCTCATGGGTGGGCTCATGGGTGGGCTCACGGGCGGGCTCGGGAGGGACGGGGGAGGTGGCCGAGCCGGGCCAGAACCGGCGCCGCTGCCAGGAGTAGCCGGGCAGCCGGACGTACTCGCCTCCGGGGTGGACGCGGTCCCAGCGGGGACGGCAGCCCAGCACGTACGCCTGGCCGAGCGCGGCGCCGAGGGCGGCCGCGTCCGGCACGTCCCTGCGCAGGCAGGGCACCACGCTCGCGTTCGCGCCCGCCGCCTCGACCTCCTCCTCCAGCGCCGTCTGCAGCACCGGATGCGGGGTCATCTCGATGAACACGGTGGGCCGGGCGTCGGCGAGCGCGGCCTGGCAGGCGGCGGCGAAGCGCACCGGCAGCCGCAGGTTGTCGAACCAGTAACCGGCGCCCAGCTCCGTGCCGTCGACGACCCGGTCCCGGGCGCTGGAGTGGATGGGCACGGCGCAGGGGCCGGGCCTGACGCTCGACAGCGCCTCCAGCAGCGCCTCGCGCACCGGCTCCACCTGCGGCGCGTGCGAGGCGTAGTCCACGTCCACCTGGCGGCAGAAGACGCCGTCGCGGCGCAGCGGCTCGATGACCCGCTCCAGCCTCTCGGGGTCGCCGGACAGGACCGTGGAGTGCCGGCTGTTGACCACCCCCACGCTCACCTGGCCGCAGTGCTCGCCGATCGCCTGCTGGGCCGCCTCCTCGCCGAGTCCCACGGCCCACATGGCGCCGGGCGTGCGCAGCTCGCGCAGCAGCCGGCTCCTCCTGGCGACCACGGCCGCGCCGTCGGCCACGCTCAGCGCGCCCGCGGTGACCGCCGCGGCGATCTCGCCCATGCTGTGGCCGATGAGCAGGTCGGGCTCGACGCCCCACTCGCGCCACACGGCGGCCAGCGCCACCTGCATCGCCCAGAGGGTCGGCTGCACCTCGTCCACGCGCGACAACCGCTCCCCGCGCAGCAGCATGTCCACGGGGGACCAGCCGAGCTCGGCGGCCACCGCTCGCGCGCACTCGTGCAGGCGCAGGGCGAAGGCCGGCTCGGCGGCCAGCAGCTGCCGGCCCATGCCCGCCCACTGGCCGCCCTGGCCGGGGAAGACGAACACCACCTTCGGCCGCCTGGCCGCGCGGCGCTCGCCGGCGTGCAGCGACCGCCCGTCGCCCCGCCCGTTCGCGCGGAACTCCCGCAGGGACGCGGCCAGCGAGCGCGCGTCGTCGCCGACCGCGGCCAGCCGGTACTCGTGGTGCGAGCGCCGGGCGCCCGCGCTGAAGCACACGTCGTGCAGGCCGGGCCCCTCGTCCTCGCCCACCGTCTCGAGCAGGTCGGCGTACGCGCCCGCGAGCGCGTCGAGCGCCCTCGGGTCCCGCGCCGACAGGGGCAGGACGTAGCTGGGCCGGGTCTGCCCGCGCCGGGGCCGCGCCGGCTGCGGCGCCTCGGAGAGCACGAGGTGGACGTTGGTCCCCGACATGCCGAAGGAGTTGACGCCCGCCAGGGCCGGCGCCCCCCGCTCCGGCCAGTCCTGGGTGAGCAGCGCGAGCTCGACGGCCGCGGCCGGGTCCCGCAGGACGGCGTGCGGCTCCACCACGTGCAGCGTCGCGGGTATGGTCCGGTGCCGCAGCGCCAGGGCCGTCTTGAGCAGCCCCGCCATCCCCGAGGTGAACTCGGTGTGGCCGATGTTGGACTTGAGCGACCCGACCAGGCAGCGCCGCCCCGGCTCCCGGCCCTCCCGCATGACCAGGTCCAGCGCGGCCAGCTCGGTCGGATCGCCGGCGGGGGTGCCGGGCCCGTGCGCCTCGACGTAGTCGACCTCGCCGGGGGAGACCCCGGCGTCGTGATAGGCCTTGCGCAGCATCGTCTCGTGCCCCTCCAGCCCGGGGGCGACGAGCGAGCCGCCGGTGCGGCCGTCGTGGGTGGCGGCGCTGCCCAGGATCGTCGCGTACGGGTGCTCGCCGTCGGCGAGGGCGCGCGAGAGCGGCTTGAGTATCAGGGCCACCACGCCCTCGCTGCGCACGTACCCGTCCCCCGACACGTCGCCGAACTTGCACCGGCCCGAACTGGACAGCACGCCGGCGTCCGCGAGCGCGAAATACAGGTCGGGCACGATCTGCAGGTTCGCGGCGCCGACGATGGCCAGGTCGGTCTCGCCCGCCCACAGCGCCCGGCAGGCCACGTGCACCGCCAGCAGCGACGTCGCGCAGGCCGCCTCCACGCCCATGCTGGGACCGCGCAGGTCGAGCTGGGTGGACACGCGGCCGGGGAAGATGCCGCTGACGGCGGCCCCGAGCGCGGCGTGCATGTCGTACATCCCCGAGCGGCGCAGCAGGTCCCAGTACCCCGAGGGCAGCAGGCTCGTGTAGACGCCGGTCTCGCTCCCCGCCAGGCTCTCGGCCGGGATGCCCGCGTCGTCGAGCGCCTCCCAGGTGACCTCGAGCAGCAACCGCTGCTGCGGGTCCATCCGCAGGGCCTCGAACGGCGTGACGCCGAAGAAGCGCGCGTCGAACCCGGCGATGTCGTCCAGGTAGCCGCCCGCGCCCCGCAGGACATCGGGCCGGCGGCGGCCGGAGGCGGTCTCGATGTCGAATCTCTCCTGGGGAATCACGCCGATCACGTCCCGGCCCCCGCTGACGATCTGCCAGAGGTCGGCCGGGCTCTGCGCACCGGGCAACCGGCAGGCGGCACCGATGATGGCGATGGGATCACGCCCGCTGTTGATGTGCATGGGGCCCCGTTCCCGTCCGCGCCCGGGTCATCGTGAATTAGACGATGCCCGGGCGCCGTTGTTGGTTGGCCGAACGACATCACCTAAGGTCCGGCTCGCCCACGTGGGTGTCAATTAACAGATGACGAAATACCGGGATGGTGAAAACCGCGTTATTCGCTCGCGTGCATAGGAAAATGGATCACGAGCCCGACCAGCGGCTCATCCGGGGTGATCATGAGCGCCATGCGCAGGGTCTGCAGGCCCAGGCGCGGATGCCGGAACCGGCGCGTGAGACTGCGGTGCTCCTGCACCTCGTGCCTGCGCCACAGGCCGGCGAACAGCGGGCTCAGCTGGGAGAACTCAGCGATCTTGTCGGTCAGTCGCTCGTCGTGCGGCCACCTGGCCAGCTCCGAGCGCCACCGGGCGATGACGTCGCAGGTGACGCGCTCCCAGTCGGGCAGCCGCTCCTTGGCCTTGGGCGAGACCAGCAGCCAGCGCAGCATGTTGCGGTGCTCGGGCGAGTAGCTGCCCCAGTCGTCGTACCACTCGGCGGCGGCGTCGTTCCAGGCGGTCAGGTCGCAGTGGATGTCGGTGGCGTAGACCGGATAGTCGCTGGCCCTCATGAGGCTCACCAGCGGGCCCATCACATCGCCCGCCCACGTCTGCCCCTCAAGCGGCTGCGGGTTGGAGACCTGGCCGTGCACCAGCGTGTGCATGTAGCGGCGCTCGTCCTCGCTGAGGTCGAGCACCCGGGCCAGGCTGTCGAGCACCTGGATGGAGGGCCTGATGTCACGCCCCTGCTCCAGGTAGGTGTACCAGGTCGGGCTGAGGCCGGCGAGCACCGCCACCTCCTCGCGCCGCAACCCCTTCGTCCTGCGCCCCCCTTCGGGGAAGCCCACCTGCCCCGGCGTGACCCGTGCTCGCCTGCTCCGCAGGAACCGCGCGAGCTCCTGCCGACTCCAGCCGTCGCCTGACACAGAACCCCCCGTGCATGCCTCCACCGCGTCAGCAGATCAGGATCGCAAGGCAGAGTCTAGAAGCCTCACGGAATATTTGTCACCTCTAGCCTGATTGCGTCATTTCGGCATTGACGTTACGGCTTTGTTCCCAAAGCATGAATTTGTCCATTCAATTGAGGGGATTAACCAGATGAAGTGGCATTTCATCGACCGGAGCGAGCAGCTCGCCGCGATTCGGTCAGTCCTCGGGGCCGCCGACGGAGGCCCTATTGTCCTCGCCGGTGAGCCGGGCTCGGGCCGCAGCCGGCTGGTGGAGCGCGTGCTCGAATCGTCCGAGGCGGCGCGTTACGAGATCGTCCGGCTGCGTGCCGCGGACGGTCCCGGTGAGGTCGCCGCCCGTGTCGGGGCGGCCGCCGGGGACCGTCCGCTGCTGCTCGTCATGGACGACGCGCAGGTGAGCGCGGAGGAGAGCCTGATGGCGCTGCGCACGGCCGTGGGCGGGAGCCCGGGTGCCAGGGTGCTGGTCACGACGCTGTCCGGGCCCGCGGCGCGGCGCCCCGATCCGGTGGACCGCCTGCGGTTCGAGCCGGGCGCGTACGCGGTCGACGTGCCGCCGCTCACCGTCGAGGAGGTGGCCGCCCTGCTGGCCGAGCTGGCCGGCGGTCACGTACGGCAGGCCACCGCCGGCGCCCTGCACGCGGCGACCGGCGGCAACCCCCGCCTGCTGCACGACTTCCTGGTCGGGCGCCGGCTCACCGAACGCCTGACCCGCGGCGCCGCCGGGTGGGAGTTCCAGTGCGCCACCGAGTGGCTGCCACCCATGGACCCGTCCGCGGCCACCCCGCACCTGGTGAAGGCCACCTGGGACGCCTGGGCGGCGCTCGCCTTCGACCGGGCCTTCGAACTGTGCAAGGCGGCGGCGTGGTGCGGTGAGGGGCACACCGTCTCGGTGCCGCTGGCGCACCTGCTGCTGCTGCGCGGCAGGGGGCGCGACAGCATGTCGTTCCTGGACTCGCTGCCCGAGGGAATGGTGGAGCGCACGCCGCATCTGGCGCTCGCCCGCGCGGTCAACCTCGCCTGCGGACGGGGCCGGCCGGAGGCCGCCGCCGAGTTCCTGCTGCGCGCGGCGGTGGCCGCCGGGCCGGCGCAGCGGCCGCTGCTGCTCGCCTACCGGGCCTGGATCATGGCGTTGAACGGCCGCTCCGCCGACGACGTCGGCACGATCACGCGCACCGACAGGGAGACCGCCCTGTTCGTGCACGCGGCGCAGGCCATGACCCGCCTGCGCACCCGGCCCGACGAGGCGGTCTTCCACCTGCGGCGCGCGCTCGCGCTCGCCGCCGGGGGAATGGAGGCGGGGCCGCCCTGGCTGGCGGCGCATCTGACGGCGTACCTGATCGACGCGCTCCTGCTGGCCGGGCGGGCGGACGAGGCGACGCTGCTGGCGGAGGGCTTCCACGGCGGGGAGCCCGCCTCCGGCTGGGACGTCGCCGTCGCCATGTCGATGGTGGCCGCCTGAGAGGCCCGGAGCAAGGGCGGCGGCCGTGGTCCGGGCCGGGCCCCTCAGAAGGGGTTCCTGCTCAGTGCCAGAGTGGTGATGTCGTCGGACTGCTCGGCGGCCCCCACGAACGTGCGCACCGAGGCGTCGACCGCCGCCAGCAGGCGGGAGGCGTGCGCCCCGGCCCCGCCCAGCACCTCCTGGAGGCGGGGGGTGCCGAACAGGCCGTGGGCGGCGTTCCTGGCCTCGACCACCCCGTCGGTGTAGGCGAACAGCGAGTCGCCGGGCCCCAGCTGCACGTGGCCCAGGGTGTAGGAGCTGTCGGCCAGGATCCCGACCGCGGGCCCCGTCGGCGGCAGCATCGTCTGGCGGCCGTCGGCACGCACCACGATGGGCGGATTGTGCCCGCCGTTGATGTAGACCAGGTCCCCGGAGTGCGGGTCCAGCACCCCGAAGAACATCGTCGCGAAATACGCCTGCTTGATGTGGTTGCGGGCCATGTATCGGTTGGTCCCGACCACCGCCTGGATCAGCGGGCCCGCCCCCAGCGACAGCAGGGGCAGCGCGGACTCTCCCGGCGAGCCGTCCAGCGCCACGGCGGCGGCGTCGTCGCCGACGTCCTGGACGAACCCGGTGTGCTCCGCCGTGTGCCGGAGCAGTGTCCTGATCAGCGCCATGAACAGCGCCGCCCCCACGCCCTTGTCGCACACGTCGGCCACCACCAGCGCCAGCCTGCGCCCGTTGACGAGGGTGAACACGTCGTAGAAGTCGCCGGCCACCTGCCGGGCCGGCCGGAAGCTGGCCGCGATCTCCCATCCGTCCATCCTCGGCAGCGACTCCGGCAGGAACCCGGCCTGGATGTCGCGGGCGATGCGCAGCTCGCGCTCGTACTCCCGCAGGCTGGCCAGCGCCGCCATCTCCTCCACCGTGGTGCTGAGCTGCCAGCGTTCCCAGCAGGAGTTGGCCCTGCTGCGCAGCAGGCCGGGCAGGAACGGGCGGGTCACGTAGTCGAACCCGCCGCGTACGCACTCCTCCAGCGCGGCGATGTCGTCGTCGGGAAAGGCCACGATCGTGGGCATCCGCCCGTCGACCAGGAACCGCTGGCTGACCAGCGCCATCCGCTGCAGCCCCAGCGCCGCCGAGATCAGCAGCAGGTCGGGGTGCGGGTGTCGCAGGACCAGGTCGTCCGGGACGGCGAGCTGGACCTCGAAGCCCTCTTCACGCAGCGCCCCGTCGAGTTCGAGCACCGCCGTGGACATGGGGTTAGCCGGCTCGGCAACCACCAGAGCCGTCGGCATTCGCGCCTCCAAGCAGTCGCATGATCAGGATGTTGCGGTTGCGTCCGCCGACGTACTCGTAGTGGAACTCGTCCACCTTGCCCATGGCGAGGAGCAGCCCGTAACCGCCCTCCTCGCGCAGCGCGGGCGGCAGCGCCAGCCGCGGTGCCGGATCGTATCCGGCGGGGTCGAACGGCGGCGCGTCGTCCTCGATGCTGACCCGCAGCCGGTCGTGCTCGATCTCCCCGGACAGCTCCACGACGCCCGCCCCGCCCCGGTAGCCGTGCTGGGCGATGTTCGTGGTGATCTCGTCCGTCGCCAGGCGCAGCCAGTACGCCTGGCGGGAGGTCAGCCCCGCCCCGTCTGCCAGCGCCTCGATGAAATCGGCCACCACGCCCGGCAGGGACACGTGCTGGACATCGATCCTGAGCCGGCAGGCGAGCATCACTGCATCACGATGCTGCGGTCGAAGCCGGTGAGCCGGATCGTCTCGGCCACCTCCGGCTTGGTCCCCACCAAGGTGATCTCCGAGCCGCGCGGCAGCTTCTGGTGCGCGAACACCAGGCAGCGCACCCCCGCCGACGACATGTACGTCAGCTCGTCGAGGAGCAGCACCAGCTTGCCCACCTGCCGCCCCACGGCCTGCGACACCAGATCGTTGAGCTCGGGGGCGGAGCTGCCGTCGAGCTCGCCGGCCAGCCGGATCGTGGCGGTGTCGCCCTCCACGCTCATCTTCATCCTGAAGGACATGACGTGCCTTCCCTTCGCTAATGCGTGACCAAGATCGCGACGCTTCTGGGGCCGATGGACAACTGTGACTGGTTGGCCAGCGGCGGCTCTGAGCCCGGCTCGAAGGCGTCCATCGGCGGGGCGGCGGCGGTGTCGGCGAACAGGTGCCAGGTCTGCCCGCGCGGCGCGGGCGGCAGCTCGAGCGTGTGCGCCTCCCAATGGGAGTTGGCGGCGACGTAGACGCAGTCGTTCCCGCCCCCGTCGAACAGCGCGGCCAGCACCCGCGAGTGCGCCGACCAGTCCGGTGACCAGGCGCGTACGCCGTGCCAGTGGACCGAGCCGGGAGAGCCGCCCCTCAGCACCGGGTGCGCCCGCCGGAAGGCGATGGCGCGCCGCGTGAAGCGGAACAGGTCGGCGTTCTCCTCCCGCAGCCCCCAGTCGAGCCACGTGAGCGGCCCGTCGTGGCAGTAGGCGTTGTTGTTGCCGAGCTGCGTGCGGCCGATCTCGTCGCCGGCCAGCAGCATCGGCACGCCCCGGCTGGCCAGCAGGAGCAGCAGCGCGTTGCGCTGCTGCCGGGCGCGCAGCGCCAGCACCGCCGGGTCGTCGGTCTCACCCTCGTGCCCGCAGTTCCAGGAGTTGTTGGCGTCGTCGCCGTCCCGGTTGCCCTCGCCGTTGGCCTCGTTGTGCTTGTGGTCGTAGGAGACCAGGTCCCGCAGCGTGAACCCGTCGTGCGAGGTGACGAAGTTGATCGTCGCCGCGGCGCCCCTTCGGCTGTACATGTCGGGCGAGCCGACCATGCGGGTGGCCAGCTCCCCGGTGACGCCGAGATCGCCCTTGACGTACCTGCGCACCGTGTCGCGGTAGCGGCCGTTCCACTCCGACCAGCGGCTGTAGTGGGGGAAGCTGCCCACCTGGTAGAGCCCGGCGGCGTCCCACGCCTCCGCGATCAGCTTGCGGTCGCGCAGGATCGGGTCGTACGCCAGCGACTCCAGCAGCGGCGGGTTGTGCAGCAGCTCGCCGTCGGATCCCCGCCCGAGGATCGCCGCCAGGTCGAACCTGAAGCCGTCGACGTGGCACTCGGCGGCCCAGTAGCGCAGGCAGTCCAGCACGAATCCGCGTACCACCGGATGGTTGCAGTTGAGCGTGTTGCCCGTGCCGCTGAAGTTGTAGTAGTGCCCGTCGGGGGTGAGCATGTAGTAGGTGGCGTTGTCCAGCCCCTTGAAGCTGATCGCCGGCCCGCGCTCGTCGCCCTCCGCGGTGTGGTTGAACACCACGTCGAGCAGCACCTCGATGCCGGCCCGGTGCAGCTCCTTGACCAGGTGCTTGAACTCGTCGACCTGCATGTGGTCGCGGCCGGTGGCCGCGTAGGACGCCTTGGGGGCGAAGAACCCGATGGGGCTGTACCCCCAGTGGTTGACGCCGGTGAACACGTTGTCGGTCTCGTCGAACTCGAACACCGGCATCAGCTCGACGCAGTTGACCCCCAGCTCCCGCAGGTACGGGATCTTCTCCACGAGCCCCGCGTACGTGCCGGGCGCCGCGACCCCGGAGGAGGCGTGCCTGGTGAAACCGCGCACGTGCAGCTCGTAGATGACCAGGTCCTCGTGCGGCAGGCGCGGCGGGCGGTCGTCCTCCCAGTCGAAGTCGTCGAGCGTCACCCGCGACCGGTGCCGGTAGGGGCCATGACCGGTCAGCATCCTGGCGTACGGGTCGCTGAGCACGATGTCCGGGTCGAAGCGGTGGCCCTGCCACGGCCGGCGGGGGCCGTCCACGCGATAGCCGTACTCCAGGCGCTCGACGTCGAGGCCGAAGACGGTCATCGCGTAGACGCTGCCCACCCGGAACGACTCCGGGAAGGGCAGCTCGGCCATCGGCTCGGGCTCACCCTCCCGGTAGAGCACCAGGGTCATCGAGGTGGCGTGGTTGGAGAAGACCGAGAAGTTGACGCCCCCGGGCACCCGCGTGGCGCCGAACGGCAGCGACCGCCCAGCGCGCACGGGGTATCCGGCGATCCGCTGCGTGGGGTAGGCGTCGATCGGCTCCAGGATGGTCATACGGTCAACGCCTCCACGCCTTGCTCGACCGACTCGACCACGGTGAAGAATCCGAGGAAGCCGGTCGCCTCCATGATCGCGCGCACGTCGGGGGACAGCCCCGTCAGCGCGAGGCGTACCGTGCCGTGCTGGGCCTGCCGGTAGATCAGCAGGAGCACCCGCAGCCCCGCGCTCGACATGTACAGGGTCCGGGACAGGTCCAGCACGACCAGACCCTCTTCGGGGAAGAGCGCCTGCAGGTCCTGCTGGACCCGGGGTGCGGTCTCGCTGTCCAGCTGGCCGTCCAGGCTGATGACGGTGACCTCGCCGCGCAGCTCTTTGTGCAGTCGCATGGCCATGTCACTCCTCCACGGGCGCGAGGTGGGCGCGCACCGTCACCGGCGCGGCGGAGTCGGGCAGCTTCACCGTCATCGCCGCGGCGTCGAAGAGCTGGTACGGCGAGCCGTCCACCTCCACCCACTCCAGCCGGACCCGGCCGGGCGGCAGCGCGTCGGGCGCGACCCGCAGGACACGGTCGGTGAACCCGTCGGGCCGCGGCCGGAACCACAGGGTCAACGGTTCCTTGTCGAGCAGCAGCCGCTGGTAGACGGTCGCCAGGAAGCACAGTTCGGCCGCGTGACACATGCTCATCGAGTGGCTGCCCTTGAACCGCTCGTTCCCGAGCAGGTAGGGGTGGCCGTCGGCGAGCACGTTGAAGTAGATCCCGCCCTCGTCGTGGTCGAGGAAGAAGGCGCTGTAGAAGGCGGCCGACTCCCGCGCCCTGCGCACGAACTCCTCCTCGCCGACCAGCCCCGCCAGGATCTGGTAGGCGAGGATCGCCTGCTCCTGCTGCCACCAGGCCTTCCTGTCGTGCCAGACGAACCGGTGGACGTGCTGGCCGGGGGCGAGCCTGCGCTCGACCACGTCGTACCAGCCGCCGCGCTGCGGGTCGCTGCCGAAGCCCGGCATCTTCTCGCCGATCTCGGTCGCCAGCGTCCGGTAGCCGTCCTTGGGCCGGATCGACATCATCCGCATGAGGTTCCAGGCGATCTTGAGGTTGTGCCCGACGACCGCCCTGTCCTGCTGCCAGTGCCAGGTGGTGTCCGGCGTCCAGTCGGCGTGGAAGCGCTCCTGCACGTACGGGCTGTCCTTCCTGGGCATGTGCTTGGCGATGAGGTCGAACGTCTCCTCGAGCATGTCGGCGTGCCGCTCGTCGCCGGTGGCCAGGAACAGGTTGATGAGGTAGGCGGGGGCGTGGTCGCCGACGGAGTTCCAGTTCTTCCTCGACCGGTTCGGGCCCAGCGACTCGTGGTGCGGGCTGAGCAGGATCGGGTCGATGTGCGAGTAGTAGCCGCCCCGCTCGGGATCGTGGAAGAACTTGCGGAACAGCCGCAGCGTGCCGTCGATGTCGGCGGCGATGCGCGGGTCCCCGGTGAGCCGGTAGAGCTGGGTGGGGCCGGCCAGGGCGTAGATCTGCTCGTACATCGGGATCGCGTCGTAGTCGTCGCCGAACTCGGAGGTGAACAGCTTGCGCTCGATCCCGTCGCGCACGTCGATGCCGTGGTACCAGTACACGACGTCCTCGTCGCGGTCCACGAAGCGCATGTGCTCGCGCAGGTAGGCGGCGCCCTGCTCGGCCACCTCCAGGAAGTCCTCCTCGCCCGTGAGCATGTAGGCCGAGGACATCCCGTAGACCATCCGGGAGATCGTGTCGGTCTCCTGCACGTCCTGGCCGGCCTTCTCGCCGTCCAGTCGCAGCATGGTCCGGTACGCGGAGTAGTCGATCGGGCCGTCGGCCCCGAACTGCGCCTTGCGGTAGAACCTGCCCAGCTCGCGGATCTGCTTCACCCACCAGTCGGGCTGCTCGAAGGCGTACTGGCCCGGCTGCCTGCCCAGGAAGGTCAGCGTCTTGGCCTCGATCGTGTAGGAGCCGTTCTCGTAGTAGAAGATCCCCTTGACGAACACGTAGGTGCCCGGCGTGAGCAGCTGCTCCAGGTGCGCGGAGGCGTCGAGGTACGGCTCCGAGAGGTTGCGCACGAACTCGGCGGAGGTGGTGCCGGTCAGGCGCACCCGCACCGGCCGACCGTCGTTGGTGCGCAGGCTGATCTCGCCGTGCTCGAAGCCGGTGACGTAGCCGGCCACCAGGTCGGAGAAGGTGAAGTCGGGCCGGTAGACCGTCTCGGAGCCGCGGTCCGCGGCCACCAGATCGATGATCATGCGGGCGAAGGCGGCGCAGTGCTCGGCCGTCCGGCCGGTCACCAGGTCGCGGTCCACCACGACGTCCTGGTCGGTGTAGACGGCGCCCATGTTGCGCACGTCGCCGACCAGGTTGTTGTGGCACGTCACGCGGCGGCCCTTGACCGCCTCGGCGATGGGCGCCGCCAGCCAGAGGCCGTGGCAGATGATGCCCTTGACGATCCGGTGGTCGTCGAAGGCGTCCTTCAGCAGCCGTACGGCGGGGGCGAGCTCGTGGACGTCCTCGGTGTAGCGCAGCCGGTCCGACACCATGCCGGACGGCACGATCAGCACGTCGATCCGGCTCAGGTCGGCGCTCTCCAGGTCGCCGCTCACCGTGAACGGCTCCTTGAACTCATGGCCGTGGAAGGTCAGCGAGTCCTGTCCCCACAACCGCGTGAGGAACTCGACCCGCGCCCCCTCCTCGGTGAAACGCCGCTGATAGTAGTGGAGCTCCTGCTCGACGAAATCGCTCTCCATGAGGATCGCGACGGTGCGCCCGGCCAATCGCTTCTCACGCACGGTGTACCTCTCAGGTGGTAATCAGATCGACGAGGAACGGCCCCGGCGTCGCCAGCATCCGCTGGACCGCCGCCTCCACCTGGGCGGGCTTGCTCACCTTGACACCGGGGACACCCAGGCTCGCGGCCAGCTTCACGAAGTCGATCTGGGGGTGGGACAGGTCGAAGCCCTGGGGGTGGGGGTGCGCGGCGATGCCGCGCTCGCGCCAGTACTGTTCGAGGTTGTCGTCGAGCAGCTGGTAGCGGCGGTTGTCGCAGATCACGAAGCGGGCGGCCACGCCGTACCGGACGGCGGTCCAGAGGGCCTGGATGGTGTACATGCTGCCGCCGTCGCCGGTGAAGGCCACCACCTCGGCCTCGGGCCGGGCCAGCTTGATCCCGATCGCGCCGGGGATGCCGACGCCGAGCGAGCCGCCCCTGGTCTGGAAGTAGGTGCCGGGCCGGCGCGGCGGGAGCCGCCTGAGCAGCGCGGGGGAGGAGGTCAGCGCCTCGTCGAAGACCACCAGCCTGTCGCCCGCCCGGGCGGCCAGCTCACCGGCGAACAGGTCCATCATGCTCTCGCCGTACACCTCGGCCGGCTCGCGGGCGGGCCCGGGGCGGGCGGGGCCGAGCAGGCGGGCCAGCGCCGCGAGGGTCGGCTTGGGATCGGCGACGAGTGCGACGTCGGCCGGCAGGTTCTTGGCGATCTCGTAGTCGTCCAGGTCGATGTGGACGATCTTCGTCCCTTCCGGGAAGGGGCTGGTCAGCAGCGGGAACACCTCGGGGAAGAGGTAGGTCCCGACGACGAGCACGGCGTCGGCCCCGGCCAGGGCGGCGGCGCTGTGCTCGCCGAACATGTGCCCGAGGTCGCCCCGGTGGAGCGGGTGGGTGGTGTCGATGGTCAGCTCCGAGGAGTTCACCGTCCACACCGGGGCGCCGAGCGCTTCCGCCACCCCGGCCAGCTCCTCCTGCGCGCCGGACACCGAGACCCCGTCCCCGGCCAGCACCACGGGCCGCCGGGCGGCGCGCAGCACCGCCGCGGCCCGCTCCAGCTCCGCCGGCACGGGCACCGTCGCCCGGCTGGGGATCGTGCTGGCCACGGCGGGCTCGTCGGTGTCCTCGTCGAGCACATCCATCGGCAGTGCCACGAAGACCGGCCCGCGCGGCGGCGTCATCGCGATCTTCACCGCGCGCCGCAGCACCCTCAGCACCGAGCCGGGGTGGGTCACCCTGGTCGCGTACTTGGTCACCGGCCGGGCCATCGCCACCAGGTCCACCGCCATCTGGCCGTCCAGCGCCTCGTACCGCACCCCTGCCTCGCCGGCGATCACCACCAGCGGCGAGTGGCCGCGCTTGGCCTGGTAGAGCAGGCCGACGCCGTTGCCGAGGCCGACGCCGCTGTGCAGCTGGACCAGCGCGGGCCCGGCGGTGGCGCGGGCGTAGCCGTCGGCGATGCCGAGCGCCGCCGTCTCCTGCAGCGCCAGCACGTACCGGAAATCCGGCGTGTCCTCCAGCACGTCCAGGAACCCCTGCTCCACGGTCCCCGGGTTGCCGAACATCACCGAGATGCCGTCGGCCGTGAACTGCTCGAAGATCGCCTGCTTGCCGGGTCGGGTGGCCATGGTCACCAGCCGTAGCGGCGCAGGCCGGACTCGAGCACCTCGACCAGCTTCTCGCCGGACAGGTACGAGTCGGGGGTCGAGCGGCCCGTCACGAACGGGTGGTCCACGATCACCGACGTCTCCTTGCCCACGTTGCCGTGGTAGCGGCCGTCGGGCGCGGTGGCGTCGCGCAGGATGTACTCCAGCGGGTACGGCGGCGGCCCCATGTTGAAGTCGACCCCCAGGAAGCCCGTGCCGTCCTTGTAGTCGTACTCCTTGCAGTGGCCCGTCACGTGCTTGCCGCGCAGGATGCTCGCACGGTCCTCCCAGTCGCGGGCGAAGGCCAGGCAGGCGACGCCGTAGCACTCGGCCAGCACCGGCTTGTCCGCCCGTACGAAGGCGAGGATCAGGTCGTGCACCCGGCCGTTGTTGGCCAGGTCCACGATCGGGCCGCTGCCGCCCACGAGGACCAGGGCGTCGTACTGCTCGACGTCGCGGTCCAGCCGGCCGAGCTCCCGGTGGTAGGCCTCGACCTTGCGGAGGTATCCGTCCTCGCTGTTGTAGGGGCGTTCGGGAATCCACTCGGCGAGGCTGACCGGGGCGTCCAGCCGGTCCGACTCGTCCAGCTGCCTGGCGGCCACGGCCACCTCCGGCGCGGTCACGGAGCGGCCCAGCGGCGGATCCACGTACCCGGGGTCGAGACTGGGCGGCAGTGCCCGCGCCCGCTTGCCGGTGGGGGTGGCGAACACGCTCCGGTAGCCCTGCCGGTCGAAGGCGGCCAGCGGGCCGACGAGTTCCTCTCCCCAATATCCGTACTCGGAGAGAACAATAAGAATGGTGCGCGTCATGGGTGGATTCAAACAACGAGTGGTTTTCCGGGACAAGCCCGGCCCACTTATTCCGTCAAGTCCGTAAATTTCGCCGGCACTTCGTCAGGTGCCGGGGGCGGCCGCGCGGAAAATGGCGAAACAATGGCCGCAGCCGATTCTGGAGGGTCGTGATGCCCGAGCAGCGGCGGCCGGTTCTGCTGGCCGTGGACGACGACGATCACGTGCTCCGCGCGGTGCGGCGCGATCTGTCCCGCGCCTACCAGGAGCGCTACCGGGTGGTGGCGTCGAGGTCGCCGGTGGAGGCCATGCGGATTCTCGACCGGCTGCGCGAGCGCCGTGAGGAGGCCGCGCTGATCCTCTCCGACCAGCGCATGCCCGAGATGACCGGGATCGAGTTCCTGGTGGAGGCCGGCCGGCGCTTCCCCGCCGCCCGCCGCGTCCTGCTGACGGCCTACGCCGACACGAGCGTCGCCATCTCGGCGATCAACGAGGTGCGGCTCGACCACTATCTCGTCAAGCCGTGGGAGCCGCCGGAGGAGCGGCTCTACCCCGTGCTCGACGACCTGCTGTCGGACTGGGAGTCCGCCCACGAGCCTCCCTACCAGGGCATCCGCCTGGTCGGCCACCGGTTCGCGCCCGCCACGCACCGGCTGCGCGACCTGCTCACCCGCTACCGCCTGCCGTTCAGGTTCGAGGAGGCGGAGCCGGGCGACCCGCAGGCGCCCGAGGTCGTGCTGCCCGACGGGCGCCGGCTGGCCCGCCCCGGGCACGGTGAGGTGGTGACGGCCCTGGGCCTGGCGACGGAGCTCAGCCACCCGCACTACGACGTGGCGATCGTCGGAGGCGGCCCGACCGGGCTGGCCGCGTCGGTCTACGCCTCGTCCGAGGGGATGGCGACGCTGCTCATCGAGGCGTACGTCCCGGGCGGCCAGGCCGGCACCTCCAGCCGGATCGAGAACTACCTCGGCTTCCCGTCCGGCATCTCCGGCGTCGATCTGACCAACCGCGCCATGGCGCAGGCCCGCAGGTTCGGCGTGGACGTGCTGGCCCCGGTCGAGGCCAGGCGGCTGAGCCGGGCCGGCCGGGCCTGCGTGCTGAACCTGTCCGACGGCAGGGAGATCACCGCCGCGACCGTGCTG
Organism: Nonomuraea sp. JJY05; assembly: GCF_043496855.1. Lineage (NCBI taxonomy): Bacteria > Bacillati > Actinomycetota > Actinomycetes > Streptosporangiales > Streptosporangiaceae > Nonomuraea > Nonomuraea sp. JJY05. The sequence continues at coordinate 20,488 of NZ_JBIEIS010000009.1, forward strand.
CTGTCGCCGGGCCTGTCGTACCGCGGTCTCGACGCCGACGACGCGGCCCGCTTCGAGGGGGCCGGCATCTACTACGGCGCGGCCCTGACGGAGACCGAGTCATGCGTGGGGCGGCACGTGTGGGTGGTGGGCGGCGCCAACTCCGCCGGCCAGGCGGCGCTGCACTTCTCCCGGCACGCCTGCCACGTCACCATGGTGGTGCGCGCCGGCAGCCTGGCCAGCGCCATGTCCGCGTACCTGGTGGACGAGATCGCCGCGACGGGCAACATCACGGTCATGACGAACACCCTCGTGGTCGCCGCCGGCGGCGCGGACCGGCTGGAGCACATCACGCTGCTCGACACCCGCGGCGGCGGGCTGACCACGCGGGAGGCCGAGCACGTCTTCGTGTTCATCGGCGCCAGCCCGCGCACCGAGTGGCTGGACGACCTCGTGCGCAGGGACGCCCGCGGCTTCCTGCTGACCGGCCCCGACCTCGGTCCGGTGGCCGGGCTGGCCGGCTGGGACCTGCCGCGGCCGCCGCTGCTGCTGGAGACGAGCGTGCCGGGCGTGTTCGCGGCCGGCGACGTGCGCGCCAACTCCGTCAAGCGGCTGGCCTCGGGCGTCGGCGAGGGCGCCATGGCGGTGTCGATGATCCACCGCTACCACTCGGAGAGCTGACCCCCTACCCGGGGCCCCCGGCCAGCGGCAGCCGCACCACGAACCGCGTGTCGCCCGGCCGCGAGTCGACCTCCATCGAGCCGCCGTGCCGCTGCGCCACGATGTCCATGCTGACGTGGAGCCCGAGACCGGTCCCCTTGCCCAGGTCCTTGGTGGTGAAGAAGGGCTGGAACACCATCGGCAGCGCCTCGGCGGGGATGCCGTGGCCGGTGTCGCGGAACTCCACCACGGCGTGGTCGCCCTCCCGCCGTGTGCTGATCGTCAGCTCGCCCTCGCCGCCCATGGCGTCCACGGCGTTGTCGATGAGGTTGGTCCAGACCTGGTTGAGCTCGCTGGGGAAGGCCTGGAGGTCGGGGACGCCGCCGTACTCGCGGCGTACGCGGATGTTGCGCAGTTTGGGCGCCATGAGGGCGAGCGTGGCCTCCAGCCCCTCGCGCAGGTCGGCGTCCCGCTGGGGCGCGCGGTCCAGGTTCGTGTAGGCCGAGGTGCGCCGTACCAGCTCCACCACCCGCTCGGACGCCTCGGCCGCGTCGCCGGCGAGCGTCCGGATGCGCAGCACCGGCACCAGGTACGCCAGCGCCGCCGCGAGGGCGTCCGGCCGCAGCCCGGCGGCCAGCTCGTCGAGCTCGGCGCGGCCCACACCGTGCTCGGCGAGCTCGTCGGTCAGCTCGACGGCCCAGTCGGCGGTGGGACCGAGGCCGTGTTCGCGGAGCCAGTCGGCGACGTCGTCGGCCGCCTCCGCCTCGGCCAGCGGGTCCAGCGCGGTCCCGGAGCCCAGCCGGTCCTGGAACCGCGCGACGAGCCGCACCTCGGCCTCCTCGCCCGTGCGCCCCCACTCGACTGCGGCGGCGGCCAGCCGGGACGGGAGGTCGCGCAGCTCGCGCGCGGCCCGCAGCGCGGCGGCCGCCGGGTTGTTCAGCTCGTGCGCCAGGCCGGCCGCCAGCATGCCCAGCCCTTCCAGCATGCGGCTGCGCCCGGCCTGGCGCTCCATGGCGTTGATGCGCCCGGCCAGCACCGGCAGCAGCACCCGGCAGACCTGCGGGCAGCGCTCCAGCATGTCGAAGAACGCGTCCTTGCCGTAGGCCACGACCCGCGCCGACCCGACGGCCAGCGCGGTGGCCAGGTACTCGTCGCTGGTGAGCAGCGGGAGCTCGCCGATGAACTGGTGCTCCAGCACGTCGCCGAGGTGCCGGGCGAGCACCTGCTCCCGCCCGCCGACCAGCTTCGAGACCACGATCTCGCCGTCCAGCAGGACGTAGAAGGCGTCGGCCGGCGCGCCCTCGACGAACAGCGCCTCCCCGTCGCCGAGCTCCCTGACGGTTCCGGCGCACGCGAGCCAGTCGAGCTGCTCGTCCGACAGCCCGGAGAACAGCTCGATCCCGGCGAGCCGGCCGGTCAGCCATGCGGGCGCAGGCACAGTTCCTCCGCCTCCCGTCCGTCCAGGCCGCGCAGCAGCCGGTACGCGTGGGCGACCGACACCAGCGTGACGTGGTGGTGCCAGCCCTGGAAGGAGCGGCCCTCGAAGTGCTGCAGGCCGGACTCGGCGGCGACCGACGCGAGCACGGACGCCGCCCTGTTGCGCAGCCCGACCAGCCCCGCCAGGTCGGCCACCCGGTTGCGGCCCAGGTCGGTCAGCCACATCGCCCGCGCCCCCGAGCGCGGGTACCAGCGGTGGCCCGGCGCCGGCGGCCGCGTGCCCGCCTGCCCCTGCACCACCTGCAGCCGGGGCCGCAACGGCTCCAGCACCGGGCGGGCGGGCAGGCCGGACCCGCCGGCCGGCAGGGTGCCGGGGGAGACGCGGACGAGGTAGGGCAGCCCGCGCTCGGCGAGCCCGGCGAGGAGGAGCTCCACGCCGGGCATCGACCTGCCGTCCACCACGATGGGCGCCGGAGGCAGCCCCCAGTCGACCACCATCTCGTCGATGGCCTGCAGCAGGTGCCGCCAGTGCGGCCGGCTGCGCTCGTGGGCCGGTATGCGCGCCCTGCTGCGCAGGCCGTCGTCCTCGTCCCACGAGCGGGGCAGCAGCAGCCGCCAGTTGACCGGGCAGCCGCCCTCCTCTCCCACCATCACGACCGACAGGCCGAGCTGGCAGTTGAGGAGGCGGCCCGCGGAGTTGGCGAACTGCCGCGCCACGCCCACCGACTTGGACCCGTTCTTCGGGAAGACGACCTCCTCCAGGACCCACGCCTTCGGCCGGATCGCCTCGACGAGCAGCTGGGCCAGGCGCTGCCGTACGGGGCCCCAGTCCCAGGGGCTCTGGTTGATGAACTGCTGGAGGCACTGGTCCACGGGCCGCCCCACGACCTCGGTGGAGATCCGGCGGATCGACTTGCGGCCCGGGACGGAGACCAGGCCATGGACGTAGACCTCGCCCCATCGGCGCTGATCGGAACGGAGGAACGACGCGAACAGGTCCTCACAGAAAGGAGAGAGCCAAATCTCTCGCGAATCCAAATCCGCGTAGACGGTCATACGACCAACCCCTATAAATCGAACATCCCCCTTTCCTCGAATTATTGAAATGATCCGGGCCGGCTGACAGGACGAGGTGGTGCTGGCACTCTCGCTTCTACTTATGCGACTTCTACCTATGGGAACGGACGAGGTCGGCCGCGCGCTCGCCGATCATCACGACCGTGGTGTGCGGGTGCGCGTTGACCAGCGAGGGCATGACGGAGGCGTCGGCCACGCGCAGCCCCTCCACGCCGCGTACCCGCAGCCGGGGGTCGACCACGGCCGAGGCGTCGGTGCCCATCCGGCAGGAGCCGGCGAAGTGGTAGTACGACCCGGTGTTGGCCTTCACCCAGGCACGCAGCTCGTCGCGGGTGGTCACGCCGGGCCCTGGGGCGACCTCGGACAGCCCCCACCTGCCGGTGAACGCCTTGGTGCGGTAGATGTCCCTGGCGATCTCCACGGCGGTGACCGTGCGCTCCAGGTCGACCGGGTCGCCGAAGTAGTTGGCGTTGATCCGCGGGTAGGCGGTCGGATCGGTGCCCGCCAGCCGTACCCATCCCCGTGAGACCGGCCCCACCAGGCCGGTCAGGCTGAGGACCACGTGCGGGTCCACCAGCTCCCGCACCGGCGCGACCGGCCGGCCGGTCTGCACGCGGCGGATCACGTTGGCGAAGAACTTCTCGCCGAACGGCGCGCGGTACACCAGCGCGACCTCCAGGTCGGGGACGGGCAGCCCGTCCTGCGACCCGCAGAAGAGCGCGACCTCGGTCACGTTGCCGCGCGGGTCGTCGCCCGGCTCGGCCAGGTAGCCGATCGGCCCGATGACCAGCGGGTGGTCGTGGAAGTTGGCCCCGACCCCGGGCAGGTCGGCCACGACCGGGATGCCGAGCTCGGCCAGGTCCCCGGCCGGGCCCAGGCCCGACAGCAGCAGCAGCTTGGGCGACTGGACGGCGCCCGCGCACACCACCACCTCGGCCTCGGCCCGCGCCGTGTGCGTGCGGCCCTCGCGCAGGTACTCCACGCCGACGCAGCGCGTCCCCTCGAACAGCAGCCGCGCCGCGAGGGCCGCGCTCAGCGCGGTGAGGTTGGGCCGGTCGAGCGCGGGATCGAGGTACGACTCGCGGGCGCCCCTGCGCCGGCCGTCCTTGATGTTCACGTGGTGCCAGCCCGCGCCGAACAGGCCCGCGTTGAAGTCGTCCAGGCGCGGATGGCCGAGCTCGACGCAGGCCTCGATGAACGTCTCCGACACCGGGTTGCCCGTCTCGGCCGCGTCGGCCACGGTCATCGGACCGTCCTTGCCGGCCAGCGGGTTGTGCCCGTCGCGCTGGTCCTCCAGACGTTGCAGCCACGGCAGCACGTCGTCGAAGGACCAGCCGGGACACCCGTGGTAGGCCCAGTCGTCGTAGTCCTGGGGGCGGCCCCTGGTGTGCATCATGTGGTAGATGTTCGAGGTGCCGCCCAGGCCCCGGCCGGCGGCCGAGTAGACGCGGTTGCCGTCCAGACCTGGCTGGGGCTCGCTCATGTACGCCCAGTCCAGGTCGGTCAGCAGCACCTCGTTCCACCGCCACGGCGTCGTGACCGCGTCGGTGACCTGCGCGTCGCCCGCCTCCAGGAGCAGGACGGAGGCGTCGGGATCCTCGCTGAGCCGGGCGGCCACCACTGATCCGGCCGCGCCGGCGCCGATGACGATGTACCTGTAGGTGTCTGGCACGGTCGGCTCCTTCATGTCAGCAGGTCGGCCGCGCGCTCCCCGATCATGACGGTGGCGGCGGCGGTGTTGCCCGCGGGGATGGACGGCATGATCGAGGCGTCGGCGACGCGCAGCCGCTCGATCCCGCGCACGCGCAGCGCCGCGTCCACCACGGCCAGCGGGTCGCCTCCCATGCGGCAGGTGCCGACCGGATGCCACACGGTGGTCGCGGTGGCGCGGACGTAGGCGGGCAGGTCGGCGCCGTGGCCGGGCGCGCTCTCACGGTCGTGCAACGAGCACATCGCGCTGCTGTGCGCGAGCTCCCTGGACAGCTCGATCCCGCGTACGAGCGCCGCCAGGTCGGCCGGGTCCTCGAGGTAGTGGGGATCGACCAGGGGCGCGTCGGCGGGGTCGGCCGACCGCAGGGCGAGCCTGCCCCTGCTGCGCGGCCGCGCGAGCACGGGGGCGAAGGTGAAGGCGGGCCCGTCGACGCGGTACTCGTCGGCCACGAACTGCACGGGGCCGAACAGCATCTGGAGGTCGGGGTCGTCCGGTGGGAACAGCCCCACCTCCGCCAGCAGCTCGGACAGCGGCAGGACCGACCGCGCGGCGTAGGCCACGCCGAGGATGAGGTGGTCGTGCAGGTCGGCGCCGACGCCCGGCAGATCGGCGGCGACCGCGAGCCCGTGCTCGCGCAGGGCCCCGGCCGGGCCGATCCCGGAGAGCATCAGCAGCTTGGGCGTGGCGAGCGCGCCGCAGGAGACGATCACCTCGGCGCTCGCCCCGGCGCGGTGCACGGCGCCGTCGCGCAGGTACTCCACGCCCGTGGCCGTCGTGCCGTCCAGCAGCACGCGGGTCGCCGTCGCGCCGGTCTCGACGGTGAGGCGGGGATGCCCGCGCAGCGGGTCGAGGTAGCCGGACGCCGTGCTCGAGCGCTGGTTGTCCTTCGTCCTGGTGGACTGGTAGGCGAAGGCGCCCTCCTGCGCGGCGCCGTTGTAGTCCCAGTCCTCTCCGCCGGGGAAGCCCAGCTCGGCGGCGGCCCGGAGGAAGGCGCGCGACACCTCCGACATCGCGGACAGGCGGGCGACCTTCATGGGCCCGTCCGCCCCGTGGTACGGCCCGGCGCCTTCCTCGTAGTCCTCGGCCCGCTTGAAGCAGGGCAGCACCTCGTCGTACGACCAGCCCTCGTTGCCCTGGGCGGCCCAGCCGTCGTAGTCGCGGCGGTTGCCCCGGACGTACAGCATGGCGTTGACCGAACTGCCGCCGCCCAGCACCTTGCCCTGGGGCAGCGGGATCGTCCGCCAGCCGAGCCCGGCCTGCGGGACCGTGACGTACGGCCAGGTGACGGCGGGGTCCTGCCACAGCGAGGCCATGCCGGGGATGCCCGTCTGGCGGATGGCCGGCAGGCCGGCGTCGCCGCCGGACTCCAGCAGGAGCACGCGCGCGTCGGTCCGCTCGACGAGCCTGGCGGCGACGACCGCCCCGGCGGCGCCGGCGCCCACGACGATGTAGTCGTATCCCTGGTCGCCGGCGGACATCAGCGGCTCTCCGGTCCGATGACCCAGTGCTCGGTGACGGCCAGCCGGTGCACGTACCTCGGTTCGACCAGCGTCTCCATGTCGGCCACGACCTTGGCGTACTCGGGCGAGGCGAGCGCGGCCTCCATGGCGTCCCTGTCGTCGAACCACAGGAGGTGGGCGGCGTCGAGCACCGCCTCGCCGATGGCGTACGCGCCGTCTCTGACGTGGCACTGCAGGTAGCGGCGCAGCCCCGGCACCTGCGCGACCAGTTCGGCGTGCGGGCCGAGGTCGGCACTTCTGAAGTCGGCCAGCGGCAGCCCTTCCTTCCGCTTGACCAGCACGATCAGCTTCACGCCCGAGGGCGGGGCGAGCTCGGGCCCCGGCACCAGTTCGTGCGCGTCGGTGTCGAGCACGACCGTGCGCCAGAACGCCGCCCAGCGCGGCTCGTCGGCCCGCGCGCCCTCCAGGAACTCGGGCGTCTGCAGCGACTCGAGCTGCTCCCGCTCGTCGCGCAGCCAGATCTCCGCGACGCCGCTCCACAGCGGCTCGCCCTCGTCGGGCAGGAGCGGGATCCTGGTGTCGATCAGGTACTTCCTGATCTGCGGGATCTTGCTGGCGTAGCGGACGGCGTGCACGTTCAGCCAGTACTGCTGGAACTCCTCCTCCGTCATCCCGGGCTTGGGCGCGGCGAAGATGAGCTGATGGATCACGGTGTTCTCCTCCGTCACTCGGTGTGTTCGACGCTAGGAGCGCGCGCCGGCGCCGGGAAGCGAGCGCGGCGGCGGCGCGCTGACAAAGTCAAGTAGGGCGGGACACTTGGCCAGGTGCCGCTACGGCAGCGCGACCGACTGCGCGTGCCGGAAGACGTCGCGGGGGTCGTAGGCCGCCTTGACCTGCTGGAGCCTGGCGTAGTTGCCCTTGTAGTACAGCGTCTGCCACGGCACGCCCGAGCGGTTGAAGGCGGGGTCGGTGATGTCGGGATCGGGGTTGTTGATGTAGCAGCCGTCGGCCTGGTCGCCGGGCACCGGGTAGCCGCCGGTGGCCGCCCACACCGAGCCGTACAGGTCGCGCAGCCAGCCGATGTTGGCGGCGTCGGCGGCCGGGTCCTGCCACTGGGTCTCGAACAGCGTCCAGAACGCGGCGTCGCGGTGCGCCAGCGCGGTGCGCGTGGCGGGAACGGCGTTGATCGCGCCGCCGCTGAACCCGGCCAGGGTCACCGCGGCCGCCGGGTTGGCGAAGTCCGTACGGGTGAGCGCGTCGTACATCGCGCCCGCCTGCTCGGCCGTGTACGAGCGCCGCAGGTAGGCCGACTTGGAGGAGCCGCGCAGCGTCGGGTTGATGAACGAGGGGATGCTGGCGGCGATCAGCTTGACCGCGCGCAACCATGGGAGCCGCTGCGCCGGCTGGGCCGCCACCACGGCGTCGACGCCGAGCCCGGCGGTCAGGGCCGCGAGGTAGTCGCCGAGGATCCCCGTCGCGCCGGGGGCGGTGGCGTCGACCTGGGTCAGCAGGAAGACGTTGCCGCTCGAGCGGTGCGCCAGCGACGCGACGCCGGACAGGATCCTGGCGGGGGAGTCGGGGGCGGCGTGTCCCTCGTACCAGGAGCCCCAGTTCGTGACCAAGGTGGCGAACTTCGTGCGGTCCAGCATGCTCCACGGGATGCCGACGGCGCTGAGCAGCACGTCTTTGGGCGGGTTGACGAGCAGGCGGCTCGGGTTGGCGCCGCTCGCGCCCGGCGTGCGGAACCAGAAGCGGGTGACGATGCCGAAGTTGCCGCCCCCGCCGCCGGCGCACGCCCACCACAGGTCGCGGTGGGGATCGGCCGGATCGCGCGAGGCCGTCACGGCGCGGGCGGTGCCCGAGCGGTCCACGACCACGACCTCGACTGCCGCCAGATGGTCGATCACGGCCCCGAACTGCCGGGACAGGAAGCCGTACCCGCCGCCGGTGGCGTGGCCGCCGATGCCGACCGTGGGGCACATCCCGCCCGGAACGGTCACGCCCCACTTCTTGAACAACGTGTCGTAGACGCCCGACAGCCGGGCGCCGCCCTCGACCGCGAACGCGCCCCGCTGCTGGTCGAAGTACACCTCGTCCAGCCCGGACAGGTCGATGACGACGTCCACGTCGGAGTTGAACACGAAGGGGGCCAGGCAGTGGCCGCCGGACACCACCGAGATCCGCCTGCCCGCGTCGACCGCCTCCTGCACCGCGGCGACGACCTGGGCGGTCGAGCTGACCACGCGCACATAGTCGGGCGCGCCGACCCAGCGCTGGTTGTAGCCCACGGTCAGCTCCTGGTAGCGGGGGTCGCCCGGATACACGGTGACCGGGCCAGTGACCGGCACGCCGGATGACGCGGCACGGGCGGGGGACGCCGACAGCGTCGCGGCACCCGCCACCAGCGCGGCGCCGCCCAGTAATCCCCGCCTCGACGGACGTTCCATGATGGCTCCTCCGTAGGGTGATCGTCAGGACACCCCTCATGGTGTCCCGGCCTCCTGCGGATGCCGCGAAAAAGGATCGGAGTCCGTTACCTCTGGCCGCCCACCTCACGAAGAGCGCGGCGGACCAGACGAAGTGCGCCCTCGACGCGGTGAATCTTCAGTCGACGGGGGCCTCGGGCAGGGAGTCGAGCCACTCGATCAGGCGGGCGCCCTGGCGGGTCATGACGTCGGGGTCGCGCAGGGCGTTGGCCAGCAGGGACATGCCCTGGTAGGCGCCCACCAGGGTCAGGGCGAGGTCCCAGGGGTCGGGCCGGCCGAGCTCGCGGAACTGCCGCTCGACCCAGTCCAGCAGCAGCCGGATGACGCGGCCGGCCTCCGCGTCCAGGCCGCCCTCGGGGCGTTTGTCCAGCTCCGCGGCGAGCGTCCCGGTCGGGCAGCCGTAGCGGGCCGCGAGGTCGCGCTGGCTGACCCACCCTTCCACGAGGGCCTTCAGCCGCTCCCTCGGGTCGTCGAGCGCGTCCAGGCGGGCGGTGACGAGGCCCAGTTGCCGCGCGTGCTCGGCGAGGGCGGCGGCGACCAGGTCGTCCTTGGTCTTGAAGTAGTAGTACACGTTGCCCACGGGGACGTCGGCGGCGTGGGCGATGTCGGCGATGGTGGTGCGCTCCGCCCCTTGCCGGTGCACGACCTGGGCGGCGGCGGCCATCAGCCGCTGGCGCTTGGCGGCGGCGGTCCTCGCCCGCGAACCCGTTGAGTCAGTCACCTGACTAACTATATGCGGCCGGCCCGTGCTATGGTCTCCCATAAGTGAGTCAGCCGACTAACTAACAACTGGGAGAGATCATGATCGTTGTCACGGGCGCCACGGGGAACGTCGGGCGGACGCTGGTCCGGCTGCTGGCCGAGGCGGGGGAGCAGGTCACCGCCGTGTCCCGCCGCATCACCGACGCCGACGTGCCGCAGGGCGTGCGCGCGGTCGCCGCCGACCTGGCCGACCCTGCCGGCATGAGTGCGGCCCTTGAGGGGGCGGACGCGGTGTTCCTCCTCACGGGCGGTGACCTGTTCGCCAGTGAGCCCAAGGAGATCGTCGCCGCGGTGAGCGGGCCGGGCAGGATCGTCCTGCTCTCCTCGCAGGGCGTGGTGACCCGCCCCGACAGCGCCTCCCACGGCCGCTTCGGGGCGGAGGTGGAACGCGCGGTCGTCGACTCGGGAGTGCGATGGACGATCCTGCGGCCGGGCGGATTCGCCTCCAACAGGTACGCCTGGGCCGGGTCGGTCCGCGCGAACCGCACGGTCGCGGCGCCGTTCGGCGACGTCGGGCTGCCGATCATCGACCCCGACGACATCGCCGCGGTGGCCGCCGCCGTGCTGCTGGAGCCGGGCCACGACGGCCGCACCTACGAGCTCACCGGACCGGAGCCGGTGACCCCGCGGCAGAACGCCGAGGCCATCGGCCAGGCGATCGGCGAGCCGGTCACGTTCGTCGAGCAGACCCGGGAGGAGGCCCGCGCGCAGATGCTGGCGTTCATGCCCGCGCTGGTCGCGGACACCACGCTGGACATCCTGGGCGAGCCCACCGAGGCCGAGCGGCGGATCAGCCCGGACGTCGAACGCGTGCTCGGCCGGGCCCCTCAGCCGTTCGCCGCCTGGGCCCGGCGCAACGCCGCCGCCTTCCGCTGAGCCCCGCCGCGCGGGATCATGATCACATGGATGAGACGGTGCTGACCGACGACGGCGTGCGGCTCTGGGCGGTGCGGAGCGGCGAAGGCCGCCCCGTCGTCCTCTGCCACGGCGGGCCGGGCCTGTGGGACACCTTGGAGGAGGTGGCCGGCCTGCTGTCCGGCGTCGCGGCCGTCCACCGGTGGGACCAGCGCGGCTGCGGCCGCTCGCAGCGGCTCGGCCCGTACTCGGTGGCCCGGACGGTGGCGGACCTCGACGCCGTCCGCCGCCACTTCGGCCTGGAGACGATGGTGCTGCTCGGCCACTCGTGGGGCGCCCAGCTGGCCCTGCGCTACGCCCTGGAGCACCCGGACCGCGTACGCGGGCTGGTCTACGTCTCCGGCACGGGCATCGACCCGGGCCACATCTGGCGCGAGGAGTACCACCTCCGCCTGCGCGAGGCAGTGGGCGAGCACGTGGAGCGCTGGGCGGCGCTGGAGAGCCGCGAACGCACGGCCGAGGAGGACCGTGAGTTCGCGGTGCTGCAGTGGTCGGCGGACTTCGCCGACCGCGACCGGGCCATGGAGCACGCCGACCGCATGGCGACCCCCTGGCTCGGCGTCAATTTCGAGTGCAACGCCGCCATCAACGCCGAGAACAGGCGCGACTGGGGCACGCCGGCGTTGCAGGCCGCCTGCGCCGGGCTGGGGGTGCCGGCGCTGATCGTCGACGGGGCCGAGGACATCCGGCCCCGCCGGGCGGTGGACTCGCTGGAGCGGGCGCTGCCGCACGCGTCGCGGGTGACCCTGCCGGGCGCCGGTCACCTGCCCTGGGTCGAGGACCCGGAGGGTTTCCGGGCCGCGGTGAGCGCGTTCGTGGCCCGCGTGGGTTAGGGGAGCGCGAGCATGCGGTCCAGGGCCACCCGGGCCCAGTGGGCGGTGTCCTCGTCCACCGTGATCTGGTTGACGACCTCCCCGAGCACCAGGGACTCCAGGGCCCACACCAGGTGCGGCAGGTCGATCCGGTTCATGGTCGAGCAGTAGCACACCGTCTTGTCCAGGAACGAGATGCTCTTGTCGGGGAACTCCTGTGCCAGCCGCTTGACGAGGTTCAGCTCGGTGCCGATCGCCCAGCTGGAGCCCGCGGGGGCCGACTCCAGGGTCTGGATGATGTGCTCGGTCGAGCCCACGTGGTCCGCCTTGAGCACGACCTCGTGGCGGCACTCCGGGTGCACCAGGACGTTCACGCCGGGGATGCGCGAGCGCACGTCGTCGACCGACTCCGCCGTGAAGCGGCCGTGCACCGAGCAGTGGCCGCGCCAGAGGATCATCCTGGCCCGCTCCAGCTGCTCCCGGGTGAGGCCGCCGTTGGGGCGGTGCGGGTTCCAGACGACGCAGTCCTCCAGCGACATGCCCATCTCCAGCACCGCCGTGTTGCGGCCCAGGTGCTGGTCGGGCAGGAACAGGACCTTCTCGCCGCGCGAGAATGCCCAGTCCAGGGCGCGGCGGGCGTTGGAGGAGGTGCAGACCGCGCCGCCGTTGCGGCCGCAGAAGGCCTTGATGTCGGCGCTGGAGTTCATGTACGTGACCGGGATCACCTGATCGGCGAGGCCGGCGTCCTCCAGGGCCTCCCAGCACTCCTCGACCTGGTCGAACGTGGCCATGTCCGCCATCGAGCAGCCGGCCGCCAGGTCCGGCAGCACCACCCGCTGGTGGTCGCCGGTCAAGATGTCGGCCGACTCGGCCATGAAGTGCACGCCGCAGAAGACGATGAACTCCGCCTCCGGCCTGGCCGCCGCGAGCCGGGCGAGCTTGAACGAGTCGCCCGTGACGTCGGCGAACTGGATGACCTCGTCGCGCTGGTAGTGGTGCCCGAGCACGAACAGCCGGTCGCCGAGCGTCTCCTTCGCCTTGCGGGCCCGTTCGACCAGGCCGGGATCCGAGGCGGGCGGCAGCTCGCCCGGGCACTCGACCCCCTTCTCGCTGTGCGGATCGGCGCCCTGGCCGAGGACGTAGAGCGGCAGCCCAGTCTGGGTGGCCATGGCCAAACCCCCTTATCGTCGAAGTGACGATACCCATCATGACATATGGGTGATACCTCTTTATTCCGGGGGCGGCGGCCCTGGGAATGTGTGGCATGGGCCAGGTGTTGGTAGCGTCATTAGTAGGACGTCGGAAACAGACAGCCGGGTTAGGGAGTCAGCAGATGACGGTTGAGAGCAGCGAGACCACGGCGCAGGGCCTGATCCTGACCGACGCGGCCGCCGCCAAGGTCAAGAGCCTGCTCGAGCAGCAGGGTGAGGAAGGTCTGCAGCTGCGGGTCGCCGTGCAGCCTGGTGGTTGCTCCGGCCTGCGCTACCAGCTCTTCTTCGACGACCGGTCGATGGACGGCGACGTGGTGTCGGACTTCGGGGGCGTCAGCGTGGTCACCGACCGCATGAGCGCTCCGTACCTCATGGGGGCCTCGATCGACTTCGTCGACACCATCGAGAAGTCGGGGTTCACCATCGACAACCCCAACGCCACGGGCTCCTGTGCCTGTGGTGACTCCTTCAACTAGTCGGTGGCCGCCGGGTCCCGCTCGCCTTTGTGCGTGCGGGACCTTCGCGTATTCTCGTGGGGCTCATAGGCCTGCTGACAACGAGGAAGAAGAATCCCGTGCGCATCGCCGTTACCGGCTCAATCGCGACAGACCACCTGATGACCTTCCCAGGAAGCTTCGGCGATCAGCTCATCGCCGAGCAGCTCGATCGGGTGTCACTCTCGTTCCTGGTGGATGACCTTCAGATCCGTCGTGGCGGCTGCGCCGCGAACATCGCGTTCGGCATGGCCTGCCTCGGCCTCAAGCCGATCCTCGTGGGCGCCGTCGGCAACGACTTCGCCGACTACCGCTCCTGGCTGGAGCGCCACGGCGTCGACTGCGACTCCGTGCACATCTCGGAGACCCAGCACACCGCGCGGTTCCTGTGCACCACCGACGAGCACCACAACCAGATCGCCTCGTTCTACACCGGGGCCATGGCCGAGGCGCGGCTGATCGAGCTGAAGCCCGTCGCCGACCGCCTGGGTGGTCTCGACCTGGTGCTGATCAGCCCCAACGACCCCGACGCGATGCTGCGCCACACCGACGAGTGCCGCCAGCGCGGCATCCCGTTCGCCGCCGACATCTCCCAGCAGCTCGCGCGCATGGCGGACGAGCAGATCCGCCAGCTCGTCGACGGCGCCGCCTACCTCTTCTCCAACGACTATGAGAAGGGTCTCATCGAGCAGAAGACCGGCTGGTCGGACGAGGAGATCCTGCACCGGGTCGGCGTCCGGATCACCACGCTCGGCCCCAAGGGCGCCGTCATCGACCGCCGGGGCGAGCCGTCCATCCACGTCGCCCCCGCCCCCGAGCGGGGCAAGGCCGACCCCACCGGCGTCGGCGACGCCTTCCGCGCGGGGTTCCTGTCGGGGCTGGCCTGGGGGCTGCCCCTGGAGCGCTGCGGCCAGATCGGCAACCTGACCGCCACCCACGTGCTCGAGCGCGTCGGCGGCCAGGAGTACGAGCTCGGGCAGCAGGTCTTCCTCGAGCGGTTCGGCGCCGCGTACGGCAGCGAGGCCGCGGCGGACATCGCCGAGCACGTGCGCTGCTACCACCCGTAGGCACCGCTCGGCCGCCCCGGCCCGGTGCAAGCGGCCGGGGCGGCCTCGGGCCGTCCCGTACGGCTCAGCCCCTCGCGTAGACGTGGTGCATGAACTCGGCGAGCTTGTCGTCCGGCAGGTGCTGGGCCAGGTCCGCCTCGGAGATCATGCCGACGATGCGCTCGTCCGACAGCACGGGGAGCCGCTTGATCTGGTGCTGCTCCATCAGCGTGAGCGTCTCGTCCACGGACGTGTCCGGGGTGACGAAGACCAGGCCCCCGGCCAGCTCGCCCGCCGTCGTCCTCGACGGGTCGTGCCCCGACGCGATGCACTTGATCACGATGTCGCGGTCGGTGATGATCCCCTTCACCCGCTCGTCGGGGCCGCACACGGGCAGCGCCCCCACGTTCATGTTGCGCATCACCTGGGCCGCCCGGTCGAGCGTCTCGTGCGCGCCGATGCACTCGGCCCCCGGATGCATCACGTCACGGGCGGTCTCGTGCGGATGTCCTCTGGTCATGGCTTCCCCCCGAAAGTCGGTGACTTCGTACGGGAAGCCCCTACCCCACTTTCGGGGGGAATGTCAGTAGTTGCGCCGGACGTGGATGGCCCAGCCGCCCCCGGGCAGCTCGTACGAGCCGACGTGCCGGTGCGATTTCAGCCTGCACCACGCCGGCACGTCCGTGTAGGCCGCGGGATCGTCGGCCAGCACGGCCACCACCGCATTGAGCGGGACGTAGTTGATCTGCTCCGCCAGCATGATGATCGGGATCGGGCACTTCTTCCCGAGCGCGTCGATCGTCAAAGCCGGCTGGGTAACCTCGGTCATGCGACTCCTGCGTCCTGCCGGATGCGGCGCACCAGATCGGGCAGCACGGCGAGGAATCTGTCGACCTCGGCCGCGGAGGCCCCCCTGGGCAGCGACACCCGGACATTGCCATGCGTCAGCACGCCCATCGCTTCAAGAACGTGCGATGGACGAAGCGTACTAGCGGTGCACGAGCTTCCTGACGAAACAGCGAAACCAGCCTTGTCCAGCTCGGTCAGCAAAGCTTCGCCGTCGACGTACAGGCACGAAAAGGTCACGATGTGCGGCGCCCGGTCGACCGGGTCGCCGATCACCTCGACATCCGGGACGATCTTCGGCACCGTCTCCCTGATCCTGGTCACGAGCTCCGACAGCCGCGCCTGCTCCTGCGCCGCGTCCGCGGCCATCGCGCGCAGCGCGGCCGCCGCCGCGACGATGCCGGGCACGTTCTCGAACCCCGGCACCCGCCGCCGCTCCCGCTCGTCCTCGGGCAGGAACGAGCGGAACCGCGTGCCCTTGCGCACCACCAGCACGCCCACGCCCGCGGGCCCGCCCCACTTGTGGGCGCTGGCCGTCAGCACCGACCAGCCGGGCGGGATCGGCATCCTGCCGGCCGTCTGCGCCGCGTCCACCAGCAGCGGAACCCCGTGGGACCGGCACGCCGCGGCCACCTCCGCCACCGGCTGCACCGTGCCGACCTCGTGGTTGGCCGTCTGCAGGCAGGCCAGCGCGGTGCCGGGCCGGGCGACCGCCTCGGTGAACCGGTCGAGATCCACCCGCCCCGTCAGGTCCACGCCCACCGTCTCGGTCGTGCCGCCGTCGCGTTCGTGCAGGCCGCCGGCGTGCAGCACGCTGGAGTGCTCGACCGCGCCGGTGACCAGGTGGCGCCCGGCCCTGCGTCTGCCGTGTAGGGTGCCGAGCACGCCGAGATGCACGGCCTGCGTGCCCGACGAGGTGAACGACACCTCGTCCGGACGCGCGCCGAGCGCCTCGGCCACCTCCGTGCGGGCCTGCTCGAGCAGCAGGTGCGCGCGGCGGGCCTGGCCGTACAGTCTCGCGGGGTCGGCCCAGCCGACGTCGATCGCCGCCAGCAGCGCCTCGCGTGCCTGAGGGTGGAGCGGCTCGCTCGAAGCCGCGTCGAAATACGCCACGAGACTCATCGTCCCACTTGCGGCGCCATCGAGGGGTCGCGCGGTAGGGCGAGGCACCTGCACGCTAATGTGTCTGCAATCAGCTGTGCATCTGGAAATAAGAGCGCCCAAGAGAAAGACTCTTGGGCTTCATCTGTGGGGTAGGCGATCCGTGAGTCCGACTCGCCGTACGACGCGGCGTTCGTTGGCCCGGCGCAGGGTGCCGCGCGCCGCCGCTTTGGCGTTGCTGCTGGCCACTGCTACGGCGTGTGCTAATGACGTTCCGAGGGCCGACTGGTCTCGTGGCCTTCTTCCCGACCATGTCACCGAGCAGGCGGGCGTGGTCCAGAGTCTGTGGAACGGGGCCTGGATCGCCGCACTCGCCACGGGCGCTGTCGTCATCTTCCTGATCGTGTGGGCGGCCATCTTCCACCGCAAGCGCAAGTCCTCGGCCGACCTGCCGCCGCAGGTCCGCTACAACCTGCCGATCGAGATGCTCTACACCTTGATCCCGCTGGTCATGGTGTCGGTGTTCTTCTTCTTCACCGCGCGTGACAGCCAGGTGCTGACCAAGGTGGACGGCGACGCGACCGTGAAGGTCAAGGTCGAGGCCTTCCAGTGGAGCTGGCGCTTCACCACGACCGTCAACGGCAAGACCCTGGCCCCCGTCGCCGGCACGCCGGTGCATGACTACAACGATGGGCCTGAGCTGATCCTGCCGGCCAAGACGAAGGTCGAGTTCGACCTGTCGACCGACGACGTCATCCACTCGTTCTGGGTGCCGGAGTTCCTGTTCAAGCGGGACGTCATCCCCGGCATCAAGGAAGACAACCCGGGCCGCAAGTTCCAGATCACCACGCTGGACCGCACGGGCACCTTCGCGGGCCGGTGCGCTGAGCTCTGCGGTGTCGACCACAGCCGCATGCTGTTCAAGGTGACGCTCGTCGACTCGAACAAGTGGAACCAGTACATCGCTACAAACCAGGCTGGGAGTGCCCAGTGACCGCCATTCATGAACCCCTCCGCGCGCCGGTCAGGCCCGTCACCAAGGGCCAGGTGATCGCCAAGTGGCTGTCCTCCACTGATCACAAGATCATCGGGCACCTCTATCTGATCACGTCCTTCGCGTTCTTCCTGATCGGCGGCGTCATGGCGCTGATCATGCGGGCCGAGCTGGCCCAGCCGGGCATGCAGTTCACCAGCAACGAGCAGTTCAACCAGCTGTTCACCATGCACGGCACGATCATGTTGCTGATGTTCGCGACGCCGCTGTTCGCCGGCTTCGCCAACGAGCTGATGCCGCTGCAGATCGGCGCCCCCGACGTGGCGTTCCCGCGCCTCAACATGGTCAGCTACTGGCTCTACCTGTTCGGCAGCCTCATCGCCGTGTCCGGCTTCTTCACGCCGGGCGGCGCGGCCTCGTTCGGCTGGTTCGCCTACACGCCGCTGTCCAACGCGATCAACTCGCCCGGCATCGGCAGCGACCTGTGGATCATGGGCCTGGCCCTGTCCGGCCTCGGCACGATCCTCGGCTCGGTCAACTTCATCACCACGATCATCTGCATGCGCGCGCCCGGCATGACCATGTTCCGCATGCCGATCTTCGTCTGGAACGTCCTGCTGACCAGCATGCTCGTGCTGATGGCCTTCCCGGTGCTGGCCGCCGCGCTGCTCGTGCTGGAGTCGGACCGCAAGCTCGGCACGCACGTCTTCGCCTCCGACAACGGCGGCGCGCTGCTCTGGCAGCACCTGTTCTGGTTCTTCGGCCATCCCGAGGTCTACATCATCGCGCTGCCGTTCTTCGGCATCGTGAGCGAGATCCTGCCGGTCTTCAGCCGCAAGCCGATCTTCGGTTACATCAGCCTCGTGGTCGCGACGATCTCGATCGCCGGTCTGTCCATCACGGTCTGGGCGCACCACATGTTCCCGACCGGGCAGGTGTTGCTGCCGTTCTTCTCGTTCATGACGTTCCTCATCGCGGTGCCGACAGGTGTGAAGTTCTTCAACTGGATCGGAACGATGTGGCGAGGGCATCTGTCCTTCGAGTCGCCGATGCTGTTCTCGGTCGGCTTCCTCGTCACGTTCCTCCTGGGCGGCCTGACGGGCGTCATCCTGGCCTCGCCGCCGCTCGACTTCCCCCTCAGCGACACCTACTTCGTCGTCGCCCACTTCCACTACGTGGTCTTCGGCACCGTCGTGTTCGCCATGTTCGCGGGCTTCTACTTCTGGTGGCCCAAGTTCACCGGCAAGATGCTCGACGACAAGCTGGGCAAGCTGCACTTCTGGCTGCTGTTCATCGGCTTCCACACGACGTTCCTCATCCAGCACTGGCTGGGCATGCTCGGCTTCCCGCGCCGTTACGCCGACTACAGCGCGGCCGACGGCTTCACCGACCTCAACCTGCTCTCGTCGGTGGGCGCGTTCGTGCTGGGCGCCTCGACGCTGCCGTTCTTCTACAACGTCTGGAAGACCTGGCGCAGCGCGCCCAAGGTCACCGTCGACGACCCCTGGGGCTACGGCGGCTCGCTCGAATGGGCGACCTCCTGCCCGCCGCCGCGGCACAACTTCACCTCGCTGCCGCGCATCCGGTCCGAGCGCCCCGCGTTCGACCTGCACTACCCGCACGTGTCCGCCAAGCCGTCGGCACCGGAGGTCGAGGCCTGATGAAAGTACAGGGTTGGCTGTTCCTCGCGTGCGGCCTGTTCTTCGCCGGCGTCGACGTCGCCTACTGGTTCTGGACCAAGGCGGCGATGGGCCACGGTGAGCCGGTCGGCACCACCGCCATGGCGATCTCGGTCGGGTTCGCGTTCATGGTCGGCTACTACCTGATGTTCACCGCGCGGCGCATCGGCGCCCAGCCGGAGGACAACAAGCAGGCCGACATCAGCGAGGGCGCGGGCGAGATCGGGTTCTTCAGCCCGAGCAGCTGGTGGCCGCTGTTCCTGTGCCTGGCGGCGGCCTTCGCCTTCGCCGGGTTCGTGATCGGCTTCTGGATGTTCCTGATCGGGCTCTTCCTGGTCATCATGGCCATGATCGGCTTCGTCTTCCAGTACTACCGGGGCAACTTCTCGCACTGACCCGGGCTGTCTGAGCGGGCGTCTCCCTTGAGGGGGGACGCCCGTTTTTTTGTGTTCTTTAACGGTGATCCGATGTGGTTATTCGATCACTGAGGGTAGTAATGAGAAGTCTGCTATGCGGACCGCCACTAAGGGCCTTTTCGGGCACAAGAGGGCGGTGAGCAGGCGGAGGCGGTCAAGGGGTTCGTTTGTTGGACGAGGGAGTCATACGTGGGGCGCGTAGCGAATGGATCGGCCGGCCTGCTGGCGCTGGCGCTGCTGGCGGCGTGCTCGGGGGCCTCGGCCCCGAAGCCCGTGGGGGTCGCCATGGCCGGCGGCGCCCAGGGACCCGCTGTGACGTTCTCTCCGCACGACAAGGCCGCGAACGTACCCACAGACCAGCCTGTGGTCGTTTCGGCCCGTGGCGGCACGCTCAAGAGCGTACGGGTGGACGGCGGCAAGTCCGGCGCGCTCAAGGGCGTCCTGAGCGCCGACGGCACCAACTGGCGCAGCACCGTCACCGCCCGCCCCGGAGCGAGCTACACGATCACCGCCGTCTCCGCGGACGCCACGGGCAAGCAGACCCAGACCACCAGTACGTTCTCCACCGTCAAAGGCAACAAGACGTTCGACATCCAGACCATCACCCCGAACAAGGACGACACCGGCCTGACGGTCGGCGTCGGCATGCCCATCATGATCGCCTTCGACAAGCCGATCGCCGACCGGGTGGCCGTCGAGCGCAACCTCACGGTACGCAGCTCCAGGCCCGTGGAGGGCGCCTGGCACTGGTTCGACGACAGCCATGTGGACTTCCGGCCGCTGAAGTACTGGCCCGCGCACACGAAGGTGCGGCTGGAGGCGAAGCTGGCCGGCGTGCGCGGGGGCCCCGGCATGTACGGCAAGCGCGACGTACGGCTCGACTTCAAGATCGGCCGCGAGCAGATCACCAAGGGCAGCACCGACGAGCACGTCCTGTACGTCCGGCGCGACGGCAAGAAGATCCGCGAGATGCCGATGAGCGCGGGGCAGGGCGGGCAGTGGAAGTTCTACACCACCTCCGGCATCCACCTGGCGATGTCGCGCGAGGACGCCACGCTCATGACCTCGCCCGGGATCGGGCCCGGCCAGTCGGGCTACTACTCGCTGATGGTCTACCACACCGTCCGCATCTCCAACAGCGGCGAGTACGTGCACAGCGCGCCCTGGTCGGTGGGCTCGCAGGGGAACTCGAACGTCAGCCACGGGTGCGTGAACATCAGCCCGGAGAACGCGATCTGGTTCGTCAAGAACACGCTGATCGGGGATCCGATCATCATCACGGGGTCGCCGCGGAAGCTGGAGCCCACGAACGGGTGGGGGCATTGGCAGGAGAACTGGAAGGAGTGGCTCAAGTGGAGCGTGCTTAAGGACGGGCCGACCATCACATTCTGATACCGATTCTCACCGTCCGCCACGCCCCGAAGCGCCACTCCTCGGCCGCCCCGCCCCGCCCTGCCACACTCGGGGCCTGGGCGGTGTTGCGTCAGCGCGCCCTGAGGGACGGACCTGAGCCCACGTCCGTCCCTCAGGGCGCGCGTCAGCGCCGCGCCGTGAGGGACCGGTGGTGGGCAGAGGAGCGGCGTGAGAAGCCGGACCGGGCGTGCAAGGGGCTGATGGGCCGCCGCCGCGGTCCGTTCTCCATGCCGTCGTGCGCGCGCCCCAGGTGAGGGGCGCTCAGGAAAGGGCTGTCAGGCGCCGTTGGCGGAGGCGCTGACCGCGATCCAGCGGTCGAGGGTGGCCGCGGCGGCGCCGGAGTCGACGGCCTCGACCGCGCGGGCGTAGCCGTCGGTCATGGCAGCGTCGAGGTCGTCGCCCGGCCCGTTGAGGGCCACCAGGGCCGCGGCGGCGTTGAGCAGGACGGCGTCGCGCACCGACCCCGTCTTCCCCTGCAGCAGGTCGTGCACGGCCTGGGCGTTGAAGGCCACGTCCCCGCCCCGCAGCGCGCCCACGTCGGCGCGCGGGATGCCCAGGACGGACGGGTCGAAGGTCGTCTGCGTGGCCGTGCCGTCCTTGACCACCCAGACCGTCGAGGTGCCCGCGATGGTCAGCTCGTCAAGCCCGTCGTCGCCGCGGAACACCAGCGCGCTGACGCCGCGCTCGGCGAAGACGCCCGCCAGCACGGGCAGCATCTTGGCGTCGAAGACGCCGATGGCCTGGGCGGCCGGGCGGGCCGGGTTGGTGAGCGGGCCCAGGAAGTTGAAGATCGTGGGTACGCCGATCTCCTTGCGCGTCGGCCCGGCGAAGCGCAGCGCGGGGTGGTAGACCGGGGCGAAGCAGAACGCGATGCCCGCCTCCTCGGCCACCCGCGCCGTCTGCTCCGGCGTCAGGTCGAGCCGGATGCCCAGGTGCTCCAGGACGTCGGCGGCGCCGCACGAGGACGAGGCGGCGCGGTTGCCGTGCTTGACGACCCGGGCGCCCGCGGCGGCGGCCACGATGGCGGCCATCGTCGAGACGTTGACGGTGTGGGCGCGGTCGCCTCCCGTGCCGACGACGTCGACCACGGGCCCTTCCACGCTCAGCGGCGTGGCCAGCTCCAGCATGGTGCGGGCCAGGCCCACGACCTCGGCCACCGTCTCGCCCTTCGCGCGCAGCGCGATCACGAAGCCGGCGATCTGGGACGGCGTCGCGGCGCCGGACATGATCTCCCGCATCGCCCAGGCCGACTCGTCGGAGGTGAGGTGCTCTCCGGACAGGAGAGCGGACAGCAGGGTGGGCCAGGTCGTCCGGGAGTCCATGGGCACCTACTTAGCGTTGAGTCGGGTCGAGGAGCGGCGCCGCATGAGGTCGGCCACGGTGTCGGCCAGGACCATGGGCTCCAGCGGCTGCGGCACCACGGCGTCGGCCTTGGACCAGTCGGCCAGCCAGCGGTCGTCGCGCCTGGCGATGATCAGGCAGATGGGCGGGCAGTCGTAGACCTCGTCCTTGGCCTGGCGGGAGACGCCCATGCCACCCGCGGGCTGCGTCTCGCCGTCGAGGACGGCCACGTCGATCTCGCCCGAGCCCAGCCACTGGTGGACCTTCGGCTCGGTGGCGCATTCCACGATCTCCACGAGGGGTACGTCGGCGGCGGGGCGCCTGCCGATGGCCTGGATCACCTCGGCCCTGGTGGCGGCGTCATCGCTGTAGACGAGGACCCTCATCGTGTCGTCGGTGCTCCCAGTGGACGTCACTGTCGCGCTCGCTATCCCTTGTAGCTGTATGGTCACCTCGGATCGTACCGGTGCGCCGGTGTGCATTCCCAGGCCACCATGCCTGACAGGGGGTTTTGAGGCGATTATCCCAGGTTGCCTCCCGGTTTGTACCTGCTAACCGGGGGGTCGTGCGCGGGACCGACCACCGAAGCCGCAATAATGCTGCCCGTGGCGACAGCATCCGCAATAACTTCGACGACGACAGCCCAGTCGTACCGCAGACCCAATCTGGTCAGTGTCGGGACGATCGTGTGGCTGTCCTCTGAGCTCATGTTCTTCGCGGCGCTGTTCGCGATGTACTTCACCATCCGGTCGGTGAGCGAGGGCAACGGCTTCGAATGGGGCCCCGCCTTCCACAAGGTGGGCCTCGAGGCCGCCGAGGGCGCTCACCTGAACATCCCGTTCGCGACGGTCAACACGATCATCCTGGTTCTGTCGAGTGTGACGTGCCAGCTGGGCGTGTGGGCCGCGGAGAAGGGGCAGGTCGGCAAGCTCCGCTTCTGGTACATCGTCAGCTTCCTCATGGGCGCGGTCTTCGTGGCCGGGCAGCTGTACGAGTACGCTGAGCTGGCTTCAGAGGGCGCGACCTTGTCCGCCAACGCCTACACCTCGGTGTTCTACCTGACGACGGGCTTCCACGGCCTGCACGTGACCGGTGGCCTATTCGCGTTCCTGTTCATGCTGGGACGCACGTACGCCGCGAAGCGCTTCACGCATGAGCAGGCCACCAGCGCGATCGTCGTGTCCTACTACTGGCACTTCGTAGACGTCGTCTGGATCGGTCTTTTCGCGACCATCTACATCATTCGTTAAGGAACGGGATCTCTGTGACTAGGATCACCGCTTGGCGGCGGCATCCCCTCGCGAGATATGCCGTCCTGATTTTGGCGTTGGCGCTGGTCGGGATGGTATACGCCGCCTTTGTCCAGGCGGGTAAGCCTGCCGACGCGGCACTGGCGGCAGGCAAGGTCGATGACGTGGCCGAGGGCAGGAGCCTGTTCGTCAAGCACTGCTCCAGCTGCCACGGCATGAACGCGGAGGGCACCAAGACGGCGCCCACGCTCGTCGGCGTCGGCGCCGCGGCGGTCGACTTCCAGATGGGCACCGGCCGCATGCCCGCCGCCAACCCGGGTCCGCAGGCGCCGCGCAAGCCGATGGCGCCCTGGGTCGACGAGACGAAGATCAGGCAGATCGGCGCCTACGTGCAGTCGCTCGGCGGCGGCCCGCAGGTCCCGGGCCAGGAGCAGGTCGACCCCAAGCTCGGCGACGCCGGCAAGGGCGGCGAGCTGTTCCGCGCCAACTGCATCCAGTGCCACAACTGGGCCGGCGCCGGCGGAGCTCTGACGCAGGGCAAGTACGCTCCCAACCTCAACTCGGCGACCCCCACCCAGATCTACGAGGCGATGGTCACCGGGCCGCAGGCGATGCCGGTCTTCAACGACACGACGATCACGCCTGAAGAGAAGCGCAGCATGATCGCCTACATCACGCAGGTCCGCGCGCAGAAGGACCCGGGAGGTTTCGGCCTGGGGCGCATTGGCCCCGTGACCGAAGGTCTCGTAGCGTGGATCGCAGGCCTCAGTGCCCTCGCACTCGCCGCCATCTGGATCACCGCGAAGAAGCGACAGAAGTCATGACAGACAACGAGCACGAGATCGAGCAGCCCGATGAGCGCGTACCCAAGCGCGTCATCGGCACCCCCGCACCGGGCACCTCGATGCTGGGCACCGCGGAGGCCACGGACGTCGACAAGGACGTCCCCGGCGTCACGCTGCCGGACGAGGCCAAGGCCCGCAAGGCCGAGAAGATCGTGGCGCTCTGCTTCACGATCACGTTCCTGGCCGCGATCGCGTTCATCATCTCCTACGTGGTCTTCCAGGTCGGCAGCCCCGAGGCGACCGGAGTGTCCAACTTCGCGCTGGGCACCTCGCTGACCGTGGCGATCCTGGGACTGGCGATCGGCATCGTGATCTGGGTACGCATGATCATGCCGAAGTACTCCCTGATCCAGGAGCGCCACCCGATGGCCTCCGCGGAGGACGCCCGCGAGGTCGTCGCCGACACCTTCGTCCAGGGCGCCAACGAGAGCGGCTTCGTCAAGCGCAAGCTGCTGCGCCGCACGCTGCTGCTGGCCGCCGCGCCCCTCGGCCTCGTGCCGGTGGTGCTGCTGCGCGACCTCGACAACAGCAAGATGCCGGGCGCGAAGTTCAACAAGGAGCTGCGCCACACGGTCTGGGGTGAGAAGACCAAGGAGGGCAAGCCGCTCAGGCTCGTCGTCGAGGGCACCGGCCAGCCGATCCGGGCCGCCGACTTCAACTCGCCCGGCGGCATCCTGTCGGTGGTCCCCGAGGGCTACCAGCACGACCTCAACGCCCTCGCCAAGGCCACGCTGATCCTGATCAAGTTCCGCCCGGAGGAGATCAAGAGCGGCGTCCGGCAGAACTGGACGCACGACGGCATCGTGGCCTACTCCAAGATCTGCACGCACGTGGGCTGCCCCGCGGCCCTGTACGAGCAGAACACCCACCACATCCTCTGCCCCTGCCACCAGTCGACGTTCGACGCGGCCGACGGCGCGAAGGTCATCTTCGGCCCGGCCGCCAGGCCGCTGCCGCAGCTGCCGATCACGGTCGACGCCGAGGGCTACCTGATCGCCCAGGGCGACTTCCAGGTGCCCGTCGGTCCCAGCTTCTGGGAACGCGGTGACGCCGAGCGCGCGGTCAGGGAGAAGGGAGGCCAGGCATGAGCACCGAGCTGAACGCCGTGCCCAAGGCCATCGCCGGGCCGTCGACATTCCTCGACGACCGCCTGGGCGGGGCCAATTTCCTCAAGCGCAACCTGCGCAAGATCTTCCCGGACCACTGGTCGTTCCTGCTGGGTGAGATCGCGCTCTACTCCTTCGTCATCCTGCTGCTGACCGGTACGTTCCTGACGTTCTGGTTCAAGCCGAGCATGATGGAGGTCGCCTACGACGGCTCGTACGCGCCGCTCAAGGGCGTCATGATGTCGGAGGCCTACGCGTCGTCGCTGGAGATCAGCTTCGACGTCCGGGGTGGACTGCTCATCCGGCAGATGCACCACTGGGCGGCCCTGATGTTCGTGGCCGGCATGATGGTCCACATGCTGCGGGTGTTCTTCACGGGCGCCTACCGCAAGCCGCGCGAGCTCAACTGGATCATCGGCGTCCTGCTGCTGACGCTGGCGCTCGCCGAGGGCCTGACCGGCTACTCGCTCCCCGACGACCTGCTCTCCGGCGCCGGTCTGCGGATCACCGAGGGCGTGGCTATCTCGCTGCCGCTGGTCGGCACGTACATCACGTTCTTCCTGTTCGGCGGCGAATATCCGGGTGAGGATGTCATCGCCCGGTTCTACTCGCTGCACATCCTGCTCATCCCGGGCATCCTGCTGGCACTCATCTCGGCTCACATGGTGCTCATGTGGGTGCAGAAGCACACGCAGATGCCGGGCAAGGGGCGCGACAACCACAACGTGGTGGGTGCGCCGTTCTACCCCGCCTTCATGCTGAAGGCCGGGGCGTACTTCCTGTTCACGCTGGCCACGGTGGCGGGTCTGGCGACGTTCACCCAGATCAACCCGATCTGGCTGTTCGGCCCCTACACGCCTGCGGACATCTCGGCGGGTTCGCAGCCCGACTTCTACATGGGCTTCCTGGAAGGCGCGCTGCGCATCATGGTGCCCTGGGAGATCAACCTCTTCGGCACCTCCCATGCGGGCACCCTGCCACTGAGCGTGATCATCCCGGCCCTGGTGCCGATGGGCATCATCATGACGGGCCTGGCGCTCTACCCGTTCCTCGAACGCTGGGTGACGGGCGACAACCGCGAGCACCACATCGCGGACCGGCCGCGCAACAACCCGCACCGCACCTCGATCGGCATGGCGGCCATCGCGTTCTACGGTGTGCTGTGGCTGCTGGGCGCCAACGACGAGATCTCGGCGAACTTCCACATCAGCCTCAACGTGACGACCTACGCCGGCCGGGTGCTGGTCTTCGTCGCGCCGGCGCTGGCGTACATCATCACCTACCGCATCTGCCTCGGCCTGCAGCGTTCCGACGCCGCGGTCGTCTCGCACGGCGTGGAGTCGGGCGTCATCAAGCGGCTGCCGCACGGTGAGTTCATCGAGGTCCACACGCCGCCGTCGGACGACATCGAGGCCCACATGCGGGGCAAGGAGCCGGTGGCGATGCTGCCGGTGGCCGAGGACACCGCGGGCATCCCGCCCAAGGGCATGCGCGGTCCGCTCGGCAAGCTGCGCGCCCGTATGTCGAAGGCGTACGGCGGGGAGAAGATCCCGCTGGACGAGGGGCACGGACACGGGCACGAGGAAGAGCACGCCGCCATCGGCTCCGGTGGCGAGGACGACCGCAGCCTCACGCACTGACACCACCTCTTCGCCACACACGGCACGGGCCCGGACGACACCTTCGTCCGGGCCCGTCGCCGTCTCCGCCCTCCTGCGCCTCGAGGGCACGGGAGGGGAGGGCACAGGAGGGCACGGCCGCATCCCGTGCTCCTTGCCTCGGAGCCTTCCGCGCTCCTTAGCTGGGAGCCTTCCGTGCTCCTTGCCTGGGAGCCGCGGGCGCGCCCGGCCGGGGCGGGGAGCGCCGTCATGGGCACTCGCACGAGGCGGCGGATCCCGGGTCGAAGGCACGGCTGAGAGCCGGGCTCGCCGGAAGGCGGCGCGGCCGGACGCCGGAAGCCGCGCTGGTCGCGGACGCTCAGCCCAGGAGGCCCTGAGACGGCGCATCGGCAGGCAGGCCGCCGCGCCCGTGCGGGTCGGCCGTGAGAGTCGGTCCGTGAAAGATCGGTCGGCCCGTGAAAGTCGGTCGTCCCGTGGGAGTCGGCCCGGCTGGGCAGCCTGGGGATCAGCCGGTGGGTGTCAGCCCGTGGGAGTCAGTCGGCCTCGGGGAAGCCGATGGAGAAAGCGGCGTCCAGGTCGTGCTTGGAGTAGGCGCGGAAGGCGATGTGCGTCTCGGTGTGCAGCACGCCGGCCACCTTGTTGATCCGCCCGGGGACCACCTCGGCGATCTCCTCGTACGCCGCCACCCGCACCATCGCCAGCAGGTCGTATTCGCCGGTGATGGAGTAGACCTCGCTGACCCCCTGGATCTCGGCGATCGTCTGGGCGACCTCCGGGATCCGGTCTACCTCTGCATTTATGTGGACGATAGCCGTGACCATGCATCAACTCTATCGTTTCACCTCAAAGGTCGCCCCTCCCGATTGCGGGGCTGATCAAGATGGCGATACGCGAGGTCGATGCGGGCCTTGTGGCGGGCGGCGCCCCAGGCGGGCAGGCTCCATTCGCCCTCCACCTCCACCAGCCGCACCCCGGGCGACTCCAGCCAGCGCAGGATGCACTCGGTCTCCTCGGCGCTGGCCGCGTGGATCGGGCCGGCGCCCGGGATGACCGCCTCGGCGGTGGCCGTCAGGGAGTCGACGAAAGAGGTCGGATGGGTGCCTTTCGGCATGACCCCGGCCGCCGCGAGCCGCCCGTAGCGGATGACGTGGATGTCCCAGCCGCCGCCGAACGCCGGGCTGGCGGCCACCAGCTGCGGGATGCGCGTGATGGCGCTCAGGCGCTGCATGCGGGCCGCCGTACGGACGAAGGAGGCCAGCCGGTCGCGGTCGACCGACGCCTCCTCGTAGCGCTGCTCCACCGACAGCCGCTCCATGCGCGCCGACACGGCGGAGAAGACGGGCGAGGCGTCGAGCGTCATGGCCCGGCGCGCGCTCTCCGCGTGGATCGCGTATTCCTCCTGGCTCTCCTTGCCCTCGCAGGGCGCGCCGCAGCGGCCCATCTCGTGGAGCACGCAGGCGGCCCGCCGGGTGCGCACCGTGAGGGGTTGGGTGCACTGGCGCAGGGGGACCGCCTCGTGCAGGGCTATGCGGGCCTCGTCGGCCAGCCGGGCGCTGCCGAACGGGCCGAGGTAGGTGGCCCCGTCGTCCTTGAGCTCGCGCACGATCGACAGCCGCGGGAACGCCTCGGTGGTGAGCTTGAGCCAGACCACCTTCTCGGGGAAGCGGGAACGGCGGTTGTAGCGCGGTTTGGCGCCGCCGATCAGGCGCAGCTCCCTGACCTCCGCCTCAAGGGCGGTCGAGCAGACGACGTGGCGCACCCGCTCGGCGATGCCGATCATCTCGCGGATGCGCGGGCGGGTCTCGCCCGCGGTGAAGTAGGAGCGCACGCGGTTGCGCAGGTTGGTGCTCTTGCCGATGTAGAGGACCTCGCCGCGCTCGTCCTCGAAGAAGTAGACCCCGGGGGCGTGCGGCACGGACTCGGCCAGGTGACGCTTGCGCTGCTGCTCCGGCGTGGGGGCCCGGACGAACGACTTGAGCTCCTCGAGCGTGTGCACCTGGAACGAGCCGGCCCGCTCGATCAGCCCGTGGAGCACGTCGACGGTGGCCCTGGCGTCCTGCAGGGCGCGGTGGCACGGCTCGGTGGGGCTGCGGAAGAACCTGGCCAGCGTGGACAGCTTGGCGTTGGGCACCTCGTCGCGGGTCAGCACGCGGCGGGCCAGGTCGACGGTGTCGACGACCGGATTGGCCGGCGGGGGATAGCCGTGGGCGGCGCAGGCGGCCTTGACGAAGCGGGTGTCGAAGCCGGCGTTGTGGGCCACCAGCGTGGCCCCGCGGATGAACTCCAGGAAGCTCGGCAGCACCGCCTCGATCCGCGGCGCGGCCACGACCATCGCGTCGGTGATGCCGGTCAGCACGGAGATGAACGGCGGGATCGGCCCCCCGGGGTCGACCAGCGTCGAGAACTCGCCCAGCACCTCGCCCGCCCGCACTTTGACCGCGCCGATCTCGGTGATGGCGTCGTCGGACGGAGCGCCGCCGGTCGTCTCGAGGTCGAACACGACGAACGTGACGTCGCTCAGCGGAGTGCCGAGCTCGTCGAGAGTGCCTTGAACCGCGTCCACGTTCCAAGACCATAGAGAGGGGGACCGACAGGAACGAATAACCATCGCTCTTGATCCTTAGTTACCCTTCCCTGTATGTCCTCGGGAAGACTCGCCGGCCGCTATGCCCTGTTGCGCCCTCTCGGCGCGGGCGGCATGGGGAAGGTCTGGCTGGCCAGGGATGAGATGCTTGACCGCGAGGTCGCGGTCAAGGAGCTCACGCTGGCCGAGGGCATGTCGCCCAAGGAGCGCTCCGACTCGGTGATGCGGTCCGTGCGCGAGGCGCAGGCCACGGCGCGGCTGCGCCATCCCGGCATCGTGGCGCTGCACGACGTGGTGGTCGAGCAGGAGCGGCCCTGGCTGGTCATGGAGCTGCTGCGGGGCCGCACGCTGGGTGAGACGGTCCGGGAGTTCGGACCCATGCCGGCTGATTATGCCGCGCGGGTCGGCGCCGACGTGCTGGAGGCGTTGATCGCGGCGCACTCGCTGGGGATGCAGCACCGCGACGTCAAGCCGGGCAACGTGTTCCTGACCGAGAGCGGGCGGGTCGTCCTCACCGACTTCGGCATCGCCCGGCAGGAGGGCCAGGCCACGCTCACCGAGCAGGGGCTGATGATCGGCTCGCCCGGGTTCATCGCGCCCGAACGGCTGGCCGG
Source organism: Nonomuraea sp. JJY05 (assembly GCF_043496855.1). NCBI lineage: Bacteria > Bacillati > Actinomycetota > Actinomycetes > Streptosporangiales > Streptosporangiaceae > Nonomuraea > Nonomuraea sp. JJY05. The sequence goes on from NZ_JBIEIS010000009.1 coordinate 50,346, forward strand.
CGAGCCGGGCGGGCCCGCCAGCGACGTGTGGTCGCTCGGCGCCACGCTCTACGTCGCGCTGACGGGCGCGCCGGCCTACGAGGGGTCGGCGGCCCAGCGGGTGCGGGCCACGCTGACGGAGCCCGTACCGGTCGCTCCCGGGCCGCTGGGGCCGCTGCTGTCGGCCATGATGGCGCACCAGCCGGCCGCCCGCCCCGACGCGCGGGTGATCGTGTCCGCGCTGCGGCAGGTGGCCGCCGGCGGGCGGGCCCCGCACCTGCCCGTCAACCAGGACGCGACCGCGCCGACCCGGGTCAAGCGGCGCGGCCGGGCCGCGATCTGGATCGCCGCGGCGGCGGCGCTCGTGCTCGGCGCGGGCGGCGCGACCGCCTTCCTCGTCCTCAGGGACGCGGGCGCGGCGCCGGCCGCGTTCACCGTGCCCATGGACGTGTGCACGCTGGTCAGCCAGGAGGAGGTGGGGGTGCTGCTGCGCACGCAGAGCCCGCCCAAGGCGCAGCCGAGCTCCGACGGCGAGGGCCCCAAGTGCGGCTGGACGGTCGCCAACACGGGTGTGGGCCTGCAGGTGCAGAAGGACTCCGACACCGTCGACCCGTGGTCGATGACCCCGGCCTCGGCCGGCGCGCTCTTCGAGGGCCAGAAGCGCTGGTGGTCGAGGACCGGCCAGGTCGACTGGACCTGGGACGAGATCGGCGCGAAGGCCTCGCAGCGGGCCACCCGCACCCCGGTCCGCGAGATCCCCGGCCTCGGCGAGGAGGCGTTCGGCTTCGAGCTGAAGGGCTCCACGGGCCGCGTGCACACCGCCCAGATCTACTACCGCCTGGCCAACCTGGTGGTCACCGTGCAGTTCACCACCCTCGCGGACAAGCCCACCGACGAGGAGATCAAGCAGCGGGCGCTGAAAGCGGCGCAGACGAGCGAGCAGGCGTTGCGCAATGCCGGATGACCTCTATCTGCTGGCCGGCCGCTACCGCCTCATCGAGCGGCTCGGACAGGGCGGCGCCGGCACGGTGTGGCGGGCCATCGACGAGATCCTCGACCGTCAGGTCGCGGCCAAGCAGGTACGCGTGCCGGAAGGGCTCAGCCCGCGGGAGCGGGCCGAGTTCGCTGACATCGCGATCCACGAGGCCAGGTCGGCCGGACGGCTGCGCGACCCGGCGATCGTGCTGGTGCACGACGTCGTCCTGGAGGGCGGCCAGCCGTGGATCATCATGGACCTGGTCACCGGCCGCTCACTGGACAAGGTGATCAAGGAGCAGGGGCCGCTGCCGCCCGGGTTCGTGGCGGCGGTCGGGCTGCGCGTGCTGTCGGCGCTGGAGGTCGCCCACGCCCACGGGATGCTCCACCAGGACGTCAAGCCCGCGAACATCCTGCTCGACCTCGACGGCTCCGCCATGCTCACCGACTTCGGCATCGCGACGCCGATGGGCGGTCAGGGCGGCAGGTTCGGCGGGGCGGGCTCGCCCGGCTACATGGCGCCCGAGCGGCTCAACGAGCAGCCCTCGAGCCCGGCGTCCGACCTGTGGTCGCTCGGCGCCAGTCTCTACACCGCGGTGGAGGGGCGCGCGCCGTTCGAGCGGGCGCTGCCGGCGGCGGTGACGGCGGCGGTGCTGCTGCACGAGCCGCCGTTCCCGGTCAGGGCGGGCCGCGACTTCGGCGGCCTGCTCATGGCCATGCTCGCCAAGGATCCGGCGGCCCGCCCCACGGCGGCCCAGGTCCGCCAGGCGCTGAGCGTCCTGGCCGGGCCCGCCCCGGTGCCCCGGCGCCGCCGGTGGCTGCTGCCCGTCGTGCTCGCCGCCGCCGTGGCGCTGGGCGCGGGCGGCTGGTACGCCGCGGGCGCGCTGGGCGGCGGGCCCGAGACCGGGAAGTTCGTCACGGCGCCCGATCCCTGCAAGCTGCTGACCGACGCGCAGGCCGCCCAGATCATGAAGGCCAAGCCGGCGCGCGAGGCCACCCGGCCGGGCGAGTGCCAGTGGATCCTGCGTGACGGCGAGGACGGCCGCCGCCGCATCGTCGTCCGCGCCTGGGCGGAGCGGCCCGACGGCGATCTCGGCGGCCCCCAGGTGGCGCAGCGCCGCTTCGCCAGCGAGAAGACCGGCCGCGCCGCCGCGGAGGGCACGGTGATGCGCGAAGCCCGCGGGTCGGTCTCCGACGTCCCGCGGATCGGCGAGTCGGCGATCATCCAGAACAGCTTCAAGGCCTACGTCAACAGCGACTCGACGGGCCGGTCCGACAGCACCGTGCTCTTCCGCATGAGCAACGTGCTCGGCGAGGTGGTCTGGCATCGCGAGAACGTGCCGGTCAGCGACCCGGCGGACAAGGAGCCCGCCCTCGCCGTCGCGCGCCTGGTCGCGGCCGCCCTGTCGAAGTAAGCACCGTACGAGGCGGGCCCGTCGAGGTGAGAGCCGTGGAGGTGAGCACCCTCTGGGGTGAGTGCCGTTTGGAGTGGGCGCCGTCTGGGGTGAGCACCGTGGAAGTGGGCGCCGTCCGGGGTGAGCACCGTGGAAGTGGGCGCCGTCGGGGAGGGCCGCTGCCAGAATGGGCGGGAGTGCTGCAAGCACCTTGCAAGGGGGATGACTAGCATGTTTCCCCGCAAGTCAGGGCAACCCCAGGAGTCCCAGTGAACCCCGGTAGCGAGTGGGAGCCGTCCACCACCCCTTACCAGGTGCCGGGCAGGCGCTTCGAGCCGCCCACCCAGCCGCCCACCCAGCCGCCCGCTCAGCCGCCGACGCTGCCTCCGATGCCGCCACCACCGCCACCGCCGCCCAGGCGGCCCGCCTGGCTGCTGCCCACGCTGGCCGCCGCCATCGTGGTGCTGGTCGCGATGGGCGGGGTGGGCGCGTACTTCGTGGTCGGCAAGGTCTCGCGCACCTCCCAGCCGCCCGCGGCGCAGACCGAGCGGCCGTCGCGGGCCGCTTCCTCGGGGCCCGTCCGCCTGGACGTGTGCGCCATGCTGCCCGCGGAGGAGACCGACCGGCTCGTGCCGGACGCGACCGTCACCAGGTATTCGAGTGAAGGCGACTACACGGTCGCCTTCAACTGCAAGTGGGAGAACCGGCGCATCTCGTTCGGCGACTTCTGGCGTACCAGGGAGATCGACGTCAGGATCGATCAGCACAAGGCCGACGGCGCCAAGACCGGCAGGGCCATGGCGCAGAACTCGTACGAGGTCGACTACGGCGGCGACAAGTATGCCGCGACCGCCAAGCCCTCGCTCAAGCCCGACGAGAAGGAGTACATCTCCCCGATCAAGGAGATCCAGGGCGTCGGTGACGCCGCGCACGCCCAGTACACCTGGCGCCGCAGCGGCAAGCTGCTGTGGTACTCCTACGGCCAGGCCAACGCCCGGGTCGGCGACATGACGATCGAGATCAAGTACCAGGCGGGCCAGCAGCGCAAGGACGCGGCGATCCTGACCAACGAGACCGCGCAGTCGATCACCGAGGACAACGCGATCCGCGAGGTGAGCCGCCTGGCCGGGTTCTTCACCAAGGGGATGGCGGCCTGGCAGGCGCAGCACCCCAACGTGCTGGCCGAGCCGGAGCCGTCGCAGCCCCCTGCTTCGCCGAGCGCGAAGGCGACGCCCGAGCCGACCGTCCTGGCGGCCTTCCCCGCAGAGTGCGGGGCCGTGACCGAGGTGGCCACGCGGCTCGTGCCCGGGCCCACCACCAGGGCGCGCGGCATCGAGGTCGGCTCCGACGCCCAGACCGAGTGCCGCTGGCTCAACCTGGACGTGCCCGGCGCGGGCGAGGGAACCAAGAAGATCCGCAGCGCCCTGATCACCGTGCACCGGTTCACCAACCGGGCGGGCGCCGCCGACGAGTCCGCGGCCAGGACCTACTACGCCAGTCAGCGGGGCGGCGACAAGAATTTCGAGGGGTCGTCCATGGGCGGCATCTCCTGGAGCAAGATCATCGATCTCAAGGAAATGGGCGATCAGGCTTACCAGCAGTTCATCCGGAACCGGCACAGCGAGGTCTCCGCGTCCACCGGCACGGTGCTGACGCGCAAGGGCTCGGTGGTCGTCAGGATCGACTTCTCCGGGCACCAGCGGCCCGAGAAGGAGCCGGCCAACTCGCCCAAGGTCGAGTTCATGCCGCAGAAGGAGGCGATGGACGGCGCGGTCACCCTGGCCGAGGCGTTCATGGCCCAGCTGGCCAAGCAGCCCGCGGGCAGCTAGATGATTGATTCCAAGGGACGGAGATCGGTTGTTCGGCTGCGGACATGAAGCGAGGGCGTTCAAGATCCGTTTGTGACGACAGAACTGAACACCCTCGCGACTGCACTGTACGTGAAGATCGACGATCAGCTGATCGCTTCCCCGGATCTGGCGCCTGAGCGACCCCGGATCGGGTTGCAGCCCCGGCTGAGTGACGCCGAGTTGGTGACACTCGCGGTGTTGTCGGCGCTGCTCGGCTTCACCTCCGAGCGGCGCTGGCTGCGCTACGCCCGCGTCCACCTGGCCGGCCTGTTCCCCTACCTGCCTGGCCAGTCCGGCTACAACAAGCGTCTGCGCGCCGCCACCGGCCTGGTACTGCACCTGATCCGCATCCTCGGCCGGGACACCAGCCTGTGGCACGACGACGTCTGGGTGGCCGACTCCACACCCGTCGAATGCGGCCGCTCCCGGCAGACCGCTCAGCGCTCGGACCTGGCCGGCTGGGCCGAATACGGCTACTGCCCCTCCCACTCCCGCTTCTTCTGGGGCCTGCGCCTGCACCTGCTGTGCACCCTGGGCGGGCTGCCCGTCGCCTTCGCCCTGACCGGTGCCAAGGCCGACGAACGGCTCACCCTGCTGGGCATGCTCGCCGCCGACCCCGACCTGCTTCAGCGTCACCGCGGCCAGGATCTGATCGCGGACATGCAGTACTACGGCCGCGACTTCGAACACGCCCTGGCCACCGAAGATGTGCGCCTGCTGCGCAAAGCCCGCAAAGGCAAGGCCCCACGCTCCGGCGCGCACCTGTTCAAGCCGCTACGTCAAACCATCGAGTCCATCAACCAGACCCTCAAGGGCCAGCTCGACCTCGAACGCCACGGCGGGCGCACGTCCGCGGGCGTCACCATCCGCGTGATCACCCGAATCCTGGCTCTGACCACCGTGATCTGGCACAACGACAAGACCGGCCAGCCCGTCGCCCGATCGCTCACCGCCTACGATCACTGATCCCACATCCCCCTTGGAATCAATCATCTAGGCGGACCCGGTCGGGGAAGGGGCGTCACGCGGGCGTGGCGCCCCTCCTCCGTGCCTGCCGCGCGCGGGAGACATCCTCCTGACGGATCATCCCGTCAAGGGTTAATGGAGCTGCAACCCACTTGCAAGCGCGACAAATACCTTTATGTCTTGCAAGACCTGAGCCGCGCGATCATGTTTGTCCAGTACAGGGGCATGGGCAAACCGAGGGGGATCACGCGGCTCACTTCTTTTCCCGGACCTTCTCCCGGACCAGGAACGGTTCGAGCAGGCCCGGAACCGCCCGCGCCGCCAGCTCCAGGCCGTCGCCGCGGTCCACGTCCACCACGTCGTAGTGGCCCTTGCCCGCGGCGGTGGCGGCGGAGACGGTCAGCAGGCCGTCGCGGCGCTGGAAGTACGACTCGGTGATCGTCCAGCCGGAGACGCCTCTGCGGTCGAGCGCGATCGTACTGCGCACCACCGCGCCCTGCCGCGTGACGAGGTGGCGGCGGCCGAGCGCGTGGCCGAGGCTTCTGGCGCTCTCCACGGCCATCCACATCCCGAACGGCAGCGCCAGCGCGGGGATCGCCCAGACGGCGACCCGCGACCACTGCCATGGCAGCAGCCAGGACGCCAGGCCTGCGCCCGCGGCCAGCACGGCCACCGTCACCAGCGCCCGCACGACCCGCCTCCGCCTGGCCGCCACCGGATGCGGCACCAGCGCACCCGGCACCAGCCCGCCCGCGTCGGCGCCCTGCCCGTCGGCGCCCTGCCTGTCGGCGCCCTGCCTGTCGGCGCCCTGCCTGTCGACACCCGGCCCGTCGGCGCCGTGCCTTCCGGCGGCTGCGACCGCGCGCTCGTCACCTCCGGTCGCCCGGTGCCGGCCCGGGACCGTGCCGTGGTGGGAGGCGCCCGCGGTCGGCCAGGGCGCGTCCGAAGGCGCGGCGTGCCCGGGGGTGCGCCCCGTCGGGCCGGTCGTGCTCGGAACTCCGACGCGGCCGAGGGCGTCGCCTTGGGGCACAGCCGCCGGCGGTGCGGCCGGGGTGGCGGCGAGCCCATCCGTTTGGGGGGTCGCGGTGGCGGGGAGGGCGGGGCTGTTGGCGATCTTGGTGGCGAGGCTCCAGGCCAGGGCGCGGGGGAGGGGTGGGGTGAGGGCGGCAACATCCTCGGTCTCGTGCTCGTCCGCCTTGCCGAGCCCCGTGGCGATGGTCTTGACGCGGGCCCCGCCACCGAGCCTCAGCAGCAGCGGCTCGCTGATCTCCACGCCGCGCAGCCTGCGCTCCTCCAGGGTCAGGGACCGGGTGGTCAGCAGGCCGCGGTGGAGGCGGAGGCGGCCGGGCTCGCGTTCCAGCCGGTAACGTCCCCACGACTCGGCGAACAGCAGGACGGCGCCCAGGACCCCGACGGCCACGTTCACCGCGAGGATCAGCGGGACCGCCACCAGCGGCCGCGCCGTCACCCAGCCCCACACCCCGTCCGCCGCCTCTGTGGCCAGCCTCTTGGCCCCGAACGAGTCCAGCGCCTTGTAGAGCGCCCCGAGCACCAGCGCGGCCCCCGTGAACGACCACAGCGACAGCGGCGCGTACCGGATCCACGACCAGCGCAGCTCCGCCAGCGGCCCGTCGCCGGACGCGGGCCGCTCCTCCTGGCGCAGCAGGGTACGGCGCAGCGACTCCGCCTCGTGCCCGGTCAGCGGGTCGAGCACGAGCTCGGTCCCCTCGGCCGCGTGCTCGCCCGTGCCCACCTTGACCACGGTCAGGCCGAACACCCGCGAGACCGGATCGGCCCGCAGGTTCACGCTGCGGACCCGGTCGAGCGGGATCGAGCGGTGCTGGCGGACGGTGATGCCCGAGCGCAGTTCGAGGCGTTCCGGGGTCAGCCGCCAGCGCGTCGTACGGAGCCTGACCACGTCGTACGCCACCACGGCGGCGACGATCAGCACCGCGGCCGCCGCGCAGACCGCCACGATCCCGCCGATCGGCCAGTCGCGGCCCACCAGGAAGCGCAGGAGACCGGCCACCACGCCGACGACGATCGCCAGCGACTTGACCGCCGAGGCCCAGAGGCTCCGCCCCGCCAGCCCCCGCCAGCCCTCCTCAGAGAAGGACACTCCAGCATCGTCGTTCACGTGGCGTCCCCCGGCGTGGCCTGGGTGAGGGCGGTGAGGCGCTCGGCCAGCTCGGCCGCCACCTCGTGGTCCAGCGCCTCGATCTTGATGGCCCCCGCGGAGGAGGCCGTGGTCACCGTGACGTCCGCCAGCCCGAACAGTCGCTGCACCGGCCCCCGCGCGGTGTCGACCCGCTGGATCCGCGACATCGGCGCCACCCGCCAGGTGTGGGTCAGCCACCCCTTGCGCGTGTAGACCGCCTGGTCGGTGACCTCCCAGCGCTCCACCCGGTAGGTGGCCCGCGGCGCCAGGACGGCCAGCGCCACGCAGCCCGCCGCGAAGAGCACCACGCACGCCCCCAGCCAGATCGGCCGCGAGGTGAGCATCCAGTACGCCGCCACCGCGGCGGCGGCCACCGGCACCAGGAAGATCAGGCCCTGCACCGTCCGCCAGGCGACCGCCCGCGGGTCGGCCTGGTTGCGCGGCGGCCGCAGCCCGGCCGGCGTGCCCCCGCTCATCTGCCGCTCTCCGCCTTCTTGCCCGAGTCGACCACGGCCAGCAGCACGAACCCGAGCACGCCGACCACGATGGCCGAGAACACCTCGTAGCCCCGCAGGGCCGGCACCAGGTTGACCACGAGCAGGTCGTGCGCCCACGGCCACCAGCCGAGCAGGGTGTTCAGCAGTCCGCCCACGCCCTGCAGGAGCAGCAGCCAGCCGAGCAGCGTCAGCACCATTTTCATGGTCCCAAGCGTCGTCCACGGGTCATGGGAGCCGCGTCGGCCGTAGGTCTCGCCCGGCAGCTACTTTGGTCGCTGTCGCCGTACCCTTGGCAGGGCCTAATCTCGATGAACGTGACGCACGAATACCGGTGGGCGCTGCCGTCGGTGCTGCTCGGCGACGGCAGCGAGGGCGGCCGGGTGCGCCGCTCGACCCGCGACTGGATCGTCGACATCGGCATGTTCCTGCTCGCGTCCGGCATCACGCTCATGACCCTGCCGGAGCTCAAGGACGAGCCGGAGCCGCTGCAGCTGCTGGAGCAGGTGGTGGGCGCGCTGTCGTGCGTGGCGGTGTGGCTGCGGCGGCGCTGGCCGGTGGGGTTCGCGCTGGCGACCACCCTGCTCTCGTCCTATCTGGAGCTCTCCGGCGGGGCCTCGGTCGTCGGGCTGTTCACCGTGGCGGTGCACCGGCCGTTCAAGGTCTCCGGCCCGGTCATGCTGTTCTCCCTCGTCACGCTCGTGCCCTACGTCCTGCTGCGGTCCGAGACCCGCGCGGAGGGGGAGGAGACGGCGGCGTTCGCCCTGGCGTTGCTGCTGACCGTGTTCGCGTGGGGCGTCGTGGTCAGAGCGCGGCGCCAGCTCGTCTGGTCGCTCAGGCAGCGGGCCGACAGCGCCGCGGAGGAGGCCAAGCGGCTCGAACGCGAGCGCATCGCGCGGGAGATGCACGACGTGCTCGCGCACCGCGTCTCCATGCTCAGCCTGCACGCCGGCGCGCTGGAGTTCCGGCCGGACGCGCCCGCCGAGGAGATCGCCAGGGCGGCCGGGGCGATCAGGACCAACGCCCACCTGGCGTTGCAGGACCTGCGCGAGGTCATCGGCGTGCTGCGCCACGCGAGGCCGGGCGGCGACGACGACCCGGTGCCCGACCGGCCGCAGCCCACGCTCGCCGACCTGCCCACGCTGGTCGAGGAGTGCCGCCACGCGGGCATGGACGTCCGGCTCGACCTGCGGGCCGGCGGCGACGCGCCGGAAGGGCTGGGCCGCAACGTCTACCGCATCGTCCAGGAGGCGCTCACCAACGCGCGCAAGCACGCGGGCGGGGCGCCCGTGGCGGTCGCCGTCTCGGGCACCCGCGGCGAGGGGCTGTCGGCGGAGGTGCGCAACCCTGTGGGGGTAGGCCACGTCCCGTACATCCCGGGCGCAGGGGCCGGGCTCATCGGGCTGACCGAACGCGCCGAGCTGGCGGGCGGGCGGCTGCAGCACGGCGCGACGCAGGACGGCGAGTTCGTGGTGCGCGCGTGGCTGCCCTGGCCGGTGGAGACGACTCGGGAGGACGCATGATCAGGCTGCTGGTCGTCGACGACGACGCGATGGTGCGGGCGGGGCTGTCGATGATCCTGGGCGGCGCCGGCGACATCGTGATCGTGGCCGAGGCCGGCGACGGGTCCGAGGTGCCGCCGCTGGTGGCCGAGCACCGGCCCGACGTGGTGCTGATGGACATCCGCATGCCCGGCGTCGACGGGCTCACCGCCACCGAGGCGCTGCGCCGCACGTCCGCGCCGCCCGAGGTGGTGGTGCTGACCACGTTCCACGCCGACGCGCAGGTGCTGCGGGCGCTGCGGGCGGGGGCGGCGGGGTTCCTGCTGAAGGACATCGCGCCGGGCGACCTCGTGCAGGCCGTCAGGAAGGTGGCCGCGGGCGAGCCGATCCTGTCGCCCGCGGTGACGCGGCAGCTCATCACGCACGTGTCCGACGGCGCGGCGGGCGACCGTACCGGGCGGGCGCGCAAGCTGCTCGGCCGGCTCAGCGAGCGGGAGCGGGAGGTGGCGCTGGCGGTGGGGCAGGGCAGGTCGAACGCCGAGATCGCGCGGGAGCTCTACATGAGCGTGCCCACGGTCAAGGCGCACGTCTCGCGCATCCTGTCCAAGCTCGACCTCAACAACCGGGTCCAGGTCGCGCTGCTGGTCTACGACGCCGGCACGTAGTCAACGGGCCAGCAGCTCCTCGATCGTGGCCCGGTGCAGCACCAGGTCGTCGGGGTCGTTGGGCCGGGGCTGCTCGCCGAAGTGGATCCGGCGCTGCCACACCCTCGCCATGACGATGCCGTGCCGGAGCGCCGCATACATCTCGTAGAAGTCCATGTCGCGAGGCTCGTACCCCGTGATTTCCCGATATTTCCTGCAAACGTCTTCGTAGCGCATGAAGTCGGGCATGCCCGGGAAGCCCGCGGCGACCGTGATGTCCTGGAAGAAGCGGTGCAGGAAGATCATCCAGGACAGGTCCAGCTCGGGCGGCCCCACCGCGGCCATCTCCCAGTCGAGCACCGCGACCGGGGTGAAGTCCCTGAACATCATGTTCCCGATCCTGGCGTCGCCCCAGCACAGCACGTCGGGCCCGGGTTCCTCGGGCCAGTGCGACTCGAGCCACCCGAAGGCCCGCTCCAGCACCGGGATCGGCCGCTCGCCGTGCGCCCACTCGTAGTAGCCGCGCTGCGCCTCCACGTGCGCGCGCAACCCGGGGGCCCCCAGCGGGGCCAGCTCCTCGGGGGTGAACTCCGCCCGGTGCAGGGCCGCCAGGACCGCCACGCCGGCGTCCTGCAGCCTGCGCTGGTCCGCGGGCGCCGCGTCGAGCAGCCAGCTCCCGAACGTGTACGGCATCACGTCCGGCGGCACGTCGCCGTCCTCGCGCTCCATGACGAGGAACGGCGTGCCCAGATGCTGCGGGTCCGGCTCGAACCAGAGGGCCCTGGGCGCTGGGATCCCAGCTTTTTCCCTGGCCAGGCGCATGATCTCGAACTGTGCCCGCAGGTCGTACGAGGGGAACACGGGAACGGCTTCTACCGCAGGTGCGAGCCTGGCTACGCAGCGCGTTCGCCCCTCGTCCCAGGTGGCGGTGAAGAACAGGGTCTCGCTGGACATGCCGTTCTCGGCGGGTCTGGACACTTCGGACACCGAGGCGCTCCCGCCGACCCTTCCGCGCAGCCAGCGGGCCAGACTGCCGCGCAGTTCCACCAGGTCGCGGGTGGAGGTGCGGATCTCTTCTGCCATGGTCGGCCTCCCGGGTGAACGCCCGTCCCGGCTCAGTCGTATATCCCCAACCAAGCGCTTGTCTATAGACAGGTGGCCGTTACGGTCAGGTACGCGGCAGCCGTACCCTTGTCTGAAAGGGCATGTCACGAAGGGACAAGTGGGATGAGTTCAGCGGGTGAAGGCCTGTCTCGCCCGCTTCCCGAGCAGGTGCGGCTCAATGTCGTCGATCTGGCGTCCCAGGTGCTCGGGACGATGCCCGCTGCCTCCATACCGCCGCCCCTTCGCGGGATAGCCAAGTTCGATCCCCGCAAACGCGCCAAACTCGGCAGCGCGCCCATCGCGGCGCAGCTCGAGAACGACAAGAAGTTCCGCGAGCTGGTGGCCGAATCGGTGGAGGCCGGCTGGCCGGAGCTGGTGGCGTCCCTGGCCGAGGGCAACGTCCCGCCGGCCGCCGACCCCGTGCTCGTGGCCGCGGCCGCCTACCTCACCCGTCCGCCCGGCTGGGCGGAGATGATCGAGGTCGCCCGTACGGACCTGGTGCAGTCGGCGGTGGCGGCCGAGGGGTCGGAGCGCGAGGAGGCCGTCGCCCGGCTCCGCGAGCAGCTCGCGGCGCAGAAGACCGCCGCCAAGGAGGAGGCCGACCGGCTGCGCGAGCAGATCAGGGCGGCCCGAGCGGAAAACTCCGACCTGAGACGCAAGCTCCACGACGCCCGCGAGCGGGCCAAGGCCGCGGTGCAGCGGGCCGAGGAGATGGAGCACGCGGCGGAGGACGCCAGGTCGGCCGCCTCGGCCGCGGGCACCGCGGGCGAGTCCGAGCTGCGGCGGCTGCGCGAGCGGCTGGCCGACGTGGAGAAGCAGCTGGAGGCCTCGCGCCGGGCCGCCCGCGAGGGCAGGAGCATCGAGGACGCCCGCATCAGGGTGCTGCTCGACGCGCTGCAGGACGCCTCGGCCGGGCTGCGCAGGGAGCTCGCCCTGCCCACGATGATCAGCCGGCCCGCCGACTCGGTCGCCGCGGTCACCGGCGAGCGGCCCGGCGTCCGGGGGGTGCCCGCGCGGGCGCTCGCCGACGACGACCCGCAGCTGCTCGATCAGCTCCTGGCCCTGCCGCAGGTCCACCTGATCATCGACGGCTACAACGTGACCAAGACCGGCTACGGCACGCTCACCCTGGCCGACCAGCGCACCCGGCTCATGACCGGGCTCGGCGGGCTGGTGGCGCAGACGAGGGTCGAGGTGACCGTCGTGTTCGACGGTGCCGAGCTCAACTCCCCGGTGCAGGTCGTCGCGCCGCGCGGGGTGCGGGTGCTGTTCAGCCAGCCGGGGGAGATCGCCGACGATCTGATCCGCCAGCTCGTCCGCGCCGAGCCGCCCGGCCGGGCCATGGCCGTGGTGTCGTCGGACCGCGAGGTGGCCGAGTCCGTCAGGCGGATGGGAGCCAGACCCGTTCCGTCTGGTTTGCTGCTGCGCAGGCTGGGCCGGGCCTAGATTACGTGGACCCCTTACGGGCGGGTTTGCCGTGGTCCGGCAGGGGATCGGCGTCGTATTACGAATTGAGCGGATAAGGTGTGACCCCAGCCGCCACTTCTGTACTATTTCGCCCCAGACGAAATCCCTGGGAGGCGACACAGTGAGGTTTGGCAGGGTGCCGGTGGCCGCGGGTCTCGCGTTCGGTCTGGTCCTGTCCCCTGTGGGAGCCGCCGTCGCTGATCCCAGGCCCACCCTCGGACAGGCCAAGGCCAAGCTCGAGAAGCTCAACGACAAGGCCGACAAGGTTGTCGACCGCTTCAACACGGCCACCGAGCGGTACAAGGCCGCCAAGAGCGCCTACACCAAGCTGAACGACCGCTACAAGACCAAGCTGGCCACGGTCGAGGACCTGCGCGCCCAGGTGATCGGCATGGCCGTCGACAGCTACAAGCTCGGCACCGACGTGACCACCTTGCCCGGCATGATGAGCGCGGACCGCCCCGACGACTTCCTGATGGGCCTGGCGCTGGCGGAGCAGATGGCGAGGGAGCGGGCGGAGAAGCTGGCCGCGTTCGACCGGGAGAACCGCGGGCTGAAGGCCGACCGCGACAAGGCGGAAGAGTCGCTGGAGGCGGCCGACCGGGAACGGGACGGGGTCGAGAAGGAGCGCTCGGAGATCATGAAGCTGATCGCCGAGCAGAAGAAGCTCCTGAAGAAGCTGGGCGCCTACAACCCGGGCAACCCGAACAGCGTCGGCATCCAGTACACCGGCCCGGCCTCGGGCAACGCCGCCGCCGTCCTGCGCTTCGCGTTCGCCCAGGTGGGCAAGCCGTACGTGTTCGGCGGGACGGGTCCCGGCGGCTGGGACTGCTCGGGCCTGACCCAGGCGGCGTGGCGCGCGGCGGGCGTGTCACTGCCGCGTACGACCTGGCAGCAGTGGGCCTGGGGCGCGAGCCGCAAGGTCTCACTGAACGCCCTCCAGCCGGGGGACCTCATCTTCAGCTCGAGCTTGGGTCACGTCAGTATCTACGCCGGCGACGGGAAAATCGTTCACGCGCCGCAGACGGGCGACGTGGTCAAGGTCGTCAAGCTCTCGTCGTACGGCGGCCGCCTCGTGGGCGCCATCCGCCCGTAGCCTACGACGCCCGATCGTTGTTCCCGGCGGCCGAACGGGACGCTATGGGAACGATCCACGCGTACGACGCGCCCCGCAGAAGCCGCAACAAGTGTGACAAACGCGACATTTGGGGCCTGACAAACGGGCGCGAAAGGAAGTGTGAGCAGTGTCACATTTCGGTAACGGAGCCTGGGGTTCCAGCAGGGATTTTCATCCTTACTGACTCCACTATCTGATCTTTACAAGCGGTGTCCCGCTTTGCCGATCCTTGACCCTTCGGCGTAGCTTCTGGCGACGTCGCGGTGAACAAGCCATGTCCTCCGCGAACCCGCACCGGTCCCTCCCGGTGTGAGACAGATAAAGATCCGCTGGTCAACCGCCCAAACGTCCCCATATCGACACATCGATCGGGCGGTCGGCCTGCCGAGTCCGTGCAGCCAGGAGGCACGGAGCCGGGGACCCAGAGATCCCAGTTCCCAGGGATCAGGGGGTGAATCGGCGCGCAGAGCGCGCCGTAGGGCGACTTCCAGGCCCGAATCCGTCAGCTAACCCGGTAGGCATTCGTGGAAGACACAAGGAGAAATCCTGTCTACCTCCCTGCATAACCCCCGTCTGTCCCGCATTGCCCTGAGTGGCGTAGCGCTCACGATGACCGTGACGGCCGGAGGTGCGATCCTCCATGCCCCAACGGCTCAGGCGGCCACGACCGAGTCCGCTTCGACGGCCAAGGCGGCCGCAACCGCCGGCACCTCGAAGACGACCTCGGCCGCGACGCTGAGGGCGGCCAAGGTCGCCCGTCAGAAGGTGAAGGCCAGCAAGGCCGTCGCCGTGGCCAAGAACCAGATCGGTGACCCGTACCGGTACGGAGCCACCGGCCCTGGTTCGTTCGACTGCTCCGGCCTCGTCCAGTACGCCTGGAAGAAGGCCGGGGTAAAGCTCCCGCGCGTGGCGGCCAGCCAGTTCGCCCGCATCAGGAACAAGGTCTCGTGGCGGAACCTCCAGCCCGGCGACCTGATGTTCTTCAGGGGGCTCGGCCACGTGGGCATGTACGTCGGCAAGGGCAAGATGGTCCACTCGCCTCGGACAGGCGAACGGGTACGCATCGACAAGCTGAGTGGATGGCGTCGGGCGTCGTTCGTCGGCGCTGTCCGTCCCGGCATGTGAAGAAGCCCCGCCCGGATCTTCCGGGCGGGGCTCTCCCATTGTCTGGTGGCTGTTCTTTCTATCTTTTACGGCGGAGCACGGGCGGCACCACCCGCCGTACGTGGCTGAGGGCCTCCAGGAAGACGCCCGCTGACCCGCACACGGCCCCCCACCGCAACGCCGCCCCCTCAACACACCCACCCCGCCACACGGGGACACAACTCACGGCCCCGCGACTCACGGCCCCGCGACCCACGGCTACGGTCCCGCCGCCCCGCGACCCCACGGCCCCACGGCCCCACGGCCCCCACGGCCCCACGGTCCGCAGGGTGATGGCTGACGGCTCGCGGACGGCTCAGGGGTGACGTGGTGGGCTCTCCGACCGATGGCAGGCGGCGTGTGGACCCCTCGCTCGCGATCCGCGGCGGATGGTGCGGGTGGACGGCGCTCAAGGATGCGCGATCCGTCGCCGGTCGTGTCGCCTGGCGCCCTCCGGTCGCGCCGGAGGGGGTCGAGTTCGGGGCGCGAAGTGGCCGGTCATGGGCCGGCGGGCGACTACGATCGGGCATCGTGTCAGGGCAGGTGAGTCGGCGGGCTGCGATCGTGTCCGTCCTGCTCCTCGCCCTGGCCCCCGCCAGCGCCGCCATCCCCGACTCTCCCGTCCTTCCCGCCGAGGTCCGCGGCCTGTGGGATGACGGTGAGGTCGTGGTCCGCGGGGCGCGTTCTGTGGTCGTCGGCCGACGCACTGAGCCCAGTGAGCCCGGTGACGCCAGTGAGCTCGGTGACATCGCGCGCAGGGCTGATCGGGCGGGGCAGCGGGTGTCGGCGGTGCTGGGAAAGTCAGTACGACCGCTCATAGTCGTTCCCTCGTCCGCGGCCGAGGCGGCCAGGCTGGCCGGGGTGGGGCGGGTCGACGGGCTGGCGGCCGTGGCCGATCGCGGTCGCGTGATCATCGTCCCCGAGTTCTTCGCCAAGCTGAACTCCACCGGCAAGGACGTCGTGCTCGCCCACGAGCTCACCCACGTCGTGGCCGGCACCGACCGCCTTCCCCCATGGCTCTATGAGGGGTTCGCCGACTACGTCGGCTATCGCGACTCCGGGCTCCCCGTGAGGACCGCGGCCGCCGAGCTCGCCGCCGAGGTGCGGGCCGGGAGGCTGCCGAAGGAATTGCCCGGACCTGCGGCTTTCGCGGCTGATGGGCGGGACCCCGTCCGGCTCGCGCGGGCGTACCAGGAGGCTTGGCTGGCGTGTCGCTTCCTCGCTGACCGGTTCGGTGAGAGGACGCTGGTGAGGCTCTACCGTGACGCCCGGGCGGGCGGCGTAGACCGGGCACTCGCCGAGCTCGGCCTCTCCGCGGCCACGCTGACGGCACGGTGGCGCGACTACGTGCGGGACCAGCTCGCGTGAGGGGGAGGCAGATGAGCGAACGGCGGGACGTGGACGACGCGTCGCAAGGGGCGTCGAAGGACGGTGAGGAGGCCGGGGGCACGGTGGCGGGCCCGGGGGCCGATCCGCCGGGTACCGGGGCGAGGAAGCCGGAGGAGAGCTCCGCCCCGATGAAGAAGGAAGCCAATACGGCGGTCCCGGCGGAGGCGGGTGAACCTGGCCTCGGCAAGCAAGCGGCGGGGGACTCGCCCTGGGCGCCTCCCTGGGCGCAGGAGCCCGTACCGGTCCAGGAGGCCGCTTCGGTGGGCGGGCCGGCCGGCGGCGGCACCGCGGCTCGGCACGGAGAGACACGCGGCCACGGTGAGAGCGCGTCCCCGAAGGGGGAGAGCGCCGGCTCGGCGTCCGGTGGTGGCGCGCCCCTGAAGGGGGAGGGCGTCGGCCTGGTGTCAGGGGGCGGCGCGTCCGTGAAAGGGGAGGGTGCCGGGCTGGTGTCCGGGGGCGGCGCGGCCGTGAGACGGGAGAGCGGCGGCGGAAGGCGGGGGCAGAGTGAGAATGTTTCCGTGAACGGGGGAAGGCCGCGGGAGTCCGACGGCGAGCGCCGGCTGAGGCGGCAGGCGGCGGTGGCGGCCGTGCTGCTCGGCCTGGTGATCGTGGCCGTGGCCGCCTTCAGCACCCCCTGGCACCTCCTGGCCTCCGGACCGCCCGACCCGGCCCGCGACTTCACCGCCGCGCAGATCGCCAGATCCAAGGCGTTCGACGCGGCCAGCACCCTGCCCGGCTACCTCTCGCTGGCCCTCACGCTGATCATCGCCGGGCTGCTCGCCGCCACCCCGCTCGGCGTGAAGCTGGTGGCCTGGCTCAAAGGCCCGTGGTGGCTCCGCGTGGTGCTGGGCGTTGTGGTCATCACCCTCGTCACCCAGCTGATCAAGCTGCCGCTCGCCATGTGGGGCGAGACGCTGCTGCGCGGCTACGGCCTGTCCATCCAGACCTGGGGGTCCTGGGCGAGCGACCGGCTGAAGAACATAGGGGTGGACGCGTTCATGCTCTGCCTCATGCTGCTGGTGCTCGTGGCGCTGGCCCGCAGGTTCAGGCGCTGGTGGATCCCGGCCGCCGTGGGCGCGTCCGCGCTGACGGTGCTGGCGTCGTTCGTCTACCCGGTGGTGTTCGAGCCGCTGTTCAACGACTTCACGACCATGCAGCAGGGCCCGCTCCGCACCGAGCTCCTGAACATGGCCAAGCGGGACGGCGTGCCGGTCGAGGACGTGCTGGTCGCCGACGCCTCCCGCAGGACGACCGCGCTGAACGCCTACGTGTCGGGGTTCGGCGCCACGCGCCGCATCGTCGTCTACGACACGCTGCTCAAGGCCCCGAAGTCCGAGGTCGAGCTGGTCGTGGCGCACGAGCTGGGCCACGCCAAGACCGATGACGTGCTCTACGGCACGTTCATCGGCGCCCTCGGCGCCGCGCTGGGCGCGATCCTGCTGTTCTGGGTGTTCGGCCCGGTACGCCGCCGCACCGGCGTCACGGGCCTGGCCGATCCCCGCGCGATCGGCGCCGTCATAGGCCTGATGACCTTCGGCTCGCTGCTCATGAGCCCCGCCGAGAACCTGATCAGCCGCCACATCGAGGCCAGGGCCGACCTGCACGCGCTGGACCTCACGCGCGACCCGGCCACGTTCATCGCGATGCAGAAACGCCTGGCAGTCACCAATATTTCCGACTTGTCGCCGGATGCGGTGGAATATGTGCTCTATGCCTCCCATCCTTCCAGTCCCGAGCGCATCGCGATGGCCCGCGCATGGGCCAAGCTGAACGGCGTCCCCGTGCAGTGACACGTGCGGCAGGACGCGCGACGCCGGGTTCGGGGCCCGCGGTGCTCGTCGTCACGAACGACTTCCCGCCCAGGCCGGGCGGCATCCAGTCGTTCGTGCACGGCCTCGCGCTGCGCACGCCGGGCGTGGTCGTCTACGCGCCCGCCTGGCCGGGCTGCGAGGAGTTCGACGAGCGCCAGCCGTTCCCGGTCGTGCGGCATCCGACGCGGCTCATGCTCCCGACCCCGGCCGTCGCCCGCCGGGCGGCGCGGCTGGTGGCCGAGCACGGCGCGCAGACCGTGGTGTTCGGGGCGGCGGCGCCGCTGGGGCTGCTCGCCCCCCGTCTGCGCCGGGCGGGCGCGCGGCGCGTGGTGATGCTCACCCACGGTCACGAGGCGTCGTGGGCGAGCGCGCCGGGCTTCCGCGCCGTGCTGCGCAGGATCGGCGGGTACGCCGACGTGGTGACGTACCTGGGCGAGTACACGCGAGGCCGCCTGGTCGCCGCCGTCCCGCCGGGCAAGCTCGTACGGCTCGCGCCCGGCGTGGACGTCGGCCAGTTCCGGCCCGACGCGCCCAAGGCCGAGCTGGGCCTGGACGGCAGGCCGGTGGTCGTGTGCGTGTCGCGGCTGGTGCCGAGGAAGGGCCAGGACCAGCTCATCAGGGCCTGGCCCCAGGTGCTGCGCTCGGTGCCGGAGGCGGTGCTGCTGCTGGTCGGTGGCGGCCCTCACCGCGGGCGGCTGGAGCGCATGGCGGCGGGGCGGGAGTCGATCAGGTTCACCGGCACGGTGCCGGCCGCGAGCCTGCCCGGCTATTACGCCGCCGCCGACGTGTTCGCGATGCCGTGCCGTACCCGGTGGAAGGGGGTGGACGTGGAGGGGCTCGGGATCGTGTTCCTGGAGGCGTCCGCCACCGGGCTGCCGGTGGTGGCCGGCGCGTCCGGCGGCGCGCCCGACGCCGTGCGGCCCGGCGAGACGGGGCTGGTCGTGGACGGCGAGGACCCGGGCAAGGTGGCCCAGGCGATCGTCGAGCTGCTGACCGACCCCGACAAGGCCCGCAAGATGGGCGCGGGCGGCCGCGACTGGATCGCCCGCGACTGGGCGTGGGAGCACGTGGCCGCCCGCTTCCACACGCTCCTCTAGCCCCCGCTAACCCTTCGTGGCCCCCAGCGTCAGGCCGGCCACGAACTGCTTGTGCAGGAGCTGGAAGACGATCAGCGTGGGCAGCGCCACCAGCACCGACCCGGCGGCCAGCAGGTTGTAGTCGGTGAAGAACTGGCCGCGCAGGTTGTTCAGCGCGGAGGTGACCGGCAGCTTGTCGCCCGACGACATCAGCACCAGCGCCCACAGGAAGTCGTTGTACATCCAGGTGAACTGCAGCGTGGACAGCGCCGCCAGCACCGGACGGCACAGCGGGAGCGTCAGCCGCCAGTACCGCTTCCACACCGAGGCCCCGTCCACCAGCGCCGCCTCGGTGATCTCCTCGGGGATCGTGCGCATGAAGTTCGCCATGACGAACACGCAGAAGCCGAACTGGAACGCCACGTGGACGAGGATCAGCCCCAGGTAGGAGTCGTAGAGCGACTGCGAGTCCGACAGCCACGCGGGCAGCGGCACGAGGGTGTAGAGGGTGTAGAGCGGCGTGATGAGGACCTGCGGCGGCAGCAGGTTCCCGGCGGTGAACACGATCAGCAGCGCCCTGCGCCCGGGGATGCGCAGCCGCGCGATGGCGAAGGCCGTGAACGACGCCATGAACAGCGTGATCAGCACGCCGGGCACGACGATGATCAACGTGTTGAGGTAGTAGCGGGGCAGCTCGGCCTGGGACCACGCCTGCCCGTAGTAGCCGAGCGTCACGTGCTCGGGCAGCGAGAAGTAGCCGAGACGGGCGGTCTCCTCGTACGGGCGCAGCGACGCGTAGACGGCCAGGGCCAGCGGCAGCAGCCACCCGAGGGCCACGAGCGCCAGGAAGGCGTGGAGCACGATCCGCAGCGGCCGCAGCGGACGCCGGGACACAACCCGCTGCTCCTGGGCCGGGGGAGCGGCGGCCGGGGCCGTGAGCGTCATCGTTCCTCCCTGAACATCTGCGACAGGTAGGTGACGATGAACCCCAGCGAGATCACCAGCAGGATCACCGCGATCGCCGAGCCGAACCCGATCCTGCTGGCCTCGCCCACGATGTTCTCGGTGACCAGCACGGACAGCAGCTCCAGCCCGTTCCTGCCCTTGTTGATGGCGTAGACGATGTCGAAGGCCCGCAGCGCCTCGATCACCGTGATGACCAGCACGATCACGTTGACCGGCCGCAGTGTCGGGAACACCACGCGGAAGAACGCCTGCCGCTCGTCGGCCCCGTCGATGGCCGCCGCCTCCTTCAGCGCCGGATCGACCGCCTTCAGCCCGGCCAGGTAGATGACCATGACGTAGCCGACGTGCCGCCACCCGGCCGCGATCATGACGACCCAGATGTTGATCGAGCTGTCGCCCAGCCAGTCCACGGTCAGCCCGGTCACCGCGTTCAGCACGCCGTAGTCGGAGGAGTAGACGAGCTGCGCGATGAAGCCGACGACGGCCAGCGACAGCACGACCGGCATGTAGAGCGCGCTCTGGTAGACGCGCGACAGCCGCAGCCGCCGGTCCAGCAGCACCGCGCAGAACAGCCCGAACGGCGTCGCGACCAGCCCGAGGAAGCCCAGCCACAGCAGGTTGTTGCGGACGGCCGACCAGAACGGCGGATATTCGGCCGCCAGGTCGTGGTAGTTCTGCCCGCCCACCCACTCGATCGGCCCGATGCCGTTCCAGTCGGTGGCGGACAGCCCGACGGAGGCCAGCGTGGGCCCCCAGATGAGGCCCACGTTGACGATGATGGCCATCCCCAGCCCGATGACCAGGACGGTCACGTCGCGGGCGGAGTAGCGACGGGTTTTGACTGCCATCAGCGGAAGATGTTGGCCTTCTGCTTCTCGATGCTCGTCAGCAAGGAGTCGATCTCGCCGGGCTTGCTCACGAACGACTGCAGCGACGGGATCATCACGGTGGAGGCGAAGTCCGGCCGCGTGTCGCGGTCGAGGAACTGGGCGATGTGGGTGGCCTTCGACACCAGCTCGGCGCCGCGCTTCTGCAGGGCGCTGTAGCCGGAGGTGTCGGCCTTGGAGCTGGCGGCCAGCGTGCCCGGGTCCAGCTTCGTGGCGATGTTCTGCGAGGAGGCCTGGGCGAGGTGCTTGAGCAGCGCCTTGGCGCCGTCCACGTTCTTGGCCTTGGCGGAGATCATGTAGCCGTCGATGGGCGCGTCGATGGAGTCGGTCCCGTACGCCGGGTTGATCTCGGGGAAGGTGAAGAAGTCGATGTCCTCGCGGTCGGCCTCGGGGAACTGCTGGGCGACGAACATCCCCAGGAGGTACATCCCGGTCTTCTTCTGCGCCAGCGACTGCCCGGCCTCCTGCCAGGTGCGGCCGAGCGCGGCCGGCTGGTGGTACTCCATCAGGCCCCGCCAGGTGTCGAAGACCTGCTTGACCTTCGGGTCGGTCCACGACTCCTTGCCGGCCATGAGCGAGACGTGGAAGTCGTAGCCGTTGATCCGCATGTTGAGGATGTCGAACGTGCCCATCGCCGGCCAGCCGTCCTTGTCGGCGAACGCGATCGGGATCAACCCGTCGGCCTTCATCTTCCTGGCCAGCGCGGTGAACTCGTCCAGCGTGGCCGGCGGCTGGTAGCCCTTCTCCTGCCAGACGCTCTTGCGGTAGAAGACCGCCCAGGGGTAGTACGTGGCCGGCACGAAGTACTGCTTGCCGTCGGTCCCGGTCGACTGGTCCTTGAACGCCTGCGTGTAGTCGCCGCCGATCTCCCGCCACACGTCCGAGACGTCGGTCGCCAGCCCCTGCTCGGCGAAGAACTGCATGCGGTAGCCCGCGAACCAGGTGAACACGTCGTCGGGCGTGCCGCGCAGGTAGCGGTTGATGTTCTCCTGGAACGTGTTGTGGTCCACCGTGTTGACCTTGACCGTGGCCTGAGTGAAGGCCTTGATCTGGGTCTCCAGAGACTTCTTCGGGATCTCGTCGGAGGCGTTGGAGCCGATCGTGACCGTCCCCAGGTTGCCCGCGGTCTTTCCGCCGGCGGGGGCCGGGGCGCCGCTGGAGCCGCAGCCGACGAGGGTGGCGGGCACGCCGAACGCGGCGGCCCCGAGCAGGAGATGGCGACGGGAGATCGGCAGACGTTGGTCCATGATGGGTTCCTCCTAGCCGGACCCTTCAAATCCCCCCGACTTCACTCACCTTCATTCAGGGAAAACCCAACATTTCCGACTGTCAACGCACATTTCTATGACCTTGCCCTGCGTCCACGCCGTGTCATGATGCGATCGAACCGGTGTCGGAACCTGTCGGGATCTGGTGATGCGATGCTCGCTCAGCAGCGTCAGCAGGCGATTCTGGAGCTCGTCAGGCAGAACGGCGGCGTCCGCGTGGTCGAGCTGGTGCGCGCGTTCGGCGTCTCCGACATCACCATCCGCCGCGATCTGGAGATGCTGGCCGGGCGCGGCCTGCTGGCCAAGGTGCACGGCGGCGCCACCAGCGTCGGCTCCACGGACGAGCCGGGCTTCGCGGTCAAATCGGTGCTCCAGGAGGGGGAGAAGCGGGCCATCGCCCGCCGCGCCGCCGCCCTCGTGCGGCCTGGCACCACCGTCGCGCTCTCGGCAGGCACCACCACCTGGACGCTGGCGCACCGCCTGGCCGCCGTCCCGGCCCTGACCGTCGTGACGAACTCGGTGCGCGTCGCCGAGGTCTTCCGCCACGCCGGCAGGGGCGACCAGACGGTCGTGCTCACCGGCGGCGTGCGCACCCCGTCGGACGCCCTGGTGGGCCCGGTGGCGGTGGCCGCGATCCGCCGGCTCAACGTGGACCTGCTGTTCCTCGGCGTGCACGGCATGACCGTCAGGGCAGGCTTCACCACCCCGAACCTGATGGAGGCGGAGACCGACCGCGCCCTCGTGGAGGCGGCGGGCCGGCTCGTCGTGCCCGCCGACCACACCAAGTGGGGCACGGTCGGCATCAGCACCATCGCCGAGCTGCGCGAGGCGGACGTGCTCGTCAGCGACGCCGGGCTGCCGCAGCCGGCCAGGGAGGCGCTGGCCGGGCACGTGGGCGAGCTCCTCATCGCCGAGGCGCACGGCACGGCCGGTCTGTTGGACGGCGCGTGAGCCCTCAGTGCTTCCCGTCGTAGAGCCCGTCGATCTCCTTGGCGAAGTCGCGCATGACGAGGTTGCGCTTGACCTTGAGCGTGGGCGTCAGGTGCCCGCTCTCCTCGGTGATGTCCAGGTCCAGGATCGTGAACTTCTTGATCTGCTCGGCCTTGGACACCAGCAGGTTGGCCCGGTCCACCGCCTCCTGGACCTGCGCCAGCACCGCCGGGTCCGTGCGCAGCGCGCCCGCGGAGGCCCCGTCGGGCAGTGCCTCGGGGTCGAGGGTGATCAGGGCGGCGACGAAGGGCCGGCCGTCACCGACGATCATGGCCTGGGAGATCAGCGGGTGGGCGCGCAGCGCGTCCTCCAGCGGCCCGGGGGCGACGTTCTTGCCCGCCGCCGTCACCAGGATCTCCTTCTTGCGCCCCGTGATCCGCAGGTAGCCGTCGGCGTCCAGCTCGCCGATGTCGCCGGTGTGGAACCAGCCGTCGGCGTCGATCACCTCGGCGGTGGCCTCGTCGTTCTTCCAGTAGCCCGGGGAGACGTTCCTGCCCTTGGCCAGGATCTCCCCGTCGTCGGCGATGCGCAGGCTCACGCCGGGCAGCGGCTTGCCGACGGTGCCGATCTTGTTGCCGAACGGCATGTTGACCGTGCACGGTCCCGTGGTCTCCGTCAGGCCGTACCCCTCGAAGACCTCGATGCCGACGCCCCTGAAGAAGTGGCCGAGCCGCTCGCCCAGCGCGCCGCCGCCGGAGACCGCGGCCGACAGGCGGCCGCCCGTGGCCGCGCGGAGCTTGGCGTAGACCAGCCGGTCGAACAGCAGGTGCTTCAGCCGGAGCCCGAGCGGCGCGCCGGCGGCGGAGGCGCGGCTCGAGGCCATCGCCACGTCCACGGCGCGGGCGAAGATCTTGCCCTTGCCGCCCGAGATGGCCTTCTGCTCGGCGCCGTTGTAGACCTTCTCGAACACGCGGGGCACGCCCAGCAGGAACGTGGGCTTGAAGTCCTGCAGGTCGGGGGCGACGTTCTTCATGTTGGGGGTGTGCGCGATGACCGCGCCCGCCTCGATCAGCACCACCTGGATGATCCGGGCGAGGATGTGCGCCAGCGGCAGGAACAGCAGGGCCGCCGGGTCCTTGGTGGCGAACAGCGGCTCCAGCGGCCCGCGCAGCACGTTGCGGGCGGTGAAGAGCAGGTTGTCGTGGGTGACGCGGCAGCCCTTGGGCCGTCCGGTGGTGCCCGAGGTGTAGACGACCGTGGCCAGGTCGGCGATGCCCACCCGCTCGCGCCGCTCGTCCACGTCGGCGTCGGAGACGTCGCCCGTCTCCAGGGCGCCGTCGACCCGCCAGACCGGCTTCAGGTCGGGCGCGGCCTCCCTGACGGTCCGCTCGTGCTCGTCCAGCTCGACGAAGACCGCCTTGGCCTCGCTGTCGGTCAGGATCCACCTGACCTGCTCGACCGAGGACGTCTCGTAGACCGGCACGGTGACCGCGCCGACGGTCCAGATGGCGTAGTCGACCAGCGTCCACTCGTAGCGGGTGCGCGACATCAGCGCGACCCGGTCGCCGTGCGAGATCCCCGCCGCGATCAGCCCCTTGGCCACCTCGACCACCTGGTCGCGGAACTCGGAGGCGGTGACCACGGGCCAGCCGCCGTCCGTCCTGCGGCGCATGATCACGGCGCCCGGCTCCTGCTCGGCCCGCTTGAACACGGTGTCGGACAGGCCGGCGGAGGCAGGCACATCGACCAGGACGGGAACGCTGTACTCGCGCAACGGATCAGACTCCTCTTCGGGGACCGCGCCTGGACGTTACCGCGTCAAGTTACGGACGGGTAGTGTCACAGCTCACGCTAGCAGCCGCCCTCAGTAGGATTTGCCCATGAGGGTCCATGTCGTCAGCGATGTCCATGGCAGGGCCGACGCGCTGGCCAGGGCGGGCGACGGGGCGGACGCGCTGATCTGCCTGGGCGACCTGATCCTTTTCGTCGACTACGACGATCACGCGCAGGGCATCTTCGCCGACCTGTTCGGCGCCGAGCAGGCCGCCGAGTTCATCGCGCTGCGCACGGCCAAGCGCTTCGACGAGGCCAGGGCCATGTCCGCGGGCCTGTGGGCGACGCTCGACGGCGACCCGCGCGAGCACATCGAACGCCACGTCCGCTCCCAGTACGAGACCCTCTTCGCCGCCATGCCTACCCCGGCCTACCTCACCTACGGCAACGTCGACCTGCCGCGCCTGTGGGCCGACTACCTCAGGCCCGGCCTGCGGGTGCTGGACGGGCAGGTGGCGGAGATCGGCGGCCTGCGGTTCGGGTTCGTGGGCGGGGGGCTCCAGACCCCCTATCGCACGCCGTACGAGATCAGCGACGAGGAGTACGCGGCCAAGGTCGAGGCGGTCGGGGAGGTGGACGTGCTGTGCTGCCACATCCCGCCGGCCGTGCCCGAGCTCCTCTACGACGTGGTGGCCAGGCGGTTCGAGCGCGGCAGCGAGGCCACCCTGGCGGCCATCGAGCGGACGCAGCCGCGCTACGCGCTCTTCGGCCACGTGCACAACCCGCTCTACGCGCGCACCCGCATCGGGCGCACCGAATGCGTGAACGTGGGCCACTTCCGGGGAAGGGGCGTGCCTTTCGTCCTCGAATGGTGACCCGGCCTGCGGTGGGCCGTGCCGGGCGATCCACCGCAACGAGCGGATTCTGCATTACGGTGGTCGCATGGCTGATCGCACCACTTCGAGCACCACCGTCAGCGCCGGCCGGCCCGAGGTCATGGCGGTCATCGCCGACTTCCCCTCATATCCCGACTGGGCCGGGCAGGTCAAGAGCGCCGAGGTCCTCACCACCGACGGACAGGGCAGGCCGGAGACGGTGCGCTTCGTCCTCGACGCCGGGATGATCAGTGACACCTACACCCTCGGCTACACCTGGCAGGACGACCACGTGAGCTGGCAGGTGGTCGAGCCGGGCAAGATGGTCTCCGACCTCCGGGGGAGTTACCGGCTCGCCGACACGGGCAGGGGCACGGACGTGACGTACGAGCTCACGGTCGATCTGAGCGTGCCCATGATCGGCATGATCAAGCGCAAGGCCGAGAAGGTGATCGTGGACACCGCGCTCAAGGGCCTCAAGAAGCGCGTCGAAGGCAGCTGAGTTGAGCCCGAGGGTCCTGCTCTTCACCGGTAAGGGCGGCGTCGGCAAGACCACGGCCGCCGCCGCGACGGCCACGCTCGCCGCCAGGCGCGGGCTCAAGACGCTGATCGTCTCGACCGACACCGCCCACTCGCTGGCCGACGCGCTCGACGTCGAGCCCGGCGAGATCGCGCCGGGCCTGCACCTCCACCAGGTGGACACGCAGAAGTCGCTGGAGCGCCACTGGGGCGAGCTGCAGCAGTACGCCAGGGGTGTGCTGAGCGAGCTGGGCCTCGACGAGATCACCTCCGAGGAGATCACCGTCCTGCCCGGCGCCGAGGAGGTCATCGCCCTGCTCGAGCTGCGCGAGCACGCCCGCGAGGGCCGCTGGGACGTGATCGTCGTCGACTGCGCGCCCACCGCCGAGACGCTGCGGCTGCTGGCCCTGCCCGAGGCGCTCGACTGGCACGTCAGCAAGCTCATGCCGGTCGGGCGCAGGCTCGTCAGGCTCGTCTCGCCGTTCGTGCGCAGCGTCGCCCACGTCAGCGCGCCCGGCGAGGAGGTCATGAGCGCGGGCGAGCGCCTGCACCGCGGCCTCATGGAGGTGCGCGAGCTGCTCACCGGCGAGCACGCCTCCGTGCGGCTCGTCCTCACGCCCGAGTCCGTGGTGCTCGCCGAGGCCAGGCGCACCCTCACCTCGCTCAACCTGTACGGCTACCGCGTCGACGCCGTCATCGCCAACCGCGTCTTCCCCTCCGGCGGCGCCGACGAGTGGCGCGCCCAGTGGGCGGCGGCGCAGTCCAGACTGCTCGCCGAGGCGGAGCAGTCGTTCGCGCCGCTGCCCATCCACGTCATCCCCTACCTGCCCGCCGAGCCCGTCGGCAAGGACGCGCTGGCCGAGGTGGGCGAGGCGATGTACGCCGGGTCCGACCCGTTCGCCGCCCACGACGTCGAGCCGCCGCTGCGGATGAACGCCGACGAGCTGGTCCTCGCCCTGCCCGGCGCCGTCCGCGGCGACGTCGATCTGGCCCGCAAGGGCGACGAGCTGATCGTCACGGCCGGGCCCTACCGCAGGATCCTGGCGCTGCCCGCGGCCCTGGCCCGCAGGAAGATCACCGGGGCCGCGCTCCGCGACGGCGTGCTGCGGGTAGGTTTCAGCCCGGGGAGCGAATCCGCGACCTGATGAGTTGAGGAGGATGAGCGACCCATTCGCAGGGAGGGCAAGATGACCGAGAGCAACACCGGCAACGACAGAGACCCGATCGGGACCGTCGCCGACGAGGCACGCAAGCTGTTCGACTCGATCCAGGGGCGGGCCACCCGCCAGGTCGGCAGGAGCGTGTTCAACTCCTTCACCGGCGCGGGCGCCCGCAGGGAGCGCGACGTGTGGGAAGAGGCGGTGTCCGAGCCCCACGACGAGTACATCTGCCGTGCCTGCCCGTGGTGCAGGGCCATCGCGGCGCAGCGCGAGTCGGGCGCCGACGTGACGGGGCACCTGATGGCCGCGGGCGGAGAGCTGTTCGCCGCGGTCCGTGGCGCGCTCGACGCCCTGAGCAGGCCCGCCCCCCGCGGGCCGCGCGAGGGCAGCGGGGATCGCCGTGCCACCCGGCCGGAGGGCGGCGGCGACGTGGAACACATAGATCTCGGATAGGGAGAAAAGGGGCCAATGCTCACGATCGGTGTCGATATCGGCGGGACCAAGGTGGCCGCCGGTGTGGTCGACGACAAGGGCGTGATCGTCGAACACACGCTCAGGCCCACCGCCGCCGACCGCCCCGACCTGGTGGCCGAGACGGTGGCCGATGTCGTTCGCGAGTTGAGCGCGGGCAGGCAGATCGAGGCCGTCGGGGTCGGCGCGGCGGGGTTCGTCGACGAGACCCGCTCGATGGTGCGCTTCGCCCCCAACCTCGCCTGGCGCGAGGAGCCGTTGCAGAAGAAGATCAGCGGCCTCGTCGGCCTGCCGGTAGTGATCGAGAACGACGCCAACGCCATGGCTTGGGGCGAGAGCCGGTTCGGCGCCGGGCGGGGCCAGTCCTTCGTGGTCTGCATCACGCTCGGCACCGGCATCGGCGGCGGCCTGGTGGTCGACGGCTCCCTCTACCGTGGCCGGTGGGGCATGGGCGCCGAGTTCGGTCACATGCAGGTGCTGCCCGGCGGGCGCCAGTGCGGCTGCGGCAACATCGGCTGCTGGGAGCAGTACGCCAGCGGCCAGGCCCTCGTCAAGGACGCCAGGGAGATCGCCGAGGCCCACCCGGAGCAGGCGAAGATCCTGCTCGGCCTGGCCGGCGGCAAGATCGAGGGTGAGGAGATCACCGAGGCGGCCCGGCTGGGTGACGAGGCCTCGCTGGCCGCGTTCGCCAGTCTGGCCGACTGGCTGGGCCAGGGCATGGCCGACCTGGCCTCCGTCCTCGACCCCGGCTGCTTCATCGTGGGCGGCGGCGTCTCGCGGGCCGCCGACCTGTTCATCGACCGGGCCCGCCAGGTCTTCGCCGAGAAGCTCACCGGCCGAGGGCACCGGCCGCTGGCCGAGATCCGCCTGGCCGAGCTGGGCGCCTCCGCGGGGGTGGTGGGCGCGGCCGACCTGGCCAGGCAGCGCTGACGATCAGGGTCGGCACGTACAACGTACGCGGGCTGCGCGACAGCGTGCCCGCGTTGACCCGGGTCATCGCCGCCATGCGCGCCGACGTGCTGTGCGTGCAGGAGGCGCCCCGGTTCGTCCGCTGGCGGGCCAGGCGCGGGGCCCTGGCCGCCGCGGCGGGCCTGCGCGTGGCCACCCCCGGCCGGATCGGCGGCGTGGCCGTGCTGATCGGCCCGCGCGCCGCCGTGCTGCACGCCGAGAGCCGCCGTCTGCGGGCCTTCCTCGGGCTGGAACGGCGCGCGCTCGCCCTGGCCGTGGTGGAGATCGATGGAGCCCGCCTGGCCGTCGGCTCGCTCCATCTCGACCTCAACGGCCCGGCCAGGGTGCACCACGCCGCCGAGGCCGTGGCGCTGATGGAGCGCGCGGCCGCCCGCTTCGGCGCCGCGATCGTGCTCGGCGGCGACATCAACGAGCAGGCGCACCAGCCCGCCTGGCGCTACCTCGCCGGACGGCTGGCCGACTGCCACGCCGTGGCGCCCAAGGGCGACGGCCTGACGTTCACCGCCGCCCGGCCCTCCGTGCGCATCGACGGCGTGTTCGCGGCGCGCGAGGCGCGTGTCGTGTCGTGCGGGGGAGTGGACGCCCCGATCGCCGATCTGGCCGGGGCCAGCGACCATCTGCCTGTTGTCGCAGAGTTGCGAGTTGGGCACTAACGGGCAAGACCGGCCCCCCAGCCCGTAGCATTTGCTCATGACCCGTCGCTATCGGCGGCGTGCGCTCTCCTTGATCTTGGCGACGTCCGTGGCCTTGACGCAGGTCACGCCCGCCGCGCATGCCGAACCCCGCCGCCCCGCCACCATGGAGGCGTGGCAGCAGTCGACAAGTGTGCGCCTGGCGGCCGACGGTTCATTGTCCGACGTGCTGGCCGTCTCCTCCAACGACGTGTGGGCGGTCGGCCAGCAGGAGATCTGGGACGTCTGGAAGAACCGCGGCACCATCCGCCACTGGAACGGCAGCGGCTGGTCCGAGGTCTCCATCCGCGACGCCACCGCCGCGGGCAATCTGCGCGGGCTGGCCGTCGCCGGGCCGTCCGACGTGTGGGCGGTCGGCGACGGGCACGACGGGCTGCCGTACCTCACCCACGGCGACGTCAGCGGGTTCGACCGGGTCAGGCCGCAGGGCCTGCGGGCGGGAGACTGGCTGGGCGGCGTGGACGCCAAGCCGGGGCGGGTCGTCGCGGTCGGCAGCCGCGACAAGCAGGGCCTCATCCTCACCGGCCAGGGCAACTCCTGGACCGTGCAGCAGACCAAGGAGAAGGGCGCGCTCTACGCGGTGGCCGGCGGGTTCGCCGTCGGCGACACCGGCTCCGCGCCGCTGATCGTGCACTACTCGGGCGGCTCGTGGAAGTCCATGCCGGTGCCCGCCATCCCCGGCGGCTACCTGCGTGACGTGCAGGTCGACAGCACCAAGCGGGCGGTGGCCGTCGGCGGCGTCTACCGCGGGCCCGGCGAGGTCTCGCCGCTCGTGCTCACCTGGAACGGCAAGCGCTGGAGCGAGCAGCCGGTGCCCGTCTCCGACGCCCGGCTCTACGGCGTGACCGGCGACGGCAAGGGTCGCTACTGGATCACCGGCTACGACCCGGCACGGGCCGCCGAGCCGTTCATGCTGCGCTGCGAGAAGGGCGAGTGCGCGACCATCCGCGGCGGCGCCAAGCAGGGCCGCAGCAGCGTGCGCCTCCAGGCGGTGGCCTACCTGGCCGGCAAGGGCACGGTGTGGGCGGTCGGGCACGCGGTCGACACCCGCGACCGCTACACCGACGTGGTCGAGTCGTTCGCGCCCAAGACCACCACCGCGAAGTCCTAGCGGCGGCCCTACAGCACGGCGCCGTCGTCCCAGCCGGAGTCGTTGGGCGGGCCGTCGCCCATGCGCACCACCAGCGCCACGAACCCGCCGATGAACGCCGCCACGGCCGTGAACAGCGCCCAGCCCTCCATGTGCCAGCTGGCCATCGCGGCCACCAGGAGATAGGCGGGGCCGCCGAACAGGGCCACCCACGCCAGCTTGGTGGGCAGGTCGAGCTTGGGCAGCGGAGGCGGCGGGGGCGGCTCGAAGTGCCCCTCCTCCTCCTCCTCCTCGTCTGCCGAATCCTTGTACGGGTCCTCGTCGGGCTCGGGCTCCTCCGAGGGTTTCACCACTCGGCGGGTGGGCTCGGCGGGGACGTTCTCGCTGTCCGGCCATGGCTGGTCGGCCGAGTCGCGCTCGGCGGTGTCGTTGAAGGACGCGACGATCTGCCGCCAGACCTCGTCCTCGTCACTCTGGGGCGTCACCTAGATGGGCCTCTCCACAGCGATCGCGACTTCCCCCTGGGTGCGATCAGTCCCTCTGCAAGGGTACCGAGGCATGTGTCCGGATGAAGTCGAGGCTCCCGGCAAAGATCCTGTCGGCATCGTTGTCAAGCGTCGCAACATGGTAGCTATCGCTTAGCTCCTCGATCGTGGCCTGTGGGACCTTCTCACGGATGATCGCCACACTCGTCGGCTTGACCACGTGGTCCTCCGTGCTGTGGAAGACCAGCAGTGGTTGCGTCACTTTAGCCAGGTCGGCCTGCACCAGCGACCACAGTGTGGGCAGCGACGCGGCCGCCTTCACCGGGGTGCGGGCGTAGGCCAGCTCGGTCACGCCGGGTTTCTTGACGTCGTTGGCGACGCCGGGCACCGACGGCACGAACCACTTGAGCAGCGGAGCGAGCTTGAGCAGCGGCACGTCGTTGGCGATCGACGGGTTGACCGCGATCACGCCGGCGATCGCCGGGCCGTGCACCTCGGCGAGTCGCAGCGCCAGGCAGCCGCCCAGCGACAGCCCCGCCACGAACACGTCCGGGCAGCGCCCCTGGAGGTCCGCGAACGCCTTCTCCACCTCGGCGTACCAGTCCTCCCAGCGCGTCCTGTTCATCTCCTGCCATGTGGTGCCGTGCCCCGGCTGGCGGGGCAGCGAGACGCTCACCCCGTGCGCGGCCAGGAACTCCCCCCACGGGCGCAGCGACTGCGGCGTGCCGGTGAACCCATGGCAGAGCAGCACGCCGATCTGGCCTGCTCGATGGTGATAGGGCTCCGCGCCTGGCATGAGCGGCATAACAGCTCCTCCATGCAGTTTCATTCCGGGCAGATTCCTCCGGGAACGGCCCGATCGTCGCACGTTCCGGGGTGTTTGTGCGAGAGCTGGTGTAGGAGCATCGTGTTCAAGGTGGGAAGATGACTCTGCTCACACGTAACGTGCTGGAGAAGAGGTGCCGGGGTGTTCTACTGGGTGGTCAAGGCCATCTTGGGTCCGTTCCTCCTCGCCGTCTTCCGGCCGTGGACGGAGGGCGCGGAAAACGTGCCCAAACAGGGGCCCGCGATCCTGGCCGGCAACCACCTGTCGTTCGCCGACCACTTCTTCGGCCCGCTGCAGATCCGCCGCAAGGTCATCTCGCTCGGCAAGGCCGACTACTTCACCGGGCGCGGCATCAAGGGCTTCTTCACCCGGCTGTTCTTCAGCGGCGTCGGCACCGTGCCGATCGACCGCTCCGGCGGCAAGGCGAGCGAGGCGGCGCTGCGCACCGGCCTGCGCATCCTGCGCGAGGGCCACATCCTCGGCATCTATCCCGAGGGCACCCGCTCGCCCGACGGCCGCCTCTACAAGGGCAAGACCGGCGTGGCCAGGCTCGCCCTGGAGTCGCGGGCGCCGGTGATCCCGTGGGCCGTGATCAACACCTACGAGATGATGCCGCCGGGGCGGCCGCTGCCCAAGCTCGGGATCCGGCCGGGCGTCAAGTTCGGCAAGCCGCTCGACTTCTCCCGCTACTACGGGATGGAGGACGACCGGCTGGTGCTGCGCGCCGTGACCGACGAGATCATGTACGCCCTGATGGAGCTGTCCGGGCAGGAATACGTCGACAAGTACGCCGCGAGCGCCAAGGTCGAGATGGAGCGCGCCGCGCGCGCCGCCGCCGCCAAGGGGTGAGCTCACCCGGAGGCGCGTAAGACCGCCTCGGTCTTCTGCATGGCCGTGGTCATCGTGCGCAGCTCGGCGCGGCTGATCCGGTCGATCAGGTACGCGCGCACGACCTCCAGGTGACCCGGCGCCACGCGTTCCAGGCAGCGCACGCCCGCGTCGGTGAGCACCGCCAGCACCCCGCGCTCGTCGCCCGGACAGGTGGCGCGTTCCACCAGGCCCGCCTTCTCCAGCTGGGTGATCTGGTACGTCAGCGCGCTCTTCGACACCACGACGCCCTTGGCCAGCTCGGTCATGCGCATCTGACGGCCCGGGGCGTCCGACAGTCGCGTCAGAATTTCGTACTGCGGATGAGTCAGCCCGGCCGCGGCCTTGAGCTGCTCCTCGATCCGCCGTTCGAGCAGGTGGGCGGTGGAGAGGAAGGCGCGCCACGCCGCCATCTCCGTCGCGTCGAGCCATCGGGGGTCCGTCACCGGTTCAGTCTACTGTCGTTCAGATTTGAACAAACGATGCTAGGGTTGTTGTTCAAATCTGAACGACTCTAAGGAGAGATCGCATGATCGGCCAGGCGCGCCCCGTCGTCCTGCTGCTCGCGAGGATCGCCATCGGCGTGATCTTCCTCGTGCACGGCTACCAGAAGTTCGCGACCATGGGGATCGCGGGCACGACCAAGTTCTTCGAGTCTGCGGGCATCCCGCTGGCCTCCGTGGCCGCGCCCGCCGTCGCCGTGCTGGAGGTGGCCGGCGGGCTCGCGCTGATCCTGGGCGCCGCGCTGCCGATCGTCGGCACGCTGCTGGCCCTCGACATGGTGGGCGCCATCGTGTTCGTGCACGGCGCGAGCGGGTTCAGCGCCGGCGAGGGCGGCTACGAGTTCGTCCTGGCACTGGCCGCGGCCAGCCTGGCCATCGGCTTCACCGGCGGGGGCGCGCTGGCCCTGGACAACGTCCTGGCCCGCCGCCGCAGCCCCGAGTCGGCGCTCGCCTGACGGCTGCCTGTCCGGGACCCCGCGCCTGCGCGGGGTCCCGCCGCGTTTCAGGAGAGATGGGCGCGGATCTGCGCGATGTGCTCGGGCGTCGTACGGCAGCATCCGCCGATCAGCGACGCGCCCGCCAGCCGCCACTCCTTGGCCGCCTGCCCGAACTCCACCGGGTCGGCCAGCCCCAGCCACCGGCGGTGCCCGGCGTCCCACGTCTCGCCCGAGTTGGGGTAGACCACCACGGGCAGCCCGCCCGCCAGGCACGAGATCAGCCCGGGGATGTGACGCGGCGCGGTGCAGTTGGCCCCGACGGCCACCACCTGCGGGTTTCCGCTGAACAGCGCGGCCGCCTCCGTGATCGGCGTGCCGTCGTTGAGCCGCTCGCCGTCGCGGCACGAGAAGCTCACCCACGCCTTCGCCTCGGGCGTGCGGGCCAGCAGCCTGGCCAGCGCCCGCGCCTCGGGGTAGGACGGGATCGTCTCGCAGGCCAGCAGGTCGGCCCCGGCCGAGGCGAGGATCTCCCAGCGCGGCAGGTGCCAGTCGAACAGGCCGTCCTCGTCGAGGTCGTAGTCGCCGGTGTATTCGGCGCCGTTGGCCAGGAAGGCGCCGTACGGGCCGACCGAGGCCGCCACCAGCCCGCCTCCGGCCTCGTCGCGGGCCTGCGCGGCCAGCTCGACCGACAGCCTGATCAGCCGCTCGGCCGCAGCCACGTCGAGGCCGCGCCGGACGAATCCCGCGATCGTGGCCTGATAGCTGGCGGTCGTGGCCACGTCGGCGCCCGCCGCGAAGTAGTCGGCGTGGGCGCGCCGGATCAGCTCGGGCCGCTCCAGCAGCAGCCGCGCCGACCAGAGCTCGTCGCCGAGGTCGGCGCCGAGCCGTTCGAGCTGGGTGGACAGGCCGCCGTCCAGGACAAGTGCAGTCACTCCACCAGGGTACGAGCACGTGAGCGGGCCCGGGGCCGCCTACCG
The DNA here is from genome assembly GCF_043496855.1 of Nonomuraea sp. JJY05. Taxonomy (NCBI): domain Bacteria; kingdom Bacillati; phylum Actinomycetota; class Actinomycetes; order Streptosporangiales; family Streptosporangiaceae; genus Nonomuraea; species Nonomuraea sp. JJY05. The sequence goes on from NZ_JBIEIS010000009.1 coordinate 85,110, forward strand.
GGGGCGTGAGCCCGCGCCCACCACCGGAGGCCGGCCGGGGAAGGCGCTGATCACGTGGTCGAGCAGGGCCGGCGTGTCCTCGGGCGAGTCCACCGTGAAGTCCGCCACGCGGGCCAGCTCGTCGCCCGTCTCGGCGTTCGCCACCGCGACCCGGACGCCCATGAAGGCCGGGTCCCGCTCCTCCCTGCCGCGCAGCGCGTCGAAGGCCCGGCCGTCGGAGAGGTCGTCGCCGAAGTACCAGGCACGGGTCAGCGTCTCGATCTCGCGGGCGACGACCGTGCCCTTGTCGCGCTCGACGGGCGGCCTGAGCTCGACGACCATGCGCCCGTCCTGCTCCCGCAGCCCCAGCTCGGCCGCCTTGCGGGACGACCACCGTTCGACCGCGCCGCGCAGCGCCGGGGCCGAGCGGTAGTGCAGCGCCACGATCAGGGCCTTGTCCTCGATCAGGATCTCGCGCGGCAGGTCTCGGGCGGCCTCCTCGGCCACGCGCCGCATGACCGGGGCCCACGGCTCGGCCTCGGCGTCCGTGCGCACGCGGCCGTCCTCGACGGTCTGCATGCCGTACAGGCCGAACAGGCGCAGCTGGGGAGCGCCCGAGAAGCGGTCGCGCAGGTAGGCGGCGGGGCGGGCGGACACGATCGCGACCTTGCTCACGAGCCTGGCCAGCACCTGCAGCCGCTCCACCGCACCGGCCACGGGGGACACCGCGCCGGGGTCGCGCATGATCGGGGCGATGGTGCCGTCGTAGTCGAAGAAGAAGCCGGATCCGGCGCTCTCCGAGACGGTGGCGGACACTGCTTCGGCGAAGCGGAGCGGGGCGCGAGAGGTCGCCATGCTCAGTGACGATAGAACAGCGCGACCGGGTCGGACAGACGCCTTCCCGTGAATTTCCCGGCCCTTGCCCGCCACCCGCCGTACATGATCACGACGCCGTGTCCGGGGCCGGGAGGGCCGCCAGGCGGGAGAGGGCGCGCGGGTCGAGCACGACCACCTCGCCGGCCCGGATCTCGATCATCCCCCGCCGCTCGAACCCGCGCAGGGCCCGGTTGACGCTCACCCTGGTCGCGCCGATCTCGGCCCCCAGGCCCGCCTGGCCGGCGTGCAGGGGGACGCGGCCGCCGGCGCAGCGCCGTACCAGCCAGGTGGCCACGCGCGAGGGCACGTCGCGCACCGCGGCGTCGGTCAGCCGCTCGTCGAGGTCCCGTACGGTGGCGGCCAGCGTGCGCAGCAGCCGCGCCGCGACGGACGGTTCGGCGGCGACGAGCTCCAGCACCGCCGAGCGCGGCAGGTACGCCACCTCCACCGCCGTCATGGCCGTACGGGTCGCCCGGTGCGGGCCGTCCACGAGGAGCGCCGTCTTGTCGAACGCGACGGGCGCCTCCTCCACGGCGAGCACCACCTCCTTGCCCTCGGCGCTCACCCGCCCGGCCCTGACCCGCCCGTCGAGCAGCACGATCAGGTGCTCCGCCGGATCGCCCTCGGTGCACAGCACCTGCCCGGCCGGGTAGCGCCGCCGCCGCGACAGCGCCGCGAGCCCGCCCAGCCGCCCTTCGTCGAGCCCGCCGAACATCGGCAGGTCAGCCAGCGTGTACGTCATGTATCCCGATATACACCAGCCCGGTGCCCGGCGATGCTGAGCGCCGGCACGTGGGACCTCTAGCGTGCGGGCATGGCGAGATACGTACTCCAACTGGCCTTCGACGGCGACCCCGGCCGCCTCGCGGCACGGCCCGCGCACCGGGAACACCTGCGGCGGCTCAAGGACCAGGGGCGGCTGGTGAGCGCCGGGCCCTGGGCGGACGATTCGGGGGCGCTGCACGTGTACGAGGTGGCGGACGAGGCCGAGCTGCGCGACATCCTCCGGGAGGATCCGTACACGGCGGTGAACGGCTACGAGATCGTCCTCATGAAGCAGTGGACGCCGATCCTGTAGCCCCGTTCTCCAGGGGCCCGGCCGGGCCCCCGGAGAACGCCATGGCCTACGAGCGCTTCCAGAAGGGCCCACGGCGAGGGCCGCCGGACCCGCCTTGGCCGGATCCGCCCACGAGCGTCGTGAGGACCTCCACCGCCCGGTCGTGCAGGGCTTGGGCTTCGGCGCCCGGCCGCTCGGCGGCCTCCAGCTCGCGGGCCAGCGTCTCCAGCTCCGCGTTGCCCCCGAGGTAGGCCGCCAGCGCCGCCAGCCGCGAGCCCAGGTCCGCCAGATAGAGCAGATCGGCCATGGGCAGCGCCTTCAGCCGGTCGAGCTCGGCCACCAGCTGCGGCCTGACGGAGTCCAGCGGGTGGGCGGGACGCGGCGCGAACTTCGGCGCCCTGCCAGCGCTGCCCGGCCTGCGCGGCGCGAAGGGCGCGGGCGTCGGCGGCCCACCGAAGCCCCCTCCGCCCGCCGCCGGCCCACCGGCCAGGAAATCCGGTGCCGCGTCGGCGGGACCGAGACCGGGGTCCGGCATCCGCATCCGCGGGGCGGCCGGCGGGGCGGCCATCACCGCCGCCTGCGCCATGAAGCCCATCATCGGCGAGCTCTGCGGCAGCTCCCACCCGCTCGGCGGCTCGACCGGCTGGATGACCCGGTGCTCGGGCCCTCCGTCGGCGACCTGCCTGGTGTCGACCGCCACGTACGCGGTGAAGCGGCACAGCACGCCGTACTCCAGCGACGTCCGCACGATCCGCGGCTCCAGGTCGTGCTCGCCCATGGCGTAGCGGTCCTCCAGCTCCCGCAGGTGCGCGCGGGCCCACACGGCCTGGATGGCCGGATTGTCCACCGTCACGCCCGTGACCTGCTCCTCCCACGGCCCTCCGGCCGCCAGGCCGCGCACGGTGAGTGAGGAGCCCTCGCGGTGGCGCCCGTACACGCGCAGCGGCACGCCCGGGAAGATCGACCCGAGATGGGTGACGGTGTCCGGCTCGAGCTCGAGCCCCTTGACGGACAGGTCGGTCACCAGGGGAGCGCCGATCCGGCGGTGGATCTGCTCCATGGCCGCGTCCAGCCGGTCCTCCGACTCGACCAGCTCGCACCGGCCCGCGCCGAGCCCGGCCAGGCGTCCGAGGAAGCCGGCGTTCACGGCGCGGTCGATGCCGACCGTGTGCACGCGCATCGCCGACAGGGCGCCGCCCGCCTGCTCCAGGATCTGGTCCTCGTTGCCCACCTGGCCGTCGGTGACCAGGACGATGACGCGTTCCCGCTCGTCCCGGCCGCCCAGCAGGGCGATGGCGCGCCGCAGCGGCTCCAGCAGCTCGGTGCCGCCGCGGGCGTCCACCCGCGCTAGGTGCTCGACGGCCCGGTAGCGGTTGCGGTCGGACGCCTCCACCAGGCCCTCGAACGCCTCCTCCACCACCGAGTCGAACGTCAGCACCGCGAACCTGTCCTGGGCCGTCAGCGTGTCGACGATGCGGGCCGCGGCCCTCCTCGCGGCGACCATCTTCCAGCCGCCCATGCTGCCGGAACGGTCGAGCACCAGCACCAGGTCGCGCGGCGCGCGCGTGGACTGGAGCGGCGGCGGCACGACGGTGAGCGCGAACGTCCCCCGGCTGTCGAGCTGCAAGGACGTGGACGCGTCGAACGACAGCCGCAGGATGAAGTCGCGGTCGAGCCGCTCGCCGGGGCGCAGCCGTACCGTGTGGCCCTCCTCCTCCACCACGTGCAGGCTGGAGGCCAGCTCGCGCAGCTCCAGCCCGGCCGCGTCCACGGTCGCGCTCAGCGACAGGCGCACCGGGTCGGGGAAGCCGGGCAGCAGGACGGGCGGGCTGATCCTGGACGCGTCCGGCACCGCGTCCGTGTCGGGCGCGACCCCGTCGCCCGCGGGCGGGCCGTCGATGGGGCTGCCCGGAATGTAGCGCGGGGCCACGACCAGCGGGAATCGGAACGTGGCCGCCCCGTCCTCGTACGGCAGGGGCTGGCTCATGGTCAGCCGGACCGAGACGCGCTCGCCGGGCAGGATGTTGCCCACCCGGATCGTGAACACGTCGGGCCGGTCCTCCTCGGCGATCGCGGCCCGCCTGCCCTCGCGCAGCGCCTGGTCGTAGTCGGCCCTGGCCTGGGCGCGCTCCTTCAGCACGCCCTCGATCACCCGGTCGTCGGCCTCCATCCGGAACCCGGTGACGGCCGCCCGGTCGGGCAGCGGGAAGACGTACGTGGCCTCCAGGGTGACGTCGAACGGATTCCTGAACCCCTGGGTCACCTCGACCCCGGCGATGAGGCCGGAGATGCCGGCGTTCACGTCCACGCTTTCGAGCGGCAGGTTGCCGCGCTCGGTCCGCAGCGCGCCGAACCCGGCGTCCGGCACCGGCAGGCACCGTGCGGGCTCCAGCGAAGTGATCTTCATATGCCCTGTGGCGCAAAGACCTCGGCGTTCATGCCGAGATGGAGGCGCCTCCCCCCTTCAGTCTTCTCGTTCCTGTTGCTCTATGAGTTTTGTCGGTGACGCCATGTGCTGTCCGTGGTGGTTGCGATTCAAGGGAGGTAGTGGGATGGGGCTGCCCAGGTCGGTGGTCAAGCAGGCCGGGTCGGCATCGGTGGTGCAGCTCAAGCTGCTGGTCAGCGACCTGGATGCGGAGATCCTGGCCGCCACCGTGGCACTGTGCAACCAGGCCGCTGCCTATGCCTCCACAGCGGCGTGGCGGCGTGGCCTGGTGGGCCAGGTGCAGCTGCATCGGTCGGTTTACCGCGAGTTGCGCGAGCAGTTCCCCAGTCTGGGGGCACAGGCGGCGGTGCGGGCGATTGCCCGGGTCGTCGGCGCCCATGCCAACCGGAGCGCCTCCAGGAAGCGGGCGCACATCTTCCGCTCGAACGGCGCGGTCCCGTTCGACGCCCGGATGCTCACCTCCAACCGAGACGCTGGCACCATCTCGATCTGGACCCCGCACGGTCGGCTCCAGCTCGGCTACCTTGGCCGGGACATCGATCTGGAGGCGGTCGAGCAGTTGCCTCCGGGCGAATGTGACTTGATATGCCGCAACGGGGTGTGGCTGCTGAAGGTCGCGGTCGCTGTGCCCGTATCCGTCATCGCAGAACCGGTGGCAGGCTTTCTCGGGGTGGATCAAGGCGTGGCCAGCCTGGCGGTCACCAGCGATGGGGCGGTGCTGCCGGGCTCGGTCCTGCCGGGCACAGTCAAGGGCAACGGCCACGTCCGCGCGCTGCGCGCGCGTCGTCACCGCCAGCGCAGGCGGCTGCAAACGAAGGCCACTTCTTCGGCTCGGCGGGTGCTGCGCCGCCTGGCCGGACGGGAGGCGAGGACGATAGCCGACGTCAACCATCAGATCTCCAAACACGTGGTGCGCGAGGCCGAACACACCGGTCGCGGTGTGGCTCTGGAAGATCTCCAGGGCATCCGTGGGCGGGCAAGGGCTCATCGGTCCCAGCGGCGCACCCTGCACTCCTGGGCATTCGCCCAGATGATCGGATTCGTTCGGTACAAGACACAACGTGCGGGAGTCGCACTCGTACTGGTGGACCCGGCCTACACCAGCCAAACCTGCCCTGAGCGCGATCACATCTCCCGCCAGAACCGGCCTGCACGCGGCGGCCGGTTCCTTTGTCAACGGTGCGGCCTCGCTGGGCACGCCGACCACATCGCGGCCATCAACGTCTCCATACGAGCCGTTGGCGGCTGGGGCGCAGTCAACCGTCCGCACGCTACCGACCTCCCTTCAGCCAGACGGGACCAGGAGAGCAAGCCACCGGTTCAGCCGGTGGTAGTTGGCATCAGCTCCCTTTCTTCGAGCACCGCGAGAAGCGGCTCCGCCGCTGCCAGCACCGCCTGGACGTCCTTCTCCGACGGGACCCGGCCCGTGTCCAGCACGAGCCGCACCCCCTCTCCCAACCTGATCCCTGTGACCACGAACGAGACATCGGTACGTGCCGACCCGCCATCCGGCGCACCGGCCACCCAGGGCTGCTGACCACCATCGGCCGTCTCCTGCTGCTGCCCGGCCGCGGTGATTGCCTCGGGCGGCTGCCCGGTTGCTTCATGCCGCTGACCGGCCGCAAGAGGTGCCTCATGGGTTTGCGTGCCCCCCTTCCCCGGCCGCTCGGCCCAGAAGCGGCCGCGCCTGGACTTCGTGTCATCGGCCCGCGCGCCGCCTTCCTCGGGAGGCGCGCTGCCCGCAGGGGCCCGCGCCGCCGCACCCGGGCGCGTCGAGGGGGTCATTCCTGCCGTGCCTTCTTGGGGGGCCGTGACGGGTCGTGTCGCGCCGTCGCCGTCGCCGTGCCGTGCCGTGCCGCCATCGGCCCAGGTCTCGCCCCGCTCGGCCACACCGCTGGTCCACTCGGCACCGGCGGCCGGTCTCTCGCCCTTGTGCGGGGCGGCGGGCCGGGGCCTGGCACCGTCGTACAAGGGAGTGGCGTCGAAACTCGCATCGCCGTCATGCGTGAACCCGCCTTTCGGCAGCCTGCCACCGAGCGGCGCGTCCTCAATCCGGGCCGTCGTATTCGGGCCTGCTGTGCCGCCCAGGCCCGCGGCGGTCTCCAGCATGCGGTCCGTGGCACCCGCCAGAGCCGTCTGGATCTGGGCGATCGAGTGTCCGGCGGCCTGCAGCCGCTTCACGGCCACGAGTTGCAGCAGGTGCCGCCGGCCGTACTGGGCGATGCGGCCGCGCCTGGTCAGCGGCGGGTCCACCAGCCCGATCGTCGTGTACCACCTGATCAGCCGCTCGCCCGGCACATCGCGGACCCGGCCGTTGGCGGCCGGGGCGCCGTCCGAGCCGGCCCGCAGCGCCAGCGCCGCGCGCTCGGCCAGCTCGCCGATGGTCCAGATGTCGCTCATACCTCCACAGTGACACTGTCATTGTTACACTGTCAACGGTGACGGAAGAATGGCCGCCGCCATGTCGTTCTCCATAGGGAAAAGTCCGATCGACGGGGAGGAACAGGACATGGCCATGATCACCGGCCCACTCTCGGGCGACGCCAAGGACACCGTCGCAGAGGCCCTGCAGGGTGCTTTGGTCGATCTCATCGACCTCTCGCTGGTCGCCAAGCAAGCGCACTGGAACCTCATCGGCCCTCACTTCCGCCCGATCCACCTTCAGCTCGACGAGCTCACCGAGCTCGCCAGGTCCCACATGGACACCATCGCCGAACGCGCCGTCGCCGTCGGGATCAACCCGGACGGGCGTTCCACCACGGTCGCCAGGTCCACGAAGCTGCAGCAGCCGGAGTCCGGCTGGATCGAGGACGGCAAGGTCGTGGCGACGATCACCGGCCTGCTGGACGGCATCAGCAAGCGGATGCACGAGCGCGTCCGGGCCACCGACGAGCCCGACCCGGTCACCCAGGACCTGCTCATCGCGGTGGCACAGGACATCGACAAACAGCACTGGATGTTCCAGGCCCAGGCCTGACCTGCCAGAAAGCCCGGGAGCCCGTACGGGAGCCCGGGCTTTGGCATGCCACGCCCCCGGGCCGACGTGGAGTTGGCCGGATGATCGCGCGAAGGGAGTCCGGGGTTTGCGCAGAGTTTGATGTCGCGAGTCCCTGCCATTCATGTCGGTGCGGTCGACTAGCGTGGCACCTAGAGGGAGGCCCCACGATGTCCCACAAGACTCTCCTCCGCACGGGCCCGCTCTTGCGGGGCGGCATCAGCCCGTACGGATCGCTCGGCCTGCCGGGCGCCGACGGCCTCGCGCTGCCCTCAGGCTTCACCGGCAGGGTGGTGGCCCGCTCGGGCCACAAGGTCGCCGGGCTGACCTGGCACGCGGCCCCCGACGGCGGCGCCTGCTTCCCCGACGGCGCCGGCTGGATCTACGTGTCCAACTCCGAGCTGCCCCTGCTCGGCGGCGCGTCGGCGCTGCGCTTCCGCGCCGACGGCACCATCGGCGACGCCTACCGCATCCTGTCGGGCACCGACCTCAACTGCGCGGGCGGCGCCACGCCGTGGCACACCTGGCTGTCGTGCGAGCTGGGCCACCGCGGCCGCGTCTTCGAGTGCGACCCGTACGGCGCCCGCGCCGCCCGCCCCCGGCTGGCCATGGGCCGCTTCAAGCACGAGGCCGCCGCCTGCGACCCCGAGCGGCACGTCGTCTACATGACCGAGGACGAGCCCGACGGCTGCTTCTACCGGTTCAGGCCGGGCGACTGGGGTGACCTGACGGAGGGCGCGCTGGAGGTGCTGTGCTCCTCGGGCCACTGGCAGGTGGTGCCCTCGCCGGCGGCGCTGCGCACGGAGGCCCGCCACCAGGTCGAGGACGCCCGCCACTTCGACGGCGGCGACGGCTGCCACTACGCGGGCGGGGTGTGCTACTTCACGACCAAGGGCGACACGGGCCTGTGGGCCTACGACGCGCAGACCTCCGCGATCGAGCGGCTGTGCGAGGGCGTGCGCGCGATCACCGCCGCCCCCTCCGGCGACCTGTACGTGGCCAGGGAGACGACGGAGATCGACGTCATCACCCCCGACCGCGCGGTCACGCCGTTCCTCAGGCTGGAGGGGCACGCCGGGGCGGAGTTGACCGGGCTGGCGTTCTCGCCGGAGGGCGAGCGGCTCTACTTCTCGGCCCGGCGCGGCCGCACCGAGGGCCACACCTTCGAGGTGACGGGCCCCTTCCGGAGCTGACCGCGAGGGCCGCATCTTCGAGGTGACGGGCCCCTTCCGGAGCTGCCCGCGAGGGCCGCATGCGGCCCTTTCCGGAGCTGGCCGCGGGGGACGCGGTCAGCGCAGGTAGCGGACCAGGGCGAGCTTCAGCTCCTCGACCAGCTCCGTCCCGCGCTCCGGCGTCGCCGTGGTGATCAGCGGCATCACCGCCTTCACCATGGCCACCGCCATCGTCCCCATGAGCTCGGCGCGCTCCTGCGCCAGGCCGGGGGAGCGGCGGCGGAGCATGGCCGCGACCTGCCGGGCGATGTCGGCGTGCAGCCGCCGCGAGGCCGAGGCCAGCTGGTCGCCCGTCGCCGACCCGTACAGGAGCGACCAGTACGCCGGTGACGCGCCCTTGAACCTGACGCTCTCGTCCACGACCTGCTCCACCAGCGTCTCCAGCGGCACCTCCGGGGTGACGGCGGCCAGCCGCGCGGCCCAGAACTCCTGCCGGTCGTCGGTGTAGCGGGACACCAGCCCGTCGAGGATCTCCTCCTTGTTGCGGAAGAACTGGTAGAGCGACCCGGGCGACATCCCCGCCCGCGTGGCGACGTGGTTCGTCGTCATGTCCGGGTATCCGACCTCGGCGATCACCGACTCGGCGGCGTCGAGGATCTCCGCCATGCGCTTCAGGCCACGCGCCTGCCGGCGAACCGTGCGTTCAGGCATGGGTCTCCTCGTTGACAAATGCGAGCATTTACTTGTATTTCTGATCCGGAGAGCAAACACGAGTAGTTTACCGAGTTTTGATTCGGGGGCACCCCACATGGCGCTGAACACGCGGCCACGGCCGGTCCACACGGAGGCGGCCGGGCCGCCGCTGCGCAGGCTGGGCTTCCTTCTCGTCCGGCGCCGCCGGGCCGTGCTCGTCCTGACCCTGGTCGTGCTCGCCGCCGCCGCGGCGCTGGCGGCCGGGGCGGTGCCGCGGCTGTCGCTGGCCAGGTTCGAGGCGCCGGGATCGGAGTCGGACCGGGCGCAGGCCGAGCTCGTGCGGCGGTTCGGGACGGGCAGCCCCGACATGATCTTCCTGGTGACCGCGAAGGCCGGCACCGTGGACGATCCCGCGGTCGAGGCCGAGGGCAGGGCGCTGACCGCGCGGATCGGCGGGCAGGAGGGGGTCGCCGAGTCCGCCTCGTACTGGACCCGCGGCAAGCCCGCCACCATGCGCAGCCGGGACGGCAGGCACGCGCTGGTCGTGGTGCGCGTCCCCGGGGACGCCGACCACGTGCGCGGGCGGGTGCTGCCCAGGCTCGTGCCCGAGATCACCGAGGGCACCGGCCTGCTCCAGGTGCGGGCCGGGGGAGGGGAGGAGGTGTTCAGGGAGACGGTGCCGCTGTCCAGGCAGGACTTCCTGCGGGCCGAGCTGGTCATCTTCCCGCTGGCGTTCGCGCTGCTCTGGCTCTACCAGCGGCGCGCCATGGCGGCCCTGGTGCCGATCCTGGCCGGGGTGTTCGCGATGGTGATCGGGCTGGCGCTGCTGCGCGTGCCCCTGGCCTTCACCGGGATCTCCACGTTCGCCCTGAACCTGACCCTCGCGATGGGGCTCGGGCTCGGCATCGACTACTGCCTGTTCGTCATCCAGCGCTTCCGGGAGGAGACGCGGCGCGGTGCGGACCGGGCGAGCGCGGTGGCCGGGGCCGTGGAGCACGCGGGGCGGACGGTGCTGTTCAGCGGGCTCACCGTGGCCTCGTCCCTGGCCGTGCTGTTCGCGTTGCCGTTCGACTTCCTGAGATCCTTCGCGTACGCGGGCGTCGCCGTCGTCGCCGGCGGGCTGTTCGCGGCGGTGATCGTGCTGCCCGCCGTGCTGGCCTCGATCGGGACCACGGTGCTCCCCAAGCGGTTCGCGCCGGAGCGGGACGCGGGGTTCTGGCACGCGCTGGCCGTCCGGGTGATGCGGCGGCCGCTGGTGTTCGGCGGGCTGGCCACGGCGGTGCTGCTGCTGCTCGCCTCGCCGTTCCTGGGGCTGCGGTTCGGCGTGGCCGACGACCGCATCCTGCCCCTGGAAGCCTCGTCCCGGCAGACGCAGGAGGTCATCCGGCAGTCCTTCCCGGCGGAGGAGACCGACGCCATCCAGATAATCGCCAAAAATCCGACGTCAGGCGATATTTCGCAGTATGCGGTGGCGTTGTCCCGGCTCCCCGGGGTCGCCCAGGTCGACTCCGCCGCCGGCTCGTTCGCGGCCGGCAGCAGGGTCGGCGACGGTGTCCCCGAGAGGTTCCGCCGGGGTTCGATCCAGGACGCCTGGCTGTCCGTGGTCCCGTCCGCCGAGGCGCTGGCCGACGATCCGGTGCGGCTGGTGGAGTCCGTACGCACCGTCGAGCCGCCCTTCGAGGTCCTCATCGGCGGCTACCCGGCCGAGCTGGCCGACTACCGCGCCTCCGTCGTCGACCGGCTCCCCCTGGTGCTGGCCCTCATGCTCGGCGTCACGTTCCTGGTCCTCTTCGGGATGACCAGGAGCCTGATCATCCCGCTCAAGGCGTCCCTGCTGAACCTCCTCAGCATGGGGGTCATGTTCGGCGCCGTCGTCTGGGTCTTCCAGGACGGCCACCTCGCCGGCCTCCTCGGCTTCACGCCGACCGGCACCCTCGACCCCAGCATCCCGATCCTGATGCTCTGCGTCGCGTACGGCCTGTCGATGGACTACGAGGTGTTCCTGCTCTCCCGCGTCAAGGAGGAGTACGACAGGACGGGCGACACCGAGCAGGCCGTGGCCACCGGCCTGCAGCGGGGCGCGCCGCTGATCACGGCCGCCGGCGGGATCCTGGCGCTCACGTTCGCCGCCTACGCCACGGCGCAGGTGATGTTCGTGCAGATGCTGGGCGTCGGCATGGCGGTGGCCGTGCTGGTCGACGCGACCGTGATCAGGGCGGTGCTGGTGCCGAGCCTGATGCGCCTGGCGGGCCCGCTCAACTGGTGGCCCAGAGGTCGCGTGACCACATCTGCTCGGTGACCTCGACCCCGTTCTCCATGCCCGTCTCCTCCGAGTCCAGCTCGAACCCGGCCTCCTGGTAGATCCGCCGCGCGCTCACCAGGCAGTCGCGGGTCCACAGCGTGATCCGCTTGTAGCCCTCGGCCCGCGCGTGCCGCAGGCACTCCTCCACGAGCCGCCGCCCGAGCCCCAGCCCTCTGGCGGACGGCTCCACCAGCAGCATCCGCAGCTTGGCCGTCGTCTCGTCCTGCCGCACGCAGAACACACAGCCGGCCCGCTCACCGCCCACCTCGGCGATCCACCCGGCGTCCCGGGAGAAGTCCAGCTCGCCGACGATCCTGGCGACGAGCTGCTCGAACTCCGTGCCCCAGCCGTACTCGCGGCTGTAGAGGTCGCCGTGCCGGTAGACGACCCAGCCCAGGTCGCCGGTGCGCGGAGGCCTGATCACGTACGGCTGCGCGGCGCCCCCGTCGCCCAGCAGCCTCCTGATCGTGGCCATGCCGGCCACCAGACGCCCCTGGCTCTCGTCCGGCAGCCCGGACAGCAGCCGCTCGATCTCCTCGGCCGAGCGCCTGTCGAGGTTCGCGAACGTCTCCGTGCCCGCGGAGGTGAGCCGTACGAGCTGCTTGCGGGCGTCCGACGAGGACCGCTCGCGCGAGATCAGCCCGTCGGTCTCGAAGCGCGCGAGGATCCTGCTGAGGTAGCCCGCGTCCAGGTCGAGCAGGGAGCGCAGCGCCCCGGTCTCCATCGGCGCGGCGTGCGCCAGCTCGAACAGCACCCTCACCTCGGTCAGCGAGTACGGCGAGTCGAGCATGCCCGCCTGCAGCACGCCGATCACTTTCGTATAGAACCGGTTGAAGGCCCTGACCTCAGAGACCCTTGCCTGCGTCAACGAACTCATTGCTACAGTCAACCATGAGAGGATCCCGGTTGTGAAGCGCGTCTACATAGGCGGATACGGCCCCGGCATCGTCACGGTCGGCGGCGGGCTCACCAGAGTGGCCTCGCCGTCGTTCCTGGCCGCCCACCCCACTCTGCCGGTGCTGTACACGGTGGGCGAGCTCGAACGCGGCTGGCTCACCGCGTACCAGGTCGGCGAGACCCTCGACATGCTGGACGAGCGGCCGAGCGAAGGCTCGCTGCCCTGCCACGTCGCCGTCGACCCGACCGGCAGCGTGCTCGCGGCGGCCAACTACGGCGACGGCGTCGCCGTCGTCTACCGCCTCGACGATCGCGGCGCGTTCGAGGGCGAGCCGATCGTGCTGCGCCACCAGGGCTCCGGCCCGGACGCCGAGCGCCAGGAGGGCCCCCACGCCCACGAGGTCGTCTTCCACGACGGGATTTTGCACGTCTCCGACCTCGGCACCGACGAGATCCGCCGCTACCGCTACGACGGCACCGCGCTGGAGCCGATCAAGCTGGAGCCCGGCACCGGCCCGCGCCACTTCGCCTTCTCCGGATCGCGCCTCTACGTGGCGGGCGAGCTCGCCGGCACCGTCACCCTCATCGAGGACGGGCGCCACACGGTCGTCCCCGCCTCGCGCGCCGAGGACGAGGAGGGGGGCAAGAACGCCCCGTCCCACCTCCAGCTCGGCGACGACCTCGTGTACGTCGCCAACCGCGGGCCCAACACGGTCACGGTGCTGCGCGCCGCCGACCTGTCGCACGTGGCGGAGGTGCCGGCGGGCGGCGACTGGCCCAGGCACTTCGCCATCGACGGGACCACCATGTACGTGGCCGACCAGCACTCGGACGCCGTCACCGTCTTCCGGCTGAAGGACGGCGTGCCCGAACCCGCGGGGGAGGCGTACGAGGTCGAAAGCCCGGCCTGTGTGCTGATCATGTAAGGAGTTCGCCAAGTCACGGCTCATCGGGGCGTTCGGTCATGACCATGGACGGGTGCGAAAGATCCTCGTCATGCTGTCGTCGCTGGTCGTCGTCGCCGGGTGCGGCGGCTCGCCCCCTGCTCCCGCCCCGGACCGGGTCCAGCGCCCGGACCCGGGCGGGACGCCTCCGTCCGTCGCGGAGGTGCAGGAGTCCTGGCACATCACCCGGCTGGGCGCGGAGCACGAGATCGAGGGCTACGCCGACCGGGTGAGCGTCCTGCCGGGCGAGCGCTTCGGGCTGCGGGTCTCGACGACCGCTCCGCGCTTCTCGGCGCGCGCCTTCCGCATGGGCGCGAACCCGGTCAGGGTGTGGGAGTCACCCGCGGTCCAGGGCGTGCGGCAGGCGCCGATGCGGCTCGTGGACGGCACGGTGAGCGCGGCCCACTGGCGGCCCTCGCTCACCGTGGACACCGCGGGCTGGCCCGAGGGCGCGTACCTGATCAGGCTCGACGCCTCCACCGGCGCCCAGCGCTACGTCCCGATCACCGTGCGCTCGGCCTCCACCGCCGGCCGGGTGGTGCTGGTGAACGCGGTCACCACCTGGCAGGCCTACAACCGGTGGGGCGGCCGCAGCCTCTACGCGGGCCCGCGCGGGTACGCCGACCGCTCCCGCGCCGTGACCTTCGACCGCCCGTACGACGACGTCGGCGCCCGGCTCTTCCTTGACTTCGAGAAGGAGGCGCTGGCCGTGGCCGAGCAGAGCCACGTGCCGCTGGCGTACCTGACGAACCTGGACCTCAAGCCCGGCGTGCTCGACGGCGCCCGGGCGGTGGTGTCGCTGGGACACGACGAGTACTGGTCGCCCGGCATGCGCGCGGTCGTCACCACGGCCAGGGACGCCGGCACGAACCTGGCCTTCCTCGGCGCCAACGCCGTCTACTGGCGGATCGCGATGCACGACAGGACGCTCGCCTGCGACAAGGAGCGGCTGTGCCGGCTGTGGCGGGACTCCAGGCCGGAGAGCACGCTGGTGGGGCAGATGTACGACTGCTTCCCGGCGGAGGGCGCCTACCGGGTGACGCGGCCGCGCCACTGGATCTTCGCCGGGACCAGGGGGAGGCGTTTTCCGGGGATGGTCGGCGTGGAGTCCGACAAGGTGTCGCGCGGGTCGCCGGGGAACGTCCAGGTGCTGGCGGAGTCGCCGTACTCCTGCGGCGGCGGGCGGGCGACCCACTCCAACAGCACCTACTACGTGGCGCCCAGCGGGGCCGGGGTGTTCGCGTCGGGGACGATGCGCTGGGTGTGCGCGATGCGGGGAGCGCGGTGCGGCCACGGCGTCTCCGACCGCGCCGCCGCCTTCACCCGCCGCGCGACCACCAACCTCCTGACCCGCTTCGCCCAGGGCCCTGCCGGTGCTCATTGACACGCCCCGGTCAGGCCATGGTCTCCCGCAGGATCTCGTCGAGCGTCCGGACGATCTCGCGCTCGGCGGGCTCCTTGGTCACGCCCAGCTCGCCCAGCGCCCGGGCCACCGGCTCGTCCTCCAGCGACAGGACGCCCAGCAGCAAATGCTCGGTCCCGACGAACGGGTGGCCCAGCCGCAGCGCCTCGCGCAACGTCAGCTCCAGCGCCTTCTTGCTCTGCGCCGCGAACGCCACGGCCTCGGCCGGGGGCTCGCCGCCCGGCCCGAGAGCCGCCCTGGCGGCCTCCCCGACCGCCTCCGGCGAAGCCCCGAGCGTCACCATGGCCTTGACCGCCAGCCCATCCGGCTCGCTCAGCAGCCCCAGCACCAGGTGTCCCACCTCGATGTGACCGTGCCCCGCCTCCTGGGCCTCCTTCTGCGCCCGCACGACGACGCGCCGGGCCCGATCGGTGTAGCGGGCGTAGGCCCGCAGGTCCCCGGACGGGGAGCCGCCGTCCTTGGGCACGAACCGCTTCTGCACGGCCTGCTTGCTGACCCCCATGCTGCGCCCGATGTCGGTCCAGGACGCCCCGGACCGCCTGGCCTGGTCCACGAAGTGCCCGATCAGATGGTCGGCCACCTCGCCGATGTGCTCACCCAGCGACACGGCATCGGCCAGCTCTTCCAGCGGGTCGCCGTCGGGGTGGCGGCTCTTGATCGCGTTGATGAGGTCGTCGAGACGCACGATTCTCTCCATGCGTCAACCATAGGTTGACGCTATGCCTCCGTCAACCTTAGGTTGACGATTGGGCGCGCCGGAGGCGCGCTGCTGTTGCACCGGCCTGAACGGGCCGTGCGGGATCGGTCGCCACCCTCCAGCGCCACGACTGCCGGGTGGGCGTCTGGGGCGCGAACTCCGCGCCTGCCGCCGGCGGTGCGTACACGCCTGGGTCGGAAACTGGCCTGGGGCCGGGCCGGGGGCCGGGCGTCCAGCCAGGCGATGACGACCTCCAGGCCCGCAAGTCACTGCAGAAGGCTCTGCGCCCGTGCGCTCCTGGGCGTGTTCATCGGGTCAGGGAATCGACGCGGTCTCTGATGTCGGCGTATTCGTTCTCGGCGTCTTCGAGGATCGCTTCGGGGGTTCTGCCTTCGCGTCGTTCGAGTTCGGTCTCAGCGATGCGGATGATCTCGAGGTGAGGGTCAGCATCCTCGTCGGGCGGGCCGTACATGACGGCCTCGAAGGGGCCGACGCCGGCGGCCAGCAGGTAGAGCAAGTCGCACAGGTCCTTGGCCACCGGACCGATGGAGCCTTCGCTCTCGAACAGGACGACCGGTTGCCGCTCGATCGGAAGTCCCTCGTGGACCAGCCAGAAGGCGACCAGCCCGCCGCTGCCGTCCATCCCGAACACGCGGAACTCCTGGTCGGCGTCGGCATTGCCGGTCCAGGAGCCGACCGCGTCCGGATCGAAGCGGTCGAGCATCTCGAAGTCGAGTTCGTCGAGCCCGGAGGCGTCCTGGTGGGCGCGCAGTGCCTGCAGGGCCGCCGGGAATGGTTCGTCGGCGTTCAGGACCGGCCAGGACGGGATCGGGCGGGCGTCCGGCGTCGTCCCGCTGAGTAGTTCCGGGTCGTCGGCGTCGCGTTCGTTGAGAGTCAGCAGGTACCAGATGAAGCGGCCGTCGTCGTGGTACCGCACCTCGAATGTGCTCCGTTCGTCACGGTGTAGCACGTGGACCACGTTCCCGTACTCCGCGACCGTGCTGTCCAGCGCACGTGCGCGCGCCTCGGGCTCAGGCAGTGTGATCGTGAGGCCGTCCAGCACCATCTCCGGGTAGGGCTCCTGGATATAGATCTTGGTGACGTAGCCGATCACCGGGCCGCGGCCCCGTACCCGGGGAGAGGGATAACAGCCGGGGACCCGCACGGTGGCCTGGTAACCGAACGACCACCCCTGCTCGATTACGCCCATGCCGTGCCAGCCGTCCCTGTCAGGGAAGGTAGGCGGCGGGCGCAGGCCGTGGATCCGATGTAACTCGATCAGCCGCGGATCGTCGGTGCGGCAGCCGAGCAGGCCGTTGAGCAGGGCGAAGGGCGGGGGGTTGAGCACAGCTGCATGGTAGTGGCTCGTGTGTTACGACGCGCTGACCGGCCGCGAACCCCGCGCGAGAACCCGGGCGAGTGGCCGCGCTGCCGGGACTGCGCGCCGGGCTTCCGCGACCTCGCCGGCTACCTCGCAAGATCACTACTCGAGGCCGACGGACGGGTTCAGACCACACAGCCCGGAAAGTTTTGAAAAGAGATCCGGGAGGAGTGTCGGATCGGGGCGGTGGTGTTCGTAGCAGGGGTGAGGCCGCCGCAAGGCGGGCGCGACCGACTTCCCGCAAGGAGACACCATGACCGCCACCTACACCTTCGACATCTTCTCCACGCTCGACGGCTTCGCCAACCACAGCGGCGACTGGGGCGGCTACTGGGGCAAGCAGGGCCCCGAGTTCCTCGCCTATCGCGCCGCCGCCTACCGCGACCCGCTGCGCATGGTGCTCGGGGCCACGACCTACGCCTCGAACGCGCCGTTCCTCGCCGCAGGCTTCGACCGCAGCCTGTTCGACGGGTGGATCACGCGCATGTTCGACTCCCCGGTCACGGTGCTCTCCAGCCGGCTGACCGAGCCGCTCGAGTGGCCGGGCACGACCATCGAGTCCGGCGATCCTGTCGAGGTGGTCACGCGCCTCAAGGCCGAATCCGATGTGCCGCTGCGCTCCCACGGCAGCCTGACGCTCAACCGGGCGCTGCTGAACGCCGGCCTGATCGACACCATCGAGGTGACGGTCTTCCCGGTGATCTCCGGGAAGACCGGCGTGGACCGGATCTTCGACGGTGCGGACGACTTCGACCTCGAGCTGCTCGAGGCGCGGACCTTCGACGGCAACACGCAGGTGCTGACCTATCGGCCCACCCGGCACGGTTGACCGGCGGCGGGCCGGCGCCGAGCCAGGCCGGGGTCGTCGTCCTCGCCGCGTGCGCGGTGAGATCATGGCTGCGTGCGAATCGAGATCGTGGTCTTCGACGGCTTCGACGAACTGGACGTGTTCGGGCCGTTCGAGGTGTTGTCCATGGCCGGGCTCGCCGTCGAGCTGGTCGCCGCCGAGCGGCCCGGTCCCGTGACCAGCATGCGCGGCGTCAGGATCGAGGTGCCCACCGTCCTCGGGCGGCCCGACGGGGTGATCGTCCCGGGCGGCGGCTGGCTGAACCGGGCCCCGGCGGGCGCCTGGGCCGAGGCGCAGCTCGGGGTGCTCCCTGCCCGGCTCGCGGCGGTGGCGCCCTCGACCCGCTGGATGGCCTCGGTGTGCACCGGTGGGCTGCTGCTCGCCGCCGCCGGTCTGCTGGCCGACCGGCAGGCGACCACCAACCACGACGCGTACGAGGAGCTGCGGTCCTACGGCGTCGACGCCGTCGAGGAGCGGGTCGTCGACGCCGGCGACCGCATCACCGCCGGAGCGCTGAGCGCCGGGCTGGACCTGGGCCTGTGGATCACTGAACGGGAGCTGGGCACCGCGACCGCCGACCGCGTCTCCACCTCCATCGGGTACGCGCGGACCGCCCGGGTCTTCCACGCACGAGGACGGTGACGAACCATGGGCAAGACGTACGAACGCATCACCGATCGTTTGCGCGCGTTCATCGAGGCGCAGCCGGTGTTCTTCACGGCCACCGCGCCGCTCGCCGGTGACGGCACGGTCAACCTGTCTCCCAAGGGGCTGACGGGGTCGCTGGCGGTCCTGGACGAGGTGACGGTGGCCTACCTCGACTTCGCCGGCAGCAACGCGGAGACCATCGCCCACCTGCGCGAGAACGGCCGGATCACCTTGATGTGGTGCGCCTTCCAAGGTCCGCCCAACATCGTGCGGATCCACGGGCGCGGCGAGCCCGTCTTCCGCGACGACCCCAGGTGGGCCGAGCTGATCACCTGCTTTCCCGCGATCGACCCCGCCCCGCACGGGCTGCGGGCGATCGTCGTCGTGCACGCCGAGCTGATCCGGGACACCTGCGGCTTCGCGGTTCCCCTCATGTCGTACGACATGGACCGCGACCTGCACGCGAAGCGATTCGCGCGGGAGGACGACGAGTCGCTCGGCGACTATTTCGCGCGCAAGGACCACATCGCCACCAGCATCGACGGGCTGCCCGGACTGCCCCTGCCGCTGCCCCCCCACACCCTGAGGGTGCTATCGCCGGGAGGCCAGCTCGACGGCGGCCCGCCAGCGCTCGTAGGCGGCGTCGTCCCGCGGGCCGGGCTCGAAGCGGCGTTCGAGCTGCCACGTATGGCGCAGCTCGGTCCGCGAGGCCCACACGCCCGCTCCCAGCCCCGCCAGGAAGGCGGCGCCGAGGGCCGTGGTCTCCTGGATGGCCGGGCGCTCCACCGCCGCCCCGAGCTGGTCGGCCTGGAGCTGCATGAGCAGGTCGTTCGAGCTGGCCCCGCCGTCGGCCTTGAGCACCGGCACGGCGCCCCCGGTCATCACCTCCACCACGTCCCGCACCTCGAACGCGATCGCCTCCAGCGTGGCCCTGACGAGGTGCGCCCGCGTCGTGCCCCGCGTGATGCCGGTGATCAGCCCGCGTGCGGCGGGGTCCCAGTGGGGCGCCCCCAGCCCCGTGAGGGCCGGCACGAACACCACGCCGCCGCTGTCGGGCACCGTGCGCGCCACGGCCTCGGACTCCGGTGCCGTGCCGATCAGCCCCAGCCCGTCGCGCAGCCACTGCACGGCGGCCCCGGTCACGAAGATCGACCCCTCCAGCGCGAACGTGCGCTCACCCGCCGGCGTCTGCCAGGCCACCGTGGTCAGCAGCCCCGTGTCGGAACGGACGATCTCCCCGCCGAGGTTGGCCAGCACGAACGACCCCGTGCCGTAGGTGCACTTGACGTCCCCCACGTCGAAGCACGTCTGCCCGAACAGCGCCGCCTGCTGGTCGCCGGCCACCCCGCTGATCGGCAGCTCCAGCCCGAGGAAGGCGGACGGCCCCGTGAGCCCCAGCGGTCCGTAGTTGGGCACGATCTCGGGCAGTGCCTCCAGGGGCACCCCGAACAGCTCGCACAGCTCCGGCTCCCAGTCGCCGGAGGCGAGGCCGTACAGGAGCGTGCGTGAGGCGTTGGACGGGTCGGTCACGTGCCGTGCGCCCGCCGTGAGCCTGGCGATGAGGTAGGAGTCGACCGTCCCTATGGCGATGTTCCCGGACCGGACGCCGGCCCAGGTGGTCTCGTCGTGCTCGGCGAGCCAGGTCAGCTTCGTCGCGGTGAAGTACGGGTCGAGCCGCAGCCCGGTCAGCTCCGACACGCGCGGCTCGTGGCCCGCCTCGCGCAGCCGGTCGCAGATCCCGGCCGTGCGCCGGTCCTGCCACACGATGGCCCGGGTCGGCGCGGCCAGCGTGCGCCGGTCCCAGAGCACGGCGGTCTCACGCTGGTTGGTGATCCCGACGCAGGACGGGGAGCCGGAGGCCCCGCTCAGCGCGGCGCCGCACGCGGAGAGCGTGGCCTGCCAGATGTCTTCGGGATTGTGCTCCACCCATCCGGGGGAAGGAAAGTGCTGTGCGAACTCCTCGTAGCCTTTGGATTCGATTTGTCCGGTTTCAGTGACTACGAGCGCAGTCACGCCTGTCGTCCCGGCGTCAATGGCCAACACACTCACGAAATATCCCCGCAATCTGGGCAGCCTGGCGTTTGGTCTAGACCACTGCCCGCGACGACGGGCACAATGCGAGTCTGACATCAAGGTGACCCCCATCGGGAGGAACCCGCCATGCGTATTGGAGTGCTGACCGGGGGCGGCGACTGCCCCGGCCTCAACGCCGTGATCAGGGCAGTGGTGCGTAAGGGGGTGAGCGTCTACGGTCACGAGTTCGTCGGATTCCGTGACGGCTGGCGCGGCCCACTTGAAGGCGACACCATGCCGCTCGACATCCAGGCCGTGCGGGGCATCCTGCCGCGCGGCGGAACGATACTGGGCTCTTCCCGCACCAACCCCATCAAGATCGAGGGCGGGGTCGACCGGATCAAGGAGAACCTCGCCGCCACCGGCGTCGACGCCTTGATCGCCATCGGCGGCGAAGACACCTTGGGCGTCGCCAAGCAGCTGTACGACCGCCACGTCAACGTGGTGGGCGTGCCCAAGACCATCGACAACGACCTGTCGGGCACCGACTACACCTTCGGCTTCGACACCGCCGTCAACATCGCGACCGAGGCCATCGACCGCCTCCACACCACCGCCGAGTCCCACCACCGGGCGCTCATCTGCGAGGTCATGGGCCGCCACGCGGGCTGGATCGCGCTGCACGCCGGCATGGCGGGCGGCGCGAACGTCATCCTCATCCCGGAGCGGCCGTTCGACATCGACCGGGTCTGCGAATACGTGGAGTCCCGCTTCCGCACCCGCTACTCGCCGATCATCGTGGTCGCCGAGGGCGCCCACCCGATCGAGGGCCAGATGGAGCTGCAGACGGGCGAGCTCGACGCGTTCGGGCACGTACGGCTGGGCGGCATCGGCGAGATGCTGGCCAAGGAGATCGAGAAGCGCACCGGCAAGGAGGCCCGCACCACGGTGCTCGGCCACATCCAGCGCGGCGGCACCCCGACGGCCTACGACCGGGTGCTGGCCACCAGGTTCGGGCTGCAGGCCATCGACGCCGCCCACGAGGGTGACTACGGCAAGATGGTCGCCCTGCGCGGCACCGAGATCGTCCGCGTCGGGCTCGACGAGGCCACGGCCGAGCTGAAGACCGTGCCCGTCTCGCGCTACTCCGAGGCGGAGGTCTTCTTCGGCTGAGTGAAAGCCGCTTGCAAGCGCGCGGCCGTACCTTCTGGACCAGCGGGGTCACCACTCAGAACCCCGCCCGAAGGTACGGCTTGCGCCGCGGCGAGTCGGCGGCCCACCACGCGTCGCAAGCCGTACCCAGGAGATAGCTCAACCGCGGGGCGTGCCGAAGAGATCCACTTCCGGCGCGCCCTCGTCGTTCCCGCGCAGCCGCGCCCGATATTCCGCCTCGCTGCGCAGCTCCTTCTCCGAGGGGGAGAGGATGACGGCGAGCAGCAGCCCTACGGTGATCACACTGATGCCGACGATCAGCGGCAGCAGCAGGTCGACGGCCTTGACGCCGGGCACGGGCACCAAGTCGGAGTGCACGGCCACCGACAACGAGTACATCCCCGTGTAGTGCATGCCCGTGACCGCCACGCCCATGACCAGCGCCGCACCGCCGATCTTGAGGGCGCCGCTGACCCGCACCGTGAACCACAGCGCCACCGTCGCCGCGGCCACCGCGATCAGGACGGACAGGAAGACGACCACCGGGTTGTAGGAGGCGTGGGCCGACATGTTCATCGCGTACATGCCGAGGTAGTGCATGCTGGCCACGCCGCAGCCGGTCAGGACGCCGCCGCCGAGCAGGTAGGTCAGCCGCTCGCCGCCGTAGGAGACCAGGAACAGGCCCATCCCCACGACGACGACCGCGATGAGCGCGGACAGGGCGGTGAGCGGCGCGTCGTAGCGGATCACCGAGCCGGTCACGGAGAAGCCGAGCATGGCGATGAAGTGCATCGTCCAGATGCCGGTGCCGCCGATCGCGAAAGCGGCCCCCACCAGCCATAACTTACCCTCGCGCCCGCCTGCGAGGCGGGCTCTCGAGGTCAGCAGCAGGCCCAGCATGGAGCCCACGCTGGACATGACGTACGCGAGCACGGGCGTTAAGAGCCCAAAGGAAAAATGATCGACCGGCGACATGACCCCCACCCCAACCCTTACGCACCGATAAGGGAGTATGAACAGGGAGTCGCCGCGTGCGCAACTATCTTCTGCGGCCCTGCATGGCCTGCCGGCGCTGCTGCGGCATCTGCACCACCGGCGCGGGGTAGGTGAGCTGCTGCTCCTGGGTGGTACGCCGGCGCAACTCCAGCTTGGCGACCAGCTCGGCGTCCTCGTGCAGCTCCTCCTCCGAGGGCGAGAGGATCACCATGAGGAGCATGGTCAGCGTGATCAGGCTGATCACGGTCATGAGGGGCACGAGGAAGTCGAGCGCGTCGGCGCCCGCGACCAGGCCAGGCTCGGCGTCGACCGTGACGTGCATCGCGTACATGCCGGTGTAGTGCATGCCCGAGACGGCCACGCCCATGACCAGGGCGGCGAGAGTGATCCAGATGGGCTTCTTGACCCGCAGCGTGAACCACAGCGCCACCGTCGCGGCCACGACGGCGATGGCCACGGAGACGGCCACGGTGATGCGGTCATAGGAGACGTGGGCGGACATGTTCATCGCGTACATGCCCAGGTAGTGCATGGAGGCCACGCCCAGGCCGGTGAGCAGGCCGCCGCCGAGGAGCGCCAGGACTCGGCCGCCACCGTACGAGACCAGCAGCAGGCCGGTGCCCACCACCACGATGGCCACCAGCGCGGAGGCGACGGTGAGCCACACGTCGTACTTGATCTGGGTGCCTTCCACTTCGAAGCCCATCATGGCGATGAAGTGCATGACCCAAATGCCGGTGCCGCCGATCGAGATGGACGCGCCCAGCAGCCAGCGCACCCGGGAACCGCCGCGGGAGGCGTGCGCCTGAGCGGTGAGCCGTAGTCCGAGCATCGAGCCGATGCAGGACATCACGTAGGCGAGCAGGGGGGTCAGCAGGCCGTAGGTGAAATGATTCACAGCGGAGGTCATCTATCGGTTCCTTGGTAATTAGGGGTTCCCGGATTGTGCCATACCGGCATGTCCCATTCGCATAGATATCTGCACTATCTGTCAACCTCTCTGTCGGAACATGAGAAGGGCTCATGGCTATCGAAGGCCCTTTCTGGCGCGCGATCGCGGTCTTCCGGGTGGCGTCGCTGGTGTACGCGGCCGTGCTGATGGCCCAGCACCGCGGCTACGAGCAGCCCGTGCTCGGCTGGCTGGTGATCGGGGTGATGGCGCTGTGGACGGCGGGGGCGACGCTCGCCTACTCGGCCGAGTCGGCGCGCCGCTGGCCGCTGCTGGCGATCGACCTGCTGGTCACCCTGGCCTGCCTGCTCGCCTCTCCGTATGTCGAGGGCGCAGGTCAAGGCGCGGAGGGCACCATGCCCGTGCCCGCGACGTGGATCGCCGGTCCCGTGCTGGCCTGGGCCGTGCACGGGGGCAGGCGGCTGGGCGCGGTGGCGGCGGCCGTCGTCGCGGCCGGCGACCTGTGGCTGCGCGTCCGCACCGGCCAGGCGCCCATCCTGGTCAACGGCGCGGTCCTGCTCTTCCTGGCGGGCGTCGTGGTCGGCCACGTGGCGCGGCTGGCCAGGCAGGCCGAGGAGCGCATGCAGCGGGCCATCGAGATGGAGGCCGCCCAGCGCGAGCGCGACCGGCTCGCCCGCGACATCCACGACTCCGTGCTCCAGGTTCTGGCCCTGGTCCAGCGGCGCGGCCGGCAGATCGGCGGTGAGGCGGCGGAGCTGGGGCGGCTGGCCGGCGAACAGGAGGCCGTGCTGCGCCAGCTCGTCGCCCCGGCCTCCGCCCCCGTTCCCGTGGGGTCCGCCGACCTGCGCGCCCTCCTGCTGCCGCACGCCTCGCCGCGGGTGACGGTCTCGACGCCCGCCACGCCGATGATCCTGCCCGCGCCGGTGGCCGCCGAGACGGCCGCCGCCGTCCGCGCGGCGCTGGACAACGTACGGGACCACTGCGGGACCGGCGCCCGAGCCTGGATCTTCGCCGAGTCGTCGGACGGGGCGATCACGGTGACGGTGCGGGACGAGGGCCCGGGCATCGCCGAGGGCCGCCTGGCCGAGGCCGCAGCGGCCGGCCGCCTGGGGGTCGCCCAGTCCATCCGCGGCCGGATCGCCGACCTCGGCGGCACGGTCGCCTTCGCCAGTCGCACGGGGGAGGGCACGGAGGTCGAGATCACCGTGCCTGCCTCGGGGGCGTCGCCGTCGCGGGGCGGGACCGGAGCACACGGTTAGAGTTGCGGCATGGTGCGGGTGATGGTGGTGGACGACCATCCGATGTGGCGCGACGGCGTCGCCAGGGATCTCGCCGAGGCCGGCTACGAGGTCGTGGCCACCGTGGGGGAGGGGCGGCAGGCGGTGCGGGCGGCCGGGGCGGCCCGGCCCGACGTCGTGGTGCTCGATCTGCGGTTACCGGATATGTCGGGTGCGGAGGTGGCCGCCAGGCTGGCCGCGGTGGAGCCGCCGCCCAGGGTGCTGGTGTTGTCGGCCAGCGCCGAACAGGACGACGTGCTGGAGGCGGTCAAGGCAGGCGCGTCCGGATATTTGGTGAAATCGGCAAGCCGGGAGGAGTTCCTCGACGCGGTACGCCGCACCGCCGACGGCGACGCCGTGTTCACCCCGGGCCTGGCCGGGCTCGTGCTCGGCGAATACCGGCGGCTGGCCGCGCAGCCGGCGCCCGCCGAGGGGCCGCGCCTGACCGAACGCGAGACCGAGGTGCTCAGGCTGGTGGCCAAGGGCCTGTCCTACCGGCAGATCGCCGGGCGGCTCGTGCTCTCCCACCGCACGGTGCAGAACCACGTCCAGAACGCCCTGCGCAAGCTCCAGCTGCACAGCCGGGTGGAGCTGGTGCGATATGCGATCGAGCACGGGCTGGACGCGGACTAAACTCGATGGCGCGCGGCGTTGCCTTCGACGCGTGCCCTTCCCCGTCTTCCCGGAGGTTCCACCATGACGATGTCCGCCCTGGGCGAGCCGTGTGTTCTGCTCAAGCTGGGCGAGATCGTCCTGAAAGGCAAGAACCGCGAGCTGTTCGAACGCCGCCTGATCAGCAACATCCGTGACGCGCTCCGGTCGCTCGACCTCAAGCTCGACGTGCGCAAGCGGCATGGCGTGATCGCGATCTTCCTGCCCCAGGGCGCCACCGCCGAGCAGGCGGAGGCCGTGGCCCAGCGGGTCGCCGACGTTCCCGGGCTGGTCTGGATCCACCGGGCCTGGCGGGTCGCCAAGGACCCCGACGCCGTGCTGAAGGCCGGTCTCGAGCTGGTCGGCGAGAGCGAGGAGGCCAAGCGGGGCGCCCGCTTCGCCGTCCGCTCCCGCCGCCGCGACAAGCGCTTCCCGCTGCGCTCCAACGAGCTCGACCGCCTCGTGGGGGGCGCGATCAACGACGAGTACGGCCTGCCGGTCGACCTGAAGAACCCCGAGCTGACGGTGTCCATCGAGGTCGACAGGGACGAGGTGTTCGTCTTCACCGGCGGCATCCCCGGCCAGGGCGGCCTGCCGGTCGGCAGCAGCGGCCGGGCCCTGGTGCTCATGTCGGGCGGCATCGACTCGCCGGTGGCGGCCTACCGGATGATGCGGCGCGGCCTGCACGTCGACTTCCTGCACTTCTCCGGCATCCCGTTCACCACCTCCGAGTCGATCTACAAGGCGTACGCGCTGGTCAAGAAGCTCGACCGGTTCCAGGGCAGGTCACGGCTGTGGGTGGTGCCGTTCGGCAAGGCGCAGCAGTCGATCCGCACCTCCGGCCAGGACCGCCTGGCCGTCATCGCGCAGCGGCGGCTCATGCTCAAGACGGCCGAGGAGGTCGCCCACCGCATCCACGCCGCCGCGCTGGTCACCGGCGACGCGCTCGGCCAGGTCTCCTCCCAGACGCTGGCCAACATCACCGCCCAGGACAACGCGGTGGAGCTGCCGATCCTGCGGCCGCTGGTGGGCTGGGACAAGACCGAGATCATGGCCGAGGCGCGGCGCATCGGCACGCTGGAGATCTCCGAGCTGCCCGACGAGGACTGCTGCACGCTGCTGGCGCCCAAGCGGGCCGAGACCCGGGCCAAGATCGAGGACCTGAAGCAGATAGAGAAGCGGCTCGACGCCGAGGAGCTGTGCGTGCAGCTCGCCGACTCGATCCAGGAGTACACGCTCGACTAGCCCCCCGGCGGCGGGGACGGGGGTCAGGTGCCGACCTTGAACGGGTCGTGCTCGGTCAGCAGCTTGTCCAGCCGCGCCTGGTCGACGCGCTTGCTGACCTCCGACTGCTCCTGCCGGTCCCGTACGACCTTGCACAGCGTGATCGTCGAGGTGACGACGTACAGCAGGCCGAGCCCGAGGAACGCCCTGACCCACCCCTCGACGGGCAGGTAGACCAGGGCGATCACCACGGAGGACAGCGAGACGGCGAACGACAGGATCGCCTGGACGTAGTACGCGGTGGTCTGCGTGGGTTGGATGGGCTTCGTCATGCGGCCATCGTCGCGCCGCGCGACGGCTCGCCGCATGGGGTCCCGTACTCAAGTTACTTCTGAGTACGGCCGGCCGCTCGGCTCGTGGCGGCGGCCGGCCGTACGTACGCGCGGGATCGCTCGTGGCAGGGATACGGCATCGGATCAGCAGGTCAGACGGCGACCGCGACCGCGGCGGACTTGCCGAGCAGCGCCGGGAAGTCGTTCATGACCTGGGCCAGCTCGCCCAGGTCGGAGTCGACCAGGGCCTGCGGGCCGTCGCAGAGCGCCTGCTCGGGCTGCGGGTGCACGTCGATGATCACGCCGTCCGCGCCCACCGCGATGGCCGCGCGGGTCAGCGGCAGCACCAGGTCGCGCCGCCCGCCCGAGTGGGACGGGTCGATGATCACCGGCAGGTGCGACAGGCGCTGCGCCACGTGCACGGCCGAGACGTCGAGCGTGTTGCGGGTCGCCGTCTCGAACGTCCTGATGCCCCGCTCGCACAGGACGATGTCCAGGTTGCCGCGCTGGGCGATGTACTCGGCGGCCATGAGCCATTCTTCGATCGTGGCGCTCATGCCGCGCTTGAGCATCACCGGCCTGCCCGCCGCGCCGACCGCCTGCAGCAGCTCGAAGTTCTGCATGTTGCGGGTGCCGACCTGCAGCATGTCGGCGTACGAGGCCACCAGCCCGACGTCCTGGGCGTTCACGACCTCGGTCACGATCGGCAGCCCGGTCTCCTCGCGCACGTCGGCCAGGATGCGCAGGCCCTGCTCGCCCAGCCCCTGGAAGGCGTACGGCGACGTGCGCGGCTTGAAGGCCCCGCCGCGCAGCAGCACCGCCCCGGCCGCCTGCGCCATCCTGGCCGCGTCCAGCGTCTGCTGGTGCGTCTCCACCGCGCACGGCCCCGCGATCAACGTCACGGTGTCGGGGCCGATCGGCACGCCCCCCACGTGGACCGTGGAGCGTTCCGGGTGGTTCTCCCTGCTGACCAGCTTGTACGGGGTGGACACGCGCATGACGTCGCGCACCCCGCCCATGCCGCGCAACGTGGCCGGGTCGAGCTGCGCCACGTCGCCGACCAGGCCGACGATCGTCCGTTTCACGCCCTTGCTGACGAAAGCCTCGACCCCGGCCGCCTGGACGACCGACACGATCGCCGAGAGATCATCCGCGGTGGCCTCGGGGCCCATCACGATCACCATCTGTACTTCTCCTTCGTCCGAAAATCTCGTCCGAAACCTTTGTCCGGAAACGCAGAAGGCCCCGGGTCCTGTCGGACCCGGGGCCTTCGTTCGCCTGTCTGCTAGCGCAGCGTCAGATGGCGAACGGACTCGGGTCCGTCGCCATACCAAAACAGGGACGCGTTGCGCATAGGCCGTAAGGATAGCGCACCCAACCCGCTCGCGAAGCACCATCCATCCGATGGCAGGATGGCCCCACACGGCGAGTCAGGTGAGGGGAGTGATCGTGGAGGAGTCGCGCCTGCCTCCAGGCCAGTACGTGCCGCGCGGCCGACCCGTGATCCACTACGGCAGGGTGCCCCGGTTCAAACCGGAGAGCTGGGACTTCCGCGTCTTCGGCGCCACCGCGTCCGGGGCGGAGCACCATTTCTCCTGGGAGGAGTTCGAGCGGCTGCCGCGCGCCACCCGGATCGCGGACTTCCACTGCGTGACCAAGTTCTCGCTCATGGCCAACGAGTGGTCCGGCGTCACCCCGGCCACGATCATGGCGGCCGCCCCGCCGGCTCCCGGCGTGCGCCACGTGATGATCTGGGCCGAGTACGGCTACAGCGCCAACCTGCGCATGGCCGACTTCGCGGCCCAGGACACGCTGTTCGCCATGGAGCTCGACGAGAAGCCGCTCAGCCCCGACCGCGGCTTCCCGCTGCGGATCGTCGTGCCCCACCTGTACGCGTGGAAGAGCGTCAAGTGGGTGCGCGGCATCGAATACCTCGTCGAAGATCGACGGGGCTTCTGGGAGGAACGCGGCTACCACAACGTCGCCGACCCCTGGCGCGAGCAGCGCTACTCCTACCAGGAAGAACCCGGCGAGGGTCCTCCATAGACTTCACTGCGGGTTTTCCCCCGGACACGCTCTGTATTGGCTACGGTTTTCCCCGTGCTGACCACCGCGTGCGTGGCGCTGTCCTCCTCCTTGGCCTCCCTGGCCTTCGTCGCCGGCTACGGGCTCGCCCGTGCCCGGTGGCGCCTTCTGGCGCTGCCGGAGTGCCGTAGATCGGACGAGGCGACGTTCACCACGCTGCACATCGCCGCGATGGCCGCCCCCGCCCTGCGGACCGGGCTCAACCGCGACTCGGCCCGCAGGGCCGTACGGCATCTGCGCACGCTGCTCGGCACCCAGGCCGTCGCGATCACCTCCACCGAGGCCGCGCTGGCTTGGGAGGGGCCGTGCACCGACGACGTGCTCACCTACGCCCGCGCCGCCCTGGCCGCCGGGCGGGCCCAGGTGTTCGCGGGCGAGCCGCACGGCGCGGTCGTGGTGCCGCTGACGGTGGACGGCACGGTCGTGGGCACGCTGGCGGCCTTCGACGACGAGGTGAGCGCCGCCCTCGTGCGCACCGTCACGGAGGTCGCCCGCTGGGTGTCGGGCCAGCTCGAACTCGCCGACCTGGACGCCTCGCGGCGGCGCGCGCTGGAGGCGGAGATGCGCGCGCTGCGGGCGCAGATCTCGCCCCACTTCGTCTACAACGCGCTCACGACGATCGCCTCGTTCGTCCGCACGAACCCCAAGCGCGCTCGCGAGCTCCTGCTCGACTTCGCCGACTTCTCCCGTTACGCGCTGCGCAGGGCGCACGATTTCACGACGCTGGCCGACGAGCTGACCTGCGTCGACCGCTATCTCCTGCTCGAACGCGCCCGCTTCGGCGACAAGCTGCGCTTCAGCATGCAGGTGGCGCCCGAGGTGCTGCCCGTGCCCGTGCCGTTCCTGTGCCTGCAGCCGCTCGTCGAGAACGCCATCAAGCACGGCATGCGCGGCCGCGGCGGCAGCGGCGAGGTGCGGGTCGTGGTGCGCGACGCGGGCCCGGAGGCGCACATCACGGTCGAGGACGACGGCGCGGGCATGGACCCGGAGTGCGCGCGGCGGATGCTCGACGAGGACCCGGCCCGCGAGGGCAGCGGCATCGGGCTGGCCAACGTGGACCTGCGGATGCGCCAGATCTACGGCGACGGCTACGGGCTCGTCGTGGAGACGGCGCTGGGCGCGGGCACCAAGGTGAGGCTGCGGGTGCCCAAGAGCCAGCTTAGCTCATTGTAGTCATTTCATTACGCTATGCTGGCGTGTCGCTTGTGACCTTTGCTTTCATACGGCAGCGTGGAGGACATGCTGAGAGTCCTGGCCGTCGACGACGAGGTCCCCGCTCTGGAGGAGCTCGCCTATCTGCTGCGCCAGGACGAACGGATCGAACACGTCGCGACCGCCGCCGACGGCGTCACGGCGCTGCAGGACATGGTCCAGATGATCGGCGGGGGCGAGCGGCTCGACGGGGTGTTCCTCGACATCCGCATGCCCGGGCTCGACGGGCTCGACCTGGCCCGGCTGGTCGGCGGGTTCCCCAGCCCGCCCCGGCTGGTGTTCGTGACGGCGCACGAGGAGTGCGCGGTGCAGGCGTTCGAGCTGGAGGCCGTCGACTACCTGCTCAAGCCGGTCAGGGCCGAGCGCCTGGCCGAGGCCGTGCGGCGGCTGGAGGCCACCTCCCTGCCCGTGCCCGAGCCCGGCCAGGACGAGGTGATCCCGGTCGAGCTCGGCGGGCGCACCCGGTTCGTGCCGCAGCAGGCCGTCTGGTTCGCCGAGGCCAAGGGCGACTACGTGCGGCTGCACACCGTCGACGGCAGCTACCTCGTGCGCATGTCGCTGGCCGCGCTGGAGCGGCGCTGGTCGGGCGCCGGGTTCATCCGCATCCACCGCAGCACGCTGGTCTCCGGGCGGCACGTCAGCGAGCTGCGCTTCGAGGGCGGGCGGATGACGCTCACCGTCGGCACCGAGACGCTGCAGGTCAGCAGGCGGCACAGCCGCCAGGTGCGCGACCAGCTCGTACGCCACCACAGGGACGTGATCTCGTGACGGCGGAGCGGCGGGTGATCGTGTCCCGCAGGCCGGTCGCGCTCGGGCGCTCCCGCGACCGGTTCGACCCGGACGACGGCGGGCCCGACGTGCCGGCGATCGTGGGGCGGCAGTTACGGCAGGCGCTGCTGACCGTGGGCGCCGTGGCCGCGCTGCTGGCGGGCGTCCCGGTGATCGCCGTGTGGATGCCCGCTCCCTGGGCCTGGTTCGCGCTCTCGCTGGCCGTGCAGGGGGTCTGGGTCGTGCTGGCAGTGCTGCAGCTCAGGCGCGCGGAGCGGCTGGAAAGGTGAGCGGGCTGGGGCTGCGGCGGGTGGAGCGGCTGGGGAGATGAGCGGGCTGGGGTTGCGGCGGGTGGAGCGGCTGGGGAGATGAGCGGGCGGGCGGAGAGATGACCGTCGCGGTGCTGACCGGGATCGCCTTCGTGCTGGTGCTGGGCGTCATGGTGGGCTCCGCGCGACCGCGCCGCTCCAGCGGCGTCTGCGACTTCTACGTGGCCGCCAGGGCCGTTCCGCCCTGGTGGAACGGCGCCGCCATCGCCTCCGAGGCCACCTCGGCCGCGGCCTGCCTGGGCCTGGCCGGGCTCATCGCCACCCGGGGCGGGCCGATGCTGTGGTACCCGCTGGGGGCCACGGCCGGGTTCGTCGTCATCCTCGCCCTGGTCGTCGCGCCCTTGCGGCGCTCGGGGACGTACACGCTGCCCGACTTCGCCGAGTGGCGGCTGAGATCGGCCAGGCTGCGGCGCTTCGCCACGTTCCTCGTCCTGACGATCGGGCTGGCCTTCATGGTCGCGCAGCTCCACGCGGCGGGGACGGTGGTGCGGCTGCTGACCGGGCTCCCGCCGTGGCTCGGGTGGGCGGCCATTGCCTCGGCGGCGCTGGTCGTGGCCTGGGCGGGCGGGCTGGGGAGCGTGACGAGCGTGCTGGCCGCGCAGTTCTGGCTGAAGCTGATCGTGTTCGCCGGGGTGGGGGCGGTGTGCTGGTGGGCGGCCGGCGCGCGGTCCGTCACCTGGTTCGAGGGGGCCTACCGGGCCGCCGAGCCGGGGCTGGCGGGGGTGGGCGACCCGTCGCTGCCCGGCGTGCTGACCGTGCTGGTGGCCTGCGCGCTGGGCACGATGGGGCTGCCGCACGTGATCGTCCGGGTCTACACCAACAGCGACGGGCGCGAGGCCAGGCGGTCGATCGTGGCGACGCAGGCCATGCTGGCGGTGTTCTGTCTCGTGCCGCCGCTGTACGGGCTCCTGGGCCACGGGCACGTGCACAGGGGCCCCCCGGACGAGATCGTGTTGCTGCTGCCCGCCAGGCTGCTTCCAGGGCCCGTGGGCGACGTGCTCACCGGGGCGCTGGCCGCCGGGGCGTTCGCCGCCTTCCTGGCCACCACGGCGGGCGTGCTGGTGGCGGTCGGGGGAGCGGTGTCGGCGTGCCTGGCCCGGGTCGGGGTCCGCGCCTTCCGCACGGCCGTGTGCCTGGTGCTGCTGGCCGCGCTCGCGCTGACGGCGGTCACCGGGCCGCAGGCGTCGGTGGCGCTCGTCCTGCTCGGTTTCAGCCTCTCGGCGGCCACGCTCTGCCCGCTGCTGGTGCTCGGGATCTGGTGGCGCCGGCTGACGGACGCGGGGGTGGCGGCCGGATTCGCGCTCGGCGGGGGCGTGACGGCGGTGCTGGTGATCGAGGAGCAGGCGGGCGTGAAGATGGGCGTGCTCACGTCCAACCCCGCGCCGGTGGCGGTGCCGGTCGCCTTTGCCGCGATGGTGATGATTTCCCTGGTCACACCGGGTCGGATGCCGCGCGGCGTGGGGCGGATGATGGCCCGGATGCACCTGCCCGAGGACCTCGCGGGCCCACGGGGCTACCGCTCGTCGCAGCACGGCGACCGCTCATCGTAACAGCACTCTCCGTATATCGATGACTACGGACCGTTCAACGAGCTGTCCGAAAACAGGGTATCGCCCGCAAGATCGCGACCGTAGTGTTTCGGCAACGGAAAGCCACTCCGGCGCATCGGGGGGGACGAGCCGGGGGGCTCACGACAGGCCTGATGCGCCGGCTTCACCGGTGACCGCGCAGGTCACCACGGCTGCCGGGCCCCATCCGGGGGTGGGGCCCGCCACGCCGGTCACGTGAAGGGGCGCCTGCTGAGGCCCTCAGCCGGCCCCGCGATTCGGCCCTTCGGGGGCGGCCGGATCGCGCGAGCAGGCGCCCCTTTCGCGACGAGACGGCCGGGTCAGGAGTCGCGCAGCTTCTTCAGCAGGGCGATGTCCTCGGCGTGCTTGGGCGCCTTGCCCGGAGTCTCGATGCAGATCGGCACCCCCGCCACGGCCGGGTGGCGCATGAGCTCGGCGAACGGCTGCGCGCCGATGTGGCCCGCCCCGATGTTCTCGTGCCGGTCCTTCTTGGCGCCGCACACGTCCTTGGAGTCGTTGGCGTGGATCAGCTTGAGCCGCCCGGGAGCGATCTCGTGCAGGGCGTCGAACGTCTCCTTCACCCCGCCCGGCGCCGCGAGGTCGTGACCGGCGGCGAAGGCGTGGCAGGTGTCGAGGCAGATGCCGGCGCGCGGATGCCAGTCGAGCGCGGCCAGGTAGGGCTCGATGTCCTGGACGGTGGCGCAGAGCATGGCGCCCTGCCCGGCCATCGGCTCCAGCAGCAGGTCGGGCCCGCCGTCGGGGATCTCCTCCAGCAGCGGCAGCAGGTTTTCCCGCACCTGGCGCAGCGCGTCGTCGCGCGACTGCGTGACCGCCGAGCCCGTGTGCACCACGACTCCCTTGGCGCCGAGGTCGGCGCCGCGCCGCAGCGTGTGGCGCACCAGCGCGATGGAGTTGGCCAGGGTCTCCGGGCTGGGCGAGCCGAAGTTGGCGAGATAGGGCACGTGGACGAACGTCTCGACGCCCGACTCGGCCAGCTTGGCGTCCTCGTCGGGCTTGCCCTCGGCGAGCGCCCAGCCGCGCGGGTTGGTCACGAAGACCTGGATCATCTCGGCGCCGATCTCGGCCATGTATGCGAGGCCGCCCGTCGCCAGGCCGCCCGCGACGAGCACGTGCCCGCCGATCAGGGATGTTGGGGTCATGATGGGTCTCAGTGTAGGTGCACGCCCCGACAACCCGGGGGCCGGCGCGGACCGGGCGCGTCGGCCCGCCGGTTGGATGATGACACGAAAAGTTTTGGCCGCGGGGGCGGCCGGTTCGGAGTTCTCGTGGATGGACCGGGCACGAAGCGGGTGTGTGTACTTCTGACATGCCCGACACGCTGAGCGACTTCAACGCCAGGTCCCCGGCCGGCGCCGAGCAGGAGCTGCTGGCCTGCTGCTCCTCGCGCGCCTTCGCCGCGAAGGTGGCGGCACTGCGGCCGTACGACGATCTCGACGAGCTCGCCGCCACCGCCGAGGCGGCCGTCCGGGACCTGGGGTGGGACGACGTGCTGGAGGCGCTCCGGGCGCACCCGAGGATCGGGGAGCGGGCGGCGGGCCAGGGCAAAGAGGCGTCGTGGTCGCGCCAGGAGCAGTCAGGGGTGGAGGACGAGGTGCGTACGGCGCTCGCGGCGGGCAACAAGGCGTACGAGGACCGGTTCGGGCACGTCTACCTGATCTGCGCCACCGGGCTCACCGGGACCCAGATGCTGGCCAGGCTGCGCGAGCGGCTGGGCAACGACGAGGAGAGCGAGCGGGCGGCCGTGCGGGGCGAGCTGGCCGCGATCACCGCGCTGCGGCTGCGCAAGCTCATGAAGGAGGGGACATGAGCTTCTCGACGCACGTGCTGAACGCGGTCACCGGGCTGCCCGCGCAGGGCGTCCACGTCCGCCTGGAGCACGAGGGCCGGGTGGTGGCCGAGGGGCGCACCGACGACGACGGGCGCATCAAGGGCTGGCACCCGGGAGCCGGCGTCCACCGGGTCGTCTTCGACACCGGGGCCTACCTGGAGGAGACGTTCTACCCCGAGGTCGTCGTCACCTTCACCGTCGCCGACCCCGGACGGCACTACCACGTGCCCCTGCTGCTCAGCCCGTACGCCTACTCCACCTACCGAGGGAGCTAGATGTCCATCAGGCTCGGACCCAACCGCTACGGCAAGGCGGAGACCAGGCTCGTCCACGTGGTCAGGGACGGGCCCGTCCACCACGTCAAGGACCTCAACGTCAGCACCTCCCTCTCCGGCGACATGGAGGCCGTCCACCTGACCGGCGACAACGCCGCCGTCCTGCCCACCGACACGCAGAAGAACACCGCGTACGCGCTGGCGAAGAAGCACGGCGTCGGCCAGATCGAGGAGTTCGCCCTCCTGCTGGCCGGGCACTTCGTGCAGTCGCAGCCGACGGTCCACCACGCCAGGGTCGAGATCGACGAGTACGCGTGGACCCGCCGCGGTCCGCACTCGTTCGTGCGCGACGGCGGCGAGGTGCGCACGTGCGTCGTCCACCGCGACCGGGACGGCCGCTCCACGGTGGTGTCCGGGCTCAAGGACCTGGTGCTGATGAACACGACCGGCTCGGAGTTCCACGGCTACATCGTGGACGAGTACACCACGCTGCCGCCCACCACCGACCGCGTCCTTGCCACCGCCGTCGCCGCGCGCTGGCGGCACACGGGGGACACGCCCGCGTACGGCAAGTCGTACGAGCAGGTGCGGCAGTGCCTGCTGGACGCGTTCGCCGACACCCACAGCCTGTCGCTCCAGCAGACCCTCTACGCCATGGGCGAGCGAGCCCTGAGCACCTGTCCCGAGATCTGCGAGATCCGGCTCGCGATGCCGAACAAGCACCACTTCACCGTGGACCTGTCGCCGTTCGGCCTGGACAACGACAACGAGGTCTTCCACGCCGCCGACCGCCCTTACGGCCTGATCGAGGGCAGCGTGCTGCGGGAGGACGCACCCGGCGCCGGATTCGCCTGGGAGTAGGGGACATGGACTTCTTGCGACCCACGACGTGGGAAGAGGCGCTGGCCGCCAAGGCGGACCGGCCCGACGCGGTGCCCATCCAGGGCGGCACCGACGTCATGGTGGAGATCAACATGGACGTGCGCAGGCCCGCGGCGCTGCTCGACCTCAACCAGGTGACCGAGCTGCGGGAGTGGGCCATGGTCGGCGGCACGTGCCGGGTCGGGGCCGCGGTGCCGTACGCGCGGATCATCGACGAGCTGGGCGGGCCGCTGCCGGGGCTCGCCCAGGCCGCGCGCACGGTCGGCTCGCCGCAGATCCGCAACCGCGGATCCGTCGGCGGCAACCTCGGCGCGGCCTCGCCCGCCGGCGACAGCCACCCGCCGCTGCTGGCGGCCGGCGCGGTGGTCGAGGTGGACTCGCGCGAGCGCGGCGTCAGGATGATCCCGGCCGACGAGTTCTACCTGGGGGTCAAGCGCAGCGCGCTGGAGCCCGACGAGCTGATCAGGGCCGTCCACGTCAGGCCCGCGACCGGGCCCCAGTACTTCTCCAAGGTCGGCACGCGCAACGCCATGGTGATCGCGGTGTGCTCGTTCGCGATCGCGCTGCACCCGGACGAGCGGCGGGTCGGCACGGGGATCGGCTCCGCGGCGCCCACGCCGCGCCGGGCGCTGGAGGCGGAGGAGCTGCTGGCCCGCGAACTAGACTGGACGGCGCCGCTCGATCCGGCGCTGACCAGGCGATTCGGTGAGCTGTGCGCGGCGGCCGCGGCGCCGATCGACGACGTACGGGGCAAGGCCGCCTACCGGGTGCACGCCATCGGCGTGATGGCCCGCCGCACGCTGGCCTGGGCCTGGAACGACCATCTGGGAAAGAGGGCCGCCTGATGCGCGTCACCTTCACCGTCAACGGCCGCGAGGAGATCGCCGACGACGTCTGGGAGGGCGAGAGCCTCCTGTACGTGCTGCGCGAGCGCGTCGGGCTCCCCGGCTCCAAGAACGCCTGCGAGCAGGGCGAATGCGGATCCTGCACGGTCTATCTCGACGGCCTGCCGGTCTGCTCCTGCCTGGTCGCCGCCGGGCAGGCCGAGGGGCGCCAGGTGCGCACCGTCGAAGGGCTCGCCGAGGGGGACCGGCTCGATCCGGTCCAGGAGGCGTTCGTGGAGTGCGGGGCCGTGCAGTGCGGGTTCTGCACGCCGGGGCTGGTGGTGCAGGCGCACGACCTGATCGCCCGGGTGGAGCGGCCGTCCGACGCGGAGATCAGGGAGGCGCTGGCCGGGAACCTGTGCCGGTGCACGGGCTACGAGAAGATCATCGAAGCGGTACGGCTGGCCGCGGCGCGGAAGGCGGGCGCCGAGTGAGCCTGCTCATCGAGAACGTCCACATCGCGCCGGTCGCCGGCCCGGAGATCGAAACGGGATATATCAGGATCGAGGGGGACCGGATCGCGGAGCTCGGCCCCGGGCCCGCGCCGGGCGCTGGGCCGGGCGCGACCAGGATCGACGGCACCGGCTGCCTGGCCACCCCCGGCCTGGTCAACACCCACCACCACCTCTACCAGTGGGCCTCGCAGGGCCTGGCGCAGGACGCGACGCTGTTCGAGTGGCTGGTCGCGCTCTACCAGGTATGGGCCGCCATGGACGCCGAAGTGGTCAACGGGGCGGCCACGGCGGGCCTGGGCTGGCTGGCGCTGTCGGGCTGCACCACCTCCAGCGACCACCACTACATCTTCCCCAAGGGCAGGGGCGACCTGTTCGCGGCCGAGATCGAGGCCGCCCGCGAGGTGGGCATCCGCTTCCACCCCGCCCGCGGCTCGATGGACCGGGGCCAGTCGCAGGGCGGGCTGCCGCCGGACGTCGTGGTCGAGGAGCTGGACGAGATCCTGGCCGCCACGTCGGAGGCCGTGGACGCCTACCATGACCCGTCCTTCTCCTCGATGTTGCGGATCGCGGTCGCGCCGTGCTCGCCGTTCTCCTCCAGCGCCGAGCTGATGACCGAGTCCGCCGCCCTGGCCAGGGCCAAGGGCGTGCGCCTGCACACGCACGTCGCCGAGACCTCGGACGAGGACGAGCACTGCCTGGCCCAGTTCGGGCTGCGCCCCGTGGACTACATGGAGAAGCTGGGCTGGCTGGGGCCCGACGTGTGGTTCGCGCACTCCGTGCACCTGAGCGACGACGACATCGGCAAGCTCGCCGCCACCGGCACGGGCTCCGCGCACTGCCCCTCGTCGAACGGCCGGCTCGGCGCCGGCATCGCCCGCGTCTCCGAGATGCTGCGCCGCGGCGCGAACGTGGGCCTCGGCGTGGACGGCAGCGCCTCCTCCGAGCTGACGCCGCTCGTGGGAGAGCTGCGGCAGGCCCTGCTGTTCCAGCGCGCCAGGTTCGGCCCCCAGGCGCTCACGGCCCGCCAGGCCCTCGAGATCGCCACGCTCGGCGGGGCCCGCAACCTCGGCCGCGAGCACGAGCTCGGCTCGCTCGAACCCGGCAAGCTGGCCGACCTCGCCCTGTGGCGGGTCGACGGCCCGTTCACCTCGGCGGTGGCCGACCCGGTCTGCGCGCTCGTCTTCGGCCCTCCGCCACCGCTGGCGCGGGTGCTGGTCGGCGGCCGGGTCGTGGTCGAGGACGGCGAGCTGAGGACCGTCCCTCAGGACGCCGCCGGGCGCGCGGGCGCCGACGCCCACCGCCGGCTGATGCGGCTGGCGCGCGAACGCGGCCTCACCGCGGCCAAGGAGCTCCACCACTGACCGGGAGACTAGGGTGGGAACGTCCCGAACGAGCAGGAAGGTCATCCCGTGCCCGAGGAACTCCCAGAAGAGCGGCTGGCGCAGCTCAAGAGCACTTTCGCGTCGATCGACACCGACGGCGACGGCTACATCAGCGAGGCCGAGCTGAAGCGGCACTTCCCCGGCCTCCCGGCGGAGGCGCTGGGGGCGATGAGCCAGGCCGCCGACTCCGACCAGGACGGCCGCTACTCGCTGGAGGAGTTCATCCGCACGGTCTCCTGACCTTCCGGCCGGTTTCCGGAACGGGCCCCGGACGGTCCGCGCGGCGCGGGGATGTGATGATGAGTCACGCCTTCCTGCCCGCTCGCACCGGGCAGGAAGGCGTGTCAGGACATTGTTCACCATCCTGTAGGGGTTCGTAGTGGTTCAGCAGGTTCTGGTCGCCCCCGACAAGTTCAAGGGGTCGCTGACGGCGGCCGAGGTGGCCGCCCGGGTCTCGGCCGGGCTCGGCGTGCCCACGGTGGAGCTGCCGGTGGCCGACGGGGGCGACGGCACCGTGGACGCGGCCGTGGCCGGCGGGTTCGGCCGGGTCACGATCGAGGTCACCGGGCCCACCGGCGAGCGGATCTCCGCCTCGTACGCCTGGCAGGACACCGACGCGACCGCGGTGGTGGAGCTGGCCGAGGCGTCGGGGCTGCGCCGCCTGCCCGGCGGGCACGAGCCGCTGACCGCCACCAGCCACGGCACGGGCGAGCTGATCGCCGACGCCGTGCGCCGGGGCGCCAAGCGCGTGGTCCTGGGGCTGGGCGGGAGCGCCTGCACCGACGGGGGAGCCGGCATGGCGCAGGCGCTCGGCGCGCGCCTGCTGGACGCCGACGGCGAGGACCTCCCCCGGGGCGGGGCCGCGCTGAAGGAGCTCGCCCGGATCGACCTGTCGGGCTTCGTGGACGTCTCCGGCGTGGAGTTCGTGGTGGCCAGCGACGTGGACAACCCGCTCCTCGGGCCGCACGGCGCCGCCGCCGTCTACGGGCCCCAGAAGGGCGCCTCCCCGCACGACGTCAAGACGCTGGAGGCCGGTCTGACCCGGCTGGCCGCCGTCGCGACCGCGACCCACGGGCTGATGGGGGCGGTCGAGCACGACGACACGCCGCGCGCGATGGGCGTGGCGGGGGCGCCGGGGGCGGGGGCGGCCGGCGGCGTGGGGTTCGCCGCGCTGGCGTTCCTGCACGCCGAGATCCGGCCCGGCATCGGCTACCTGCTCGACCTGCTCGGGTTCGGCGAGCTGGTCAAGGACGCGCGGCTGGTGATCACGGGCGAGGGGTCGCTGGACGAGCAGTCCCTGCGCGGCAAGGCGCCCGTCGGGGTGGCGCGGGCCGCGGCGCAGGCGGGCGTCCCCGTGGTGGCCGTCTGCGGGCGCCGTACGCTCACCGACGACGAGCTGCGGGCCGCCGGCATCGAGGCGGCCTACGCCCTCACCGACCTCGAACCCGACCCCGAACGCTGCATGGCCGAGGCCGGGCCCCTGCTCGAGCGCCTGGCCGCGCGGCTGGCCGCCGTCCATCTCGAAGGGGACTAGATGACCGATCTGGTGATCCGATCCCGCCGTACCGTCACCCCGGAGGGCGAGCGGGCGGCGGCGGTGGCCGTGCGGGGCGGGAAGATCGCCGGCCTGTACGACTACGCCGCCCCGCTCGAGG
Source organism: Nonomuraea sp. JJY05 (assembly GCF_043496855.1). Classification (NCBI taxonomy): domain Bacteria; kingdom Bacillati; phylum Actinomycetota; class Actinomycetes; order Streptosporangiales; family Streptosporangiaceae; genus Nonomuraea; species Nonomuraea sp. JJY05. The sequence goes on from NZ_JBIEIS010000009.1 coordinate 125,366, forward strand.
CCGCCGAGGACATCGACCTGCGCGACCTGGCCCTGCTCCCCGGCCTGGTCGACACCCACGTGCACGTCAACGAGCCGGGGCGGACGCACTGGGAGGGGTTCGGCTCGGCGACCAGGGCGGCCGCCGCCGGAGGTGTCACCACGATCCTCGACATGCCGCTCAACTCCCTCCCGCCCACCGTGAACGTGGCGGCCTTCGAGGCCAAGCTGCGGGCCGCCGAGGGGCAGTGCCACGTGGACGTGGGCTTCTGGGGCGGGGCCGTGCCGGGCAACGTCAAGGACCTCGCGCCCCTGCGCAAGCGCGGGGTCTACGGGTTCAAGTGCTTCATGTCGCCGTCGGGGGTGGAGGAGTTCCCGCCGCTCGGTGACTCCGAGCTGCGGGAGGCGCTGTCCGAGGTGGCCTCGGTCGGCGGCGTGATGGTGGTGCACGCCGAGGACCCGGCGCTGCTCGGGGAGCCGGGCGGGCCGACGTACCGCGAGTTCCTGGAGTCGCGGCCGGGGGAGTCGGAGCGCAGCGCCGTCGCGCGGGTGGTGCGGCTGGCGGCGCAGACCGGCGCCCGGGTGCACATCCTGCACGTCTCCAGCGCCTCCTGCCTGGAGGTGCTGGAGTCGGCCCGGGCCGAGGGCGTGGCGGTCACGGCGGAGACCTGCCCCCACTACCTGACGCTGGCGGCCGAGCAGGTGCCCGAGGGGGCGACCGCGTACAAGTGCTGCCCGCCCATCCGCTCCGAGGCCAACCGCGACCTGCTGTGGGACGGGCTGGCCAGGGGCGTGCTGAGCTGCGTCGTGTCCGACCACTCGCCCTCGCCCGCCGACCTCAAGGTGCCCGACTTCGCCGCCGCCTGGGGCGGCATCGCCTCGCTCCAGCTCGGGCTGCCCGCGGTCTGGACGGAGGCGTCGCGGAGGGGGTACGGGCTGGGGGACGTGGTGCGCTGGATGTCAGCCAATCCGGCGGCAATGGCCGAAATTTCCGGAAAAGGCGGGATAAAGCCGGGTAATGATGCTGATCTGGTGGCATTTGACCCGTCCGCCGACAACCCGGTGGACGCCGCGCGCCTCCACCACAAGAACCCGGTCACCCCGTACCACGGCCGGGTGCTCAAGGGCGCCGTACTGACCACCTGGCTGCGCGGGCGGCCCGTGGACGGCGCGCCGCACGGACGATTCCTGTTGGGAGAGCAGTAGATTTGCCAGGCTTCATCACCCTGCCTGACCTCGCCCTGCGCACGCTCGGCGGCTCCGTCGTGGCGGCCAGCGACGAGTCGTTCGCGGAGAAGGAGAGCCTGATCCGGCCGGGGCGGCCCGGCTTCCAGGCGGAGACGTTCGGGAGCAAGGGGCAGGTCTACGACGGGTGGGAGACCCGCCGCCGCCGCTCGCCCGGCCACGACTGGGCCCTGGTGCGGCTCGGCGTCCCCGGCGTGATCCGCGGCGTGGTGATCGACACGGCGTGGTTCAAGGGCAACTACCCGCCTCACGCCCGCGTCGAGGCGGCCTCGGTCGAGGGCCACCCCTCCCCGGCCGAGCTCGAGGCCGCTCCGTGGACGGAGATCGTCCCCCGGGCCGAGCTCACAGGCGACAGCGAGCACCACTTCGCCGTCACCGACGAGCGCCGGTTCACCCACGTGCGGCTGAACATCTTCCCCGACGGCGGCGTCGCCCGCCTCCGGGTGCACGGGGAGGCCCGGCCCGACCTGTCCGTGTACGACGGGCTCGGCCTCGACCTGGCCGCGCTCGCGAACGGCGCCCTGGTCACCGCCTGCTCCAACGAGTTCTACTCGGCCCCCAACAACGCCATCGCCCCCGGCCTGGCCCGCCACCAGGCGGAGGGCTGGGAGACCGCTCGCCGCCGCGGCGACGGCAACGACTGGCTGGTCATCCGGCTGGCCGGGCGCGGCGTGATCAGGCTGGCCGAGATCGACACCACGAACCTGCTGTTCAACGCGCCGGGCGCGGTCTCACTGACGGGCCTGGACGGCGACCGGGAGGTGGAGCTCCTGCCGAGGACGCGCCTGCAGCCCGACACCCCGCACCGCTTCCGCCTGGCCCACCCGGACCCGGTCACGCACGTACGGGTGGACATCTACCCGGACGGCGGTCTCGCCCGCGTCCGCCTCCACGGCCACCTCGCCACCCCCTGACCACCCCGGCGCGCTGTGATCGCCCGAGGCCGCGGGTCGCAGGGCTCACTGCCAGAGGACGACCGTGCTCCCCTGCGGCCGCTCGCTGTTGGGCAACGGCCGCTGGAACTGGACCACGCCGCGGTTGCCCAGCCGCCGCACCGTCACCCTGAACCCCAGGGCCTCCAACTCGGTCCTGGCGTCCCTGACCTCCTTGCCGATCACCGCCGGCACCAGGGCGAACTGCTGATCGTCGCGGGCCTCGTCGTCCCTGTCGCCGTTGAGCCAGTCCCAGAAGTCCGTCTGGCACCGCGCCACCGTGACCATGACCTGCGCGCCCTTGTCCACCTCGGACTTCGCCTTGGGCGTCTGCGCGATGACCGTGCACGGCTCGGCGTCGTCGTCCACCTCGTTGACCTGCACCTGGAAGCCGAGCCCGCCGAGATATTGGGCGGCCTCGTCCTTGGGCATGCCGTTGACGTCGGGCATCACCATGCCGGCGCTGACGTAGATGTCGACCTTGGCGCCCTCCCGCACCTTCTCGCCGACCTGCGGCGAGGTGCGGATGACCTTGTCGCGCTCGACCTCCTGGTTGGCCAGCCGCTTGACGACGCCGACGGTCAGCCCGGCCTCGGCGATCTTGGCCCGCGCCTGGTCGCCGGTCATGCCCTCGGTGTTGGGCACGGCCACGCGCTTGGGCCCGAGCGAGGGCACCAGCGTGACCGTGGCGCCCTTCTCCACCTCGGTGGTCGCCGCCGGGTCGGTGCGCAGGACCAGGCCCGCGGCCACCTTCTCGTCGTTGCGGCCCTCGGCCTCCTGCACCTTGAGGCCGGCCGCGGCGGCGCTCTGCTTGGCCAGCGCCATGTTCTTGCCGACCAGGTCGGGCACGGAGACCATCTCGGGCTGCGCGAAATACCAGCCCGTCAGCCCGACCGCGACCACCATCACCCCGGCGAGCGCCACCAGGAACCAGTTGGGCCTGAACCCCTGCCGCCGCGGCGGCGGCACCTCCGCCCGCGGCTGGATCAAGGTGTGGGCGGGGGCGGGCTGGGGCATCGAGACGGCGCCGGAGGCGTTGAAGACCTGCGTCTGGGCATGGGAGGCCGGCGGGTTGGTCAGGCGCGGCAGCATCCGGTGCGCGTCGACGGCGGCCACGAGCATCGCGGTCGCGTCGGCGGGGCGCTGGTCCGGCTCGCGGGCCGTCGCCTGGGCCACCAGCGTGTCGATCAGCGGCGGCACCTCGGGGACGACCGACGACGGCGCGGGCACGGTGTCGTGGACGTGCCGGTAGGCCACCGACATGGGCGTCGCGCCGTCGTAGGGCTGCTGGCCGGTGACCAGCTCGAACAGCATGATGCCCGCGGCGTAGACGTCGCTGCGCACGTCGGCGGCGCCGGTGGTGACCTGCTCGGGCGCCATGTAGCCGATGGTGCCGATCATCACGCCGGTGCGGGTCTGGTTGGTGGCCTCGATGGCCCGGGCCAGGCCGAAGTCGACGACCTTGACCCGGCCGTCGTCGGTCATCAGGACGTTTTCCGGCTTGACGTCGCGGTGGACCATCCCGGCCTGGTGGGCCGCGCCGAGGGCGGCGAGCACCGGGATCATGATCTCGAGCGCCTCGCGGGCGGGCAGCCTGCCGCGCTCGCGCAGGATGTCGCGCAGCGTCTTGCCGGGCACGTACTCCATCGACAGGTAGACGACGTCGGCGTCGGTCCCCTGGTCGAAGACGTGCACCACGTTGGGATGGGAGAGGCGGGCAACCGACTTGGCCTCGCCGATGAACCTCCGGACGAACGCCGGGTCCTCGGCCAGCGAAGGGTGCATGACCTTCAGCGCCACCGTCCGGTCCAGGCGGACGTCCAGCGCGAGGTAGACGGTCGCCATACCGCCCCGGGCGATCCGGCTCTCGATGCGGTATCGCCCATCGAGGAGCCGCCCGACCAGGGGGTCCGCAGTCGTCGTATCCACCCCGCTGAGTTTACGGGCGTTTTGCCACTGGGAGGGCCTCGCCGCCCGAAACCGATGCTGAGACGTTCCCGTTGGAACGTCCCAGCTCCCCACGCGTCACTCGGGTCAGGGAGTCATCGGTGAGGAGGCCTCGGCGTAGCGCCTGCGCGGGATGCGGCCCGCCAGCCGCGCCAGCCGTCCGGCCTCCACGGCCTGCTTCATGGCGAGCGCCATGAGATCGGGCCGCTGCGCCCTGGTGACCGCCGTGGCCAGCATGACGGCGGCGCAGCCCAGCTCCATCGCCAGCGCGGCGTCGCTGGCCGTGCCGATGCCCGCGTCGAGCACCACCGGCACGGACACGGCCTCGACGATCAGCTCGATGCTGTGCGGGTTGCGGATGCCGAGGCCCGAGCCGATCGGCCCGCCCAGCGGCATGACGGCCGCGCAGCCCGCCTGCTCCAGCCGCCGCGCCAGCGCGGGGTCGTCCCCGATGTACGGCAGCACCACGAACCCGTCGGCGACCAGCCGCTCGGCCGCGTCGAACGTCTCGATCGGGTCGGGCAGCAGCGTGCGCTCGTCGGCGATGACCTCGACCTTGATCCAGTTCGTGCCGAGGGCCTCCCTCGCCAGCCGCGCCGTCAGCACGGCCTCGCCCGCCGTGAAGCAGCCCGCCGTGTTGGGGAGCACCTTGATGTCCCGCTTGCGCAGCACGTCAAGGACCGAACCGGGGGCGCTGGGGTCGACCCGCCGGATCGCCACCGTGGTCAGCTCGGTGCCGGAGGCGGCCAGCGCCTGGTCGAGCACGTCGAGCGAGGGCGCGCCGCCGGTGCCCATGATGAGCCGGGAGGAGAAGCTCTCCCCGGCGATGATCAGATCATCCACCTTGCACCGCCGTCAGAACCTCCACCCGGTCACGGTCGCTGAGCGCCGTCGTCTCCCACGAGCTCCGCGTGACCACCTCGTCGTTGACGGCCACGGCCACTCCGGTGGTGGCCGTGGTCAATGTGCGTACGGCCTGCGCCACGGTCATGCCGTCGGCCACCTCGTGCGAGGCTCCGTTGATCGTCACAATCATGAAATTTCCCGAAATCTCCCAGGTGAGCACATTGCCGCGAGCTCGCCCTCCTCGCCCAGCAGGATGTCCGCCGTGAGCGGCGACAGGAGCACGCCGCCCCGGTGATGACCGGTGGCCAGCGCCAGCCCCGGGGTGCCGCTCGGCCCGATGAGCGGCAGGTTGTCCGGCGTGCCCGGCCGCAGCCCGGCCACCACGTCGGAGACCTCCAGCTCGGTGACGCCCGGCACCAGCTCCCTGGCGTCGCGCAGCAGCTCGTAGAGCCCGCCCGCGGTCACCCTGGTGTCGAAGCCCATCTCCTCCTGCGTGGCCCCGACCACCAGCTCGCCGTCGCCCCGGGGGACGAGGTAGACCGGAGTGCCGTGCACGGTGCCGCGGACGCACCGGGTGAGCAGCGGCTGCGGGGAACGCAACCGCATGATCTGCCCCTTGACCGGCCGCACCGGCACCTCGGCCAGCCCGGCGCTCCACGCCCCGGCCGCCAGGACCACCCGCTCCGCCCGCAGCTCGGCCCGCCGGTCATCGTCGCCGGACGGCTCCAGGCGAACCCCCGTGACCCGGCCGCCGTCGCGCAGCAGCTCGCCGGCGCGCGCCCGTACGAGCTGGACTCCGCGCCGCTCGAGCGCGGCGAGCAGCGCCGCCGTCACGCGGCGCGGGTCCACCCAGGAATCGCCGGCGGCCAGCAGCCCGCCCCGCACCGAGGGGGCCAGCATGGGCTCCAGGCGGCGGCACTCGCGGCCGGTCAGCCGCCGGACGGGCAGCTCCAGCTTCTCCAGGTAGGCGGCCAGCTCGTCCAGCGCGGCCAGGTCGTCCGCCCCGAACGCCACGTCGAGGGTCCCCTCGGAGCGCAGGTCCAGGGCCTCGGGGCCTGCCAGACCCGCGTCGGCGGCCAGCTCGGCGGCGAAGTCGGGCCAGCGGCGCAGCGACGCCACGCCGAGCCGCAGCAGCGGCACCTCCGTGTAGGTGACCTCGCTGACCGGCGCCAGCATCCCCGCCGCCGCGTGCGAGGCCCCCGAGGCGGGGGCCGGGTCGACCAGGGTGACGGGCCGCCCCTCGCGAGCCAGCCGCCAGGCCACGGAGAGCCCGACGACCCCGCCGCCCACGATCACGTCCATCCGCGCTCCCTTCGCCGGCATGATCCGGATCAGGTGTCTTGCGGTCGAAGGCCCGAAGGCAGCCTTCCTCTCAGCCCGGTCACGGCCGGACTCCCGCGCGTCTTACGCCCCCAGCCTACGGCCTCGCTGCGACGCCCGGACACCGGCCCACGTTAGGGTCATGAACGTGAACAGAGTCGTGGTGGTGGGAGCGGGCCTGGCCGGAGTGCGCACCGTGGAGGCGCTGCGCGCACGGGGGTTCGGCGGAAGGATCACGCTGGTCGGGGAGGAGCGGCATCGCCCCTACGACCGTCCACCGCTGTCCAAGGCCGTGCTGTTCGGTGACGCCGACACCAGCTACGTCGACACCGACCTCGCGGCGATCGACGTGGAGTTCCGGCCAGGGGTGAGCGCCAAGGCGCTGCGCGAGGGCGTCGTGGAGACCACGGAGGGCGAGATCGGCTACGACGGGCTGGTCATCGCCACCGGCGCCGAGCCGATCAGGCTGCCCGGCGACGGCCCGCAGCACGTGCTGCGCACGCTCGACGACGCCCACGAGCTCAGGGCCGTGCTCGTCCCCGGCGCCCGCGTCGCGATCATCGGCGCCGGCTGGATCGGCGCGGAGGTGGCCACCGCCGCCCGCCGCGCCGGGTGCGCGGTGACCGTGATCGAGGCCGGCCCGGCGCCGCTCGCCACGGCCGTCGGCGCCGAGATCGGGGCCCGCACCGAGCGCTGGTACGACGGCATCGACCTGCGGCTCGACACCATGGTCGACTCCGTGGACGAGGGCGGCGTGCGATTGGTGGGCGGCGAGTTCGTGGACGCCCATGTGGTGGTCACGGGCATCGGCGTGCGCCCGGCCGTCGAATGGCTCACCGGCGCCGACATCGACCTCCACAACGGCGTCGTCGTGGACGAGCACCTGCGCGCCTCCCTCCCCGGCACGGTCGCCGTCGGCGACTGCGCCGCCTGGTGGTCGCGCCGCTGGCAGACCAGGCTCAGGGTCGAGCACTGGGACACCGCGCTCAACGCCCCCGAGGTGGCCGCCGCGAGCCTGCTGGGCGAGGACATCGCGTACGATCCCGTTCCGTACTTCTGGTCGGAACAGTTCGGGCACATGGTGCAATATGCCGGTCATCATTCGGCCGGAGAGCGCTTGATCTATCGGGGCGAGCCGGAGGGCAAGTGGTCGGCCGTCTGGCTCACGGCCGACGACGTCCTCGCCGCGGTGCTCGCCGTGGACCGGCCGCGGGACCTCGTACAGGGGCGCCGCATCATCGACGCGGGACACCGTCTCGACGCGGAACGCCTGGTAGATCCAGAAGTCCCTCTACGGGATTGTGTTGTTTGAGCAAGCACGGCATGTGGTAGTTGTGGTTTCGTGACGCTTTCTGTTGCACAGATCGACCGGGAGACCGACCAGCTCGTCGACGAGTGGCTCACGCTCCCCGAAGTGGCCTCGCGCCTAGACCTTCCGATCGGCCGGGCCAAGCAACTCCTCAAGGACCACAAGCTGCTCGGTGTACGCCGGGGGAGCGGCGGGCCGCAGGTGCCTGCGGTGTTCCTCGATGGAAAGGATGTGATGAAGGGCCTGCCCGGCACGCTGACCGTGTTGCTGGACGCCGGCTACGACGATGTCGAGTCGCTGCGCTGGCTCTTCACCCCTGACGAGTCCCTGCCCGGATCGCCGATCGAGGCGATCAAGGCCGGCCGTCATACCGAGGTCAAGCGGCGTGCCCAAGCCCTCGGTTTCTGAAGCCCGCCTCTATCTCTGCACCGACGGCCGCCGCGACCGCGGCGACCTGGCAGAGTTCCTCGACTCGGTGCTGGCCGGCGGCGTGGACATCATCCAGCTGCGGGAGAAGGGCCTGGAGGCCCGCGAAGAACTCGCGCTCCTCGAAGTCTTCCGCGACGCCTGCGACCGGCACGGCAAACTGCTGGCCGTCAACGACCGGGCGGACATCGCCTACGCCGCCCGGCCCGACGTGCTCCACCTGGGGCAGGACGACCTTCCTGTGACGGTCGCGCGAGAGATACTCGGCGACGACATCGTCATCGGACGGTCCACCCACTCCGTGGCCGAGGCTTCCGCCGCGGCAGCGGAGCCGGGCGTCGACTACTTCTGCTGCGGCCCCATCTGGCCCACGCCCACCAAGCCCGGCCGCCCGGCCCCCGGCCCGCCGCTGCTCCGGCACGCGGCCGCGCTGGAGACCACGCGGCCGTGGTTCGGGATCGGCGGCATCGACCTCGCGAATCTGGACGAGGTGATGTCGTACGGCGTGCGCCGCGTGGTGGTCGTACGCGCGATCACGGACGCGGAGGATCCGGGCGCGGCGGCGGCGGAGTTCGCCAAGCGCCTGTCCTCCGTCTGACCGCGGCGGCAGCCCGACCACACGGGCCTTGGGATTCATGAGGCGCCCGCCACGAGACGGGGTTTGTGACCCCTGAGGCCCTGGACCGGCGAGCCGCCCGTCACCACGCGGGACCTGGGGAATCCATGAGGTCCCGGACCGGCGAGGCGCCCGCCACCAGGCGGGTGCCTCCAAGTCAGAGGCGCCCGTGCCGTTCGGTCAGGTCTTGCGGGAGGTGGCGGCGATGGCCAGCTCCGTCAGAGCCGCGCGCGCCTCCACCGTGATCGGCGCCCCGTCGAGCGCGGACAGCGCCTCGCCCAGATAGTCGCCGATCAGGTCCTCGCACTCCTGCAGCGCGCCCGTGTCGTCGATGATCTGCCGCAGCGTCTCCACCCCGCCCTCGTCCAGCCCGGGATCCCCGAGCAGCCGCCGGACGGTCTGCGCCGCACCCGGGGAGGCCGCCGCCAGCGTGCGGGCCACGAGCATCGTCCGCTTGCCCTCCCGCAGGTCGTCGCCGGCGGGCTTGCCCGTCTGCGCCGGGTCGCCGAAGACCCCCAGGATGTCGTCACGCAGCTGGAACGCGATCCCGACCCGCGTGCCGTAGCCCGTGCACAGCTCGTCCATCCAGGGAGCGAGCTTGCCGCCGGCGAGCACCAGCCCGAGCCGGAGCGGCTGCTCCACCGAGTACTTGCCGCTCTTGAACAGCGCCACCCGCAGCGCCGACTCGAACGTGTTCTCGCCGTGCGCCTGCTCCAGCAGGTCGAGGTACTGGCCGCACATCAGCTCCGTACGCATGTGGTCGTGCACGGGCTGGGCCGCCGCCAGGGACTCGGGCGGCAGGCCGCTGGTGCGCCACATCTCGCCCGACCAGATCAGCAGCAGGTTGCCCAGCAGGATCGCCGCGCCCTCGCCGAACTGCTCCCCGGACCCGTGCCAAGCCGACTTCTCGTGCAACGCCTGGAACCGGCGGTGCGCGGACGGCATGCCTCTGCGCAGGTCGCTCTTGTCCATCACGTCGTCGTGCACCAGCGCACTGGCCTGCAGCAGCTCCAGCGAGGCCGCCGCGGTGAAGATCTCGGGCACGTCCGTGCCGCCCGCGCCGCGCCAGCCCCAGTAGCAGAACGCCGGACGCAGCCGCTTGCCGCCGGACAGCAACTCGTCGGCGGCCGTGCGCAGCGGCTCGAGCTCGGGGTCACCGGGGATGGGCAGCTGTCGTTCGACGAACTCTCCGAGGGCACGCTCCACCTGTGTGCGCAGGGTGTCCATGCCAACGGCGTCAGTGGTCATGCCTTGAGACTAGTGGCCGCGTGCGGGCGATCGGATGTGCAGGTGTCCCAATAGGGGCATCTGGGGTGGCGTGGGCGATGATGCGCGACCCGGGCCGGTGACATCGGTGTGGCGGCCGGGGTGACGCGGTCGTGACCTTGGGCGGGCGAGGTCCCTGTAACCTTGGGACATGGCGCTTGGTCGACCCTCCATCCTGCCCGATCGTGTTCCCACCGTCCGCGACATGCTCGCCGCCGGTGGCCGGTCGTTCTCCTTCGAGTTCTTCCCGCCGAAGACCGACGAGGGAGAGCGGCAGCTCTGGAAGGCGATCAGAGAGCTGGAGTCGCTGCGGCCGACGTTCGTGTCGGTGACCTACGGCGCGGGCGGCTCCACGCGCGACCGCACGGTCGACATCGTCGAGCGGATCGCCCACGACACGACGCTCACGCCCGTGGCGCACTTCACGGCGGTCAACCACTCGATCCGCGAGCTGCGCCACCTGGTGGGGCGCTTCGCCGACGCCGGGGTGCGCAACATCCTGGCCGTCCGCGGCGACCCCCCCGGCGACCCGGCGGCCGACTGGGTGCGGCACCCCGAAGGCGTCCTCTACGCCGAGGAGCTGGTGCGGCTGATCAGGCAGTCGGGCGACTTCTGCGTCGGCGTCGCCGCCTTCCCCTACAAGCACCCGCGCTCGCCGTCCATCGAGAGCGACACCGAGTTCTTCGTGCGCAAGTGCGAGGCGGGCGCCGACTACGCGATCACGCAGATGTTCTTCCGCGCGGACGACTACCTGCGGCTGCGCGACCGGGTGGCGGCCCGGGGGTGCGACACGCCGATCATCCCGTGCATCATGCCGGTGACGCAGATGAGCACGATCGCGCGCTCGGAGCAGCTGTCGGGAGCGCCGTTCCCGGCGGAGGTGGCGGCCCGCTTCGAGGAGGTCGCCGACGACCCGGCGGCGGTGCGGCGGCTGGGCATCGAGCACGGGGCCGAGCTGTGCCGGCGGCTGCTCGACGAGGGCGCGCCCGGCATCCACTTCATCACCTTCAACCGCTCCAGCGCCTCGCGCGAGGTCTTCCAACGTCTCGACGCGGTGCCTCTCTCCGCCTGACCCCCATTTCTCCGGCCCTAAACCCCCTGTTTTTACGGCTTTTTATGGCTTTTACGGCGGAGCACGGGCGGCGCCACCCGCCGCACGTGGCCGGCGGCCTCCAGGGAGACGCCGGCTGACCCGCACGGGGCCGCCCACCGCAACGGCGCAACGCGGGTTCCGTCCGGGGCGCTAAGCGTTGGCCTGAGCGGTCGGCAGGATCGCTTGACCGAGGCGCCGGCGGTGACCACGCGCCGCACACATTGCGCCGCCTCCCGCCGACCCCCTCTCGCCGCACCGGCGCCGGAGTGGGCCGGGCGGACCTGGGCGCCTGCGTGCTGGGGCGAGGGAGTCATCCTTTCGAAGTGCTGGGTCCAACCGGGTCGTTGGCTGGCGCGTCGGGTCATTGGATCGTTCGTTGCCGTGCTGGGCGTCTGCCGTGGTGGAAGTGAAAGGGGCCCGTCACCCGCCCGCAGGGGGACCGGGCGGGTGACGGGCAGGGGGTAGTAGACGGTTAGTAAAGGGGTGACTACCTTGCGTAATGGATGGTGCCCCAAGTAATCGGCAGACAAACCCAACAGTCACGGGTTCATCAGGACGTGGTCCTCACGTCAAGGGCAGGGGGCGGCCCATGATGGCGTAGTCCTCGTAGCCGCCCGGGAAGATGAAGCGCGTGAGCAGGTCCGTGAAGCCCATGCTGGCGTAAAGGTGGCGGGCGGCCGTGGGCTGGTCGTGGGTGGACAGGACGGCCGAGCGCTCGGGGCGGCCCGCGCAGAGGGTGCGGATCATGGCGCGGCCGATGCCTTTGCTCTGGAAGTCCGGGTGGACGTGGATCTCGGCCAGCTCCAGCGCGTAGCCGAGCCAGGCGTTGGCGGCCTCCTGGCCGAGCCGGTCCGTCAGGGCGCGGAAGACCACGTCGTGCCACCACTGCCCCGGGGTGCCGCGGAAGCCGTACGCGAAGCCGACGGTGACGGGGGCGGAAAGGGACGGATCGCGCAATTCTGCGAAATAACACTGGAAATGGGGATAAGTCGCGTGATTTCGCATGATGGCTTTGCGGCCGTTGATCTGGTCCGCGGGCGGGTTCATGGCAGCCGTGTAGATGTCGATCACCGTGTCCAGCCGCTCGACGAACTCGGCCGGCCCCGCCCCGCGAAACTCGATCACGCGTCGCACACTACTCGACGTCCACCGCCGTACCCCCGGTGATCCGCACGAGCTCGTCAAACGTCGTCGGGAACACGGTCAGCGGATGCCCCCCGGCCGCCCACACCACCTCGTGCTTGCTCAGCCAGTTGTCCACCAGGGTCCGCACGGGCGCCGGATGCCCGACCGGGGCCACGCCGCCGATGGGCTGGCCGGTCGCCGCCCTCACGAACTCCGGCGTCGCCCGGCGTACCTTCCCCACCCCCGCGGTGCGGGCGATCAGCTCCACGTCCACGCGGTGCGCCCCGCTGGTCAGCACGAGGAGCGGCGCGCCGTCCGCGTCGAAGATCAGGCTGTTGGCGATGGCCCCGACCTCGCACCCGACCTGGGCCGCGGCGGTCGCCGCCGTGGGCGCCTTCTCGGGCAGGACGATGATCTCGCCGCCCGCTCCCAGTTCGCGCAGAGCGGATTGAACGACGACCGCATTGGACGGCAACTTCTCAGACATGGACACACTCTAAACAGGTTGACCGCTCCATTACCGATTCATGATGAGTGGTATAGGGTCGGCTGATCCTTTGTTCATGGTATGAGAGGTGGTACTGGTGGGGGCTCGACGGCTGTCCGGGGTGGCTGCTCTCCTGACGGCTGGCGCCGTCGCACTCGCGGGCTGCGGCACGCATGGGGCGCATCGTTCGACGGCGTCCATGAGGACGGGGTCCCCGGCCGCCACACATACCTCCGCGGGAGCCCGGTCCGGTCCCGCCGCCACCACCCACGCCACGGTCACCGCGCCGCGCAAGACGCTCAGGCTCGGCGCAAAGGGCAAGGCCGTCCAGTGGCTGCAGAGGCGCCTGGCTCAGCTCGGCTACCGTCCCGGCAAGGCCGACGGCCGGTACGGGGGCGCGACGCTGGCGGCCGTGTGGGCGTTCCAGAAGGTGAACGGCATCAAGCCGACCAGCACCGTCGCCAGGCGCACGTGGGACGCCCTGGAGACCCCCGAGTCGCCGCAGGTCCTGGTCAAGAACGGCAAGCCGACCCGCGCCGAGGTCAACCTCACCAAGCAGATCATGGTCCTGTACGTGGACGGCGAGGTGAAGCTGATCACCCACGTGTCCTCCGGCAGCGGCGTCCCCTACTGCGAGACCGCCTCGTGGCAGGGCAAACAGCAGCGGTTCTGCGGCTCGGCCACCACGCCGACGGGCGACTACCGGACGACGTGGCGCGCCCGCGGCTGGCACAGGTCGTACCTGGGGCAGCTCTACAACCCGATCTTCTTCAACGGCGGCATCGCCTTCCACGGCGCGCTGTCGGTGCCGCTGTATCCGGCTTCGCACGGGTGCGTGCGCATGCCGATGAACGTGGCCGAGGTCCTGCCCGGGATGCTGGGCAAGGGCGTGCCGGTGCACGTCCGCGGCAGGTTCAAGCGTCTCTGAGAGCGGCTCCGAGAGCGCATTCGGAGCGCCCCCGAGAGCGCCTCTGAGCACGAACGCCGCGCCGCCGGCGGCATAACGCCCGCATAACCAGAAGTGGTGACGGGCCCGTTATGGAGCTTTTGCTGGACTCCCTCCTGACTTTCTTGGGGGGAGAGCATGACGACTGCGTTCATGACGCCCGCGCCCGTTCGCCCGGCGGCGCGGCACACGGGACGGGCCCGCCTGTGGTGGGTGCTGGCGGCCGGCTGGGTCGCCCACGTGGCGTTACGGCTGTGGCTGTACCGGTATCACACCGGACCGGTGGCCAACCCGGACGAGACCGGATACCTCCTCGCCGCCCGCTGGCTGGCCGGGGGGCCGGGCGCGGACCTCACCGGCTCGACGTTCTACCAGGGTGGCTATCCGCTGCTGCTGGCCCCGATCTTCTGGTTCACCTCCGACCCCGTCCTGGCGTACCGGCTGGTGGCCGGGATGGGGTCGATGGCGGCGGCGAGCGCGTACCCGCTGGCGTACCTGCTGCTGCGGCGGATGGGGCTGGGCAGGCGGGCGGCGCTGATCACGGCGTTCGTCGCGGGGCTGTCGCCGGCGCTGGTGGTGTTCTCCGGGTTGGCGCTGACCGACGCCATTCTGCCCGTGCTCGTCCTGGCCTGGCTGCTCGCGCTGCACGACCTGGTCGCCTACCGGTCGGTGTGGGCCGGGGCGGTGGCGGGCGCGCTGGCGGCGTTCGCGATGGCGGCGCATCTGCGGGGGACCGTGGTGCTGGTGGTATGCGTCCTGGCCGTGGTGGTGGTGACGGTCCGCAGAGCGGCGGTGGCGGCGGTCTGCAGAAGAGCGGTGGCGGCGGTCCGTGGGAAGGCGGTGGAGCCGGTCCGCGGGAATGGGGTGGGGCCGGTCGGCGGGAGGGCCGTGGGGCCGGGGGTCGCGGCGCTGGTGAGCGCGGCCGTGGTCGCGGCGGCGGGCAAGGCGCTCAACGGGGCGCTGAGCGCCGCGCTGTATCCGGGCGGGCCCCGAGACCTGTCGGGGCTGCTGGTGTCCAGGCTCACGAGCCTCGAAGGCCAGGCGTGGGCGCTGTCGGGGGCGGCCGGGCAGCTCTGGTACCTCGTCGCCGGCACCTGGGGGCTCGCGGGCGTCGGCCTGGCGGGCGCGGCGGCCACGCTGGTACGGCGGTCCGCGCCGTACCAGCACCGCGTCCTGGCGGGCACGCTGCTGCTGGCGACCCTGGGCATCGCGTACGCCTCCTCGGCCGCCCTGCCCGACGAGCACCGCGTCGGCAACTACGTCTACGGGCGCTACCTGGCCTGCGTCGCCGTGGCCTGGACCCTGGCCGGTCTGATCGTCCTGGTGAAGGGCGGGCGCCTGGCCGTGGTTCGGCACGCGCTGGCCGCCGCCGGGCTGACGGCGGTGACCGGCGGGGTGGCCGCCTGGTACGCGGGGGACCGGCTGGAGCGGTACGCGTTCATCGCGTTCGACTTCCCCGAAGTGATCTTCCTCACGGGTGAGAACGACGCGCTGGACCTGGTCGAGGCCTCCGTACCCGCCCTGGTCCTGCTGGCCTGCCTGACCGGGGCGGCCTTCCTGACCGCCCGCCGGGCCAGGCTGCTCGTGGTGGTGGGCGTGCTGGCGCTGATCGACATCGCGTTCACGGCCGGGCAGGCGCCCGCACGCCCGTCGGGCGCGGACTGGCTGCCCGCCCCGCCTCCCGGACGCGTGGCGGTGGACCGGCGGGTGCGGTGGAACATCTGGGTGCCGCTGGCGTACCGGGTGTCGTGGGCCCGGATCGAGTTCTACAAGGAGCGGCCCCCGTCGGGCGCGTGCACCGCCGTGGTCCCGTACGGGACGGCTCCGCCGCCGGGCTGGGCCGCCACGGGACGCGGCGGCGCCCAGATGGGCTGGACCACCTGGTCGAACGACCGCTGCCGCTGAGCCCTTAAGCACGGCCGCTGCCTGAGCCCTCAGGAGCGGGCGTTCGCGGCCCGCCGGCCCTGCGCGGCCGCCGTCGCCACTCCCGCGGCCTGTGCCAGCCCGGCCGCCACCAGGACGAGCACGGTGGCCGGCTGCCACGCGGGAAGGCCGCCGGCGAAGTCAGGGGTGTCGTAGAGCCCCGCCAGCGCCTTGGCGGGGTTGATCAGCGCGACGAGGACCGCGAGGGCGTACGGGACGATCAGGACGCCCGACAGCACGAGCAGGGGCGTGCGGCCCCGGCCGCCCCGCCGCAGAAGTGCGCCGATGACGGCGTACACCACTCCCAGGGTCCCGACGACGGCGGCGGCGGCCAGGACCAGCCGCCAGGAGTCCCTGCCCACCGCCGTCATCCCGTCGGCGGCGAGCCGGCCGCCCGCCCACTCCGGTCCCGTGATCTGCGCCTTGACGGCCGCCTCGATGGCCACGAGGTTGACGACCGCGTACGCCGCCGCGAGGACCGGCCCCAGCGCCGGCAGGACGACAGCGATCAGCCATCTCTTGCCCGCCATCCGGCCCCCTCTCCGTTCCGGACAGCTTCTCAGAAAGCGGGCATCCGGAGCTATCCGAGGGAGCGCAGGCCGGAGAGCGCGATCTCGGCCGCCCGGCGCGCCGCGCTCCACATCTGCTCGGCGGACAGGTCGTGGCCGAGGTCGGCGACGACCGCCAGCTTCACCGCCCCGAACATCGCGCCCACCGCGGCGGCCGCCTCCACCGCGTCCAGCTCGGGGAAGGCCTCCCGCAGTGCCCGCGCCAGCGTGGTCTGGCTCTCGAGCAGCATCACCAGCGCCCGCGCCCGCAGCGTGGGCTCCTTGAGCACGAGCCGGATCCGCAGCTCGGCGTCCTCGAACGTGAGCTCCTCGTACGTGGTCAGCCAGGTCAGGCTCTCCTCCACGATCCGCAGGAGGACGTCGCCAGGCGACTCGCCGGGAGCCCTGCCGGCCACCGTCGCGGCGGCCAGCTCCATCTTGCGCGCGGAGTCGTAGAAGACCACGTCCTCCTTGCTCGCGAAGTAGCTGAAGAACGTGCGCGTCGACACGTCGGCCTCCGCGGCGATCTCCGCCAGCGTGGTCTCGTCGAAGCCCTTCTCGTCGAACAGCCGGAGCGCGGCCTCGACCAGTGCCCGGCGCGTGCGCTGCTTCTTGCGCTCCCGCAGACCCACGCCGCCGTTATCCACCATGACGGAACTATACTGCATGCGTTTATGATTTTCATGCATTGAAGTTTTGCAATGAATGAGGTTTTCTGGAGGTGAAGCTCGGAAAGGAGCCGAAACATGTCCGACGTGACGTTTCCCACCGACCGGCAGCGCCCGTTCGATCCGCCCGACGAAGCCACCGAGCTGCGAGAACGGGCGCACATGCACCGCATGACCTTCGCCGACGGCCACCGGGGCTGGCTGGTGACCGGCTATTCCGCCGCCCGCGCCGTGCTCGCGCACCCGCGCTTCAGCAACCGCCCCGAGCTCGCGCACCCGCCGATCCAGGGCACCCTGCTCCGGATGAGGATGCAGAAGGACGCGAAGACGCCGCCCGGGTTCTTCCTGCGCATGGACGAGCCCGAGCACGCGCGCTTCCGCAGGCTGCTGACCGGCCAGTTCACCGTCCGCAGGATGAAGATGCTCGAACCCAGGGTCGAGGAGATCGCCAACGCCTGCCTGGACGACATGGCCGCCGCCGGCGGGCCCGTGGACCTCGTCGAGAAGTTCGCGCTGCCGATCCCGTCGCTGGTGATCTGCGAGCTGCTCGGGGTGCCGTACGAGGACCGCGCGCAGTTCCAGGAGGACACCAAGCTCCTGGTCAACCTGGAGGCCAAGGCCGAGGACGCGATGGCCGCGCTCGGCCGGATCACGGCGTTCATGTACGGGCTCGTCCAGCGCAAGCGCAAGGAGCCGGCCGACGACCTGATCAGCGGGCTCATCGAGGGCGGGGAGCTGGACGACGAGGAGCTCGCCGGGGTGTCGCTGCTGCTGCTGGTGGCCGGGCACGAGACGACCGCCAACATGCTGGGCCTGGGCACGTACGCGCTGCTCACGAACCCCGCGCAGCTCGCCGCCATGCGCGACGACCCGTCGGTGGTGGAGAACGGCGTCGAGGAGCTGCTGCGCTACCTCACGATCATCCACCTCGGCCCGATGCGCACCGCGCTGGAGGACGTCGAGGTCGAGGGCAACCTCATCAAGGCGGGCGAGTGCGTGGCGCTCCACCTGCCCACCGTCAACCGCGACCCGTCCCGCTTCCCCGACGGCGACCGGCTCGACGTCGCCAGGCCCGCGGGCGGGCACCTCACCTTCGGCCACGGCATCCACCAGTGCCTGGGGCAGCAGCTCGCCCGCATCGAAATGCGCATCGGATACCCTGCGCTGCTGCGCCGCTTCCCAGGTCTACGCTTGGCCGTAACACCCGAGGAGGTGCCGATGCGCTCGGACATGAGCATCTATGGAGTGCACCGCCTCCCAGTCACTTGGTAGGTCACCATGGAAATCAAGGCAGATACGACGGTGTGCATCGGGGCGGGCATGTGCGCGCTGACGGTGCCGGAAGTGTTCGACCAGAGCGAGGACGAGGGCACGGTGGTGCTCCTGCAGAAGGTGCCTCCCGCGGAGCTGGAGGACGGCGTGCGCCGCGCCGTGACCCTCTGCCCGTCGGGGGCCATCTCGGTCGTCTGACGACCGCCTTGCCGTCCTCCTGAACCACCCGGCCGTCGCCGCAGACTCTCCGCGGCGGCGGCTTTTTCGCGCCTTCCGAATCATGCTCGTCGAACCTGTGTTCGTGGAATCGGTTGACACCGAGCGTGATCGAAATTATGTTCGACCTAGTGACGGTGGGGCTCGCGGCTCAACGTCACCAGGACCTGGTCGCGGGCCGTTCGCTTCCTCAAGCGTTCCCCCGCGGCCAGGCTCCATGGGCGAAGGGCACGTCCTCGTCGTCGGCGGAGACGAGTGGGCGTGTCCTGGCCGGACGGGGAGTGGGGAAGCTCCACATCCGGCCAACCCGGTGGAAATGTCGGTGGGGTCTGCAAGTGTTGGCACCACCGGCGGAGACGCCGGCGGCCGCCCACGACTCCAAGGAGGCGCGCAAGATGGCACCACGGCCTAGAGAAACGCCCGGGCCCCGGCTGTCGCCTGCGGTTCGGGCACACTTGACCGATTCTCGTTCCTGCCTGGCGGAGGCGACCGGCGCTCGCACTCCGGCATCCCGATATGTGGCCGCACACCTGGCGGCTCTTCGCGCGGCGGCGGCGATCCTGGCCGCCCGCCCCCGTCCCATGGAAGGCCGCAGGCGGCGCCTGCGCAGCGCCTGGGAGCTGCTGCCCGAGGCCGAGCCGCAGTTGGCCGAGTGGGCCGCCTACTTCTCGGTGAGCGCCGCCAAGCGCGCCGCCGCGGAGGCGGGCATGGTCAGCCGGGTCAGCGCGGCCGACGCCGACGAGCTCCTGGTCGAGGCGGAGACGTTCGTCTCCACGGTGGAAAACCTGCTCGGCGTGCCGGCCCAGCCCCAGCTGCCGGTCGTCAACGTCCAGCTGGCAGGCTGACCCACCCACACGTCCCGAGCGGACATTCCGTTCGCCGGGCCGACTTCACCCGCATGTCGGGGCGGACGTCCTCTTCGCCGGGCTGAGCTCAGTCGCGCGCCCGGGTGGACGTCCCTTTCGCCGGGCTGAGTCACCCTCTGGTCCGGGTGGGCAATCCAGCCGCCGGGCTGATCCGGCCCTGGGTGCGCCGGGCTGATCCCGGCTTTGGGTGCGCCGGGTCCCGAGGCCGCTGCCCCACGCCCGAACGCGACCTTCGCGCGGCCGAACGCCGACGTCACGGCCCCAAGCGCCAGCGTCACGGCCCCAAGCGCCAGCGACACGGCCCCAAGCGCCGACGTCACGGCCCCGGGCGGATGTCCCCTTGGCCGCCCACCGGCTCTTGCCGCGCCATAACGCGGCCGAACGCCGACGAGCTTCCGGCTCGAGGTGGAGACGCGCGCTTTCTCGGCTCCGTCCGTCGCTCTGCCCCGCCGGCGCCCCCGAGCAGCCGTGGCTCCTGCTTCCAGCCCTGCCCCCGGGGGAGCCCGAAGCAGCCTTGGCTCGCGTGTCCAGCCCAGCTCCGGTCGGAGTCCCAAGCAGCCGTGGCTCGTGTGTCCGGCCCTGCTCCGGTAAGCAACCTTCGACGGCCGACCTCAGCTCGCCTGCCCAGCCCCTGGCGGCCGACCGTGCTGGAGCGGGGCTTCCGCGGGGCTGAGTGCCGCTGTGACGGCCCTTTGGCGGGGCTTGCGTCGGCGGGCACCACCGATCCCGCTCGCTCGGTGGTGCGCCAAGTGGGGCCCAGCGCGCCAGTAAGCGCTTTCCAGGACTGCGGCCCGCTCTACGGAGCGGGATGCGTCCAGGGGGGCGCGGCACCAGGCCTGGTGCCGCTCGGAAAGTGCGGCGGACCAGAGAGGGGCGCTCGATGCCAGGTGGCTCGCCGACCGCTTGGCGGTGGCGAGCCCTCAGGCGGGTGAGGCGGCCTCAGAGCGGGGTGAGACGGCCTCGGAGGGAGGGGCGACCTCAGGGGAGAGGGACGGCCTCAGAACGACTCGACGGCGCGACGGGCCTCGGCGTCGAGGACGCCCCAGCTGATCAGCTCCTCGGTCAGCTCACTGGGCGACTTGTCGTAGATCACGGCAAGCGAGCGCAGGTCCTCCTGGCGGATCGACAGCACCTTGCCGTTGTAGTCACCGCGCTGGCTCTGGATCGTGGCGGCGTAGCGGGCCAGTGCCCCCGCCTTCTCCTTCGGCAGCGTGGCCAGGCGCTCCAGGTCGATCACAAGCTTGGGCGTCGGTCCGAGCGGGCTGGGCGCGGCTCCGCCCGGCAGCAGCTCGGATACGGGCACCCCGTAGAAGTCGGCAAGCTCGGCAAGCTTCTGTACGGTCACCGCACGGTCGCCACGCTCGTACGAGCCCACGACCACGGCTTTCCACCTGCCACGCGACTTTTCCTCGACTCCATGCAGGGACAGGCCCTGCTGGGTGCGTATGGCGCGGAGTCGTGCACCCAGCGACTTTGCGTACTCAGACGGCATTGTGTGGCCCCCGGTCTTGTATGTATCGCTCTCAGTAGATTGTGCTCCCTTGCGGCGTATGCCCTAGCCACCGGGGGGTCTGGTGCCAAGCCCGGCACCATCGGTAGCCATGGCCCCAGGTTTACCCCAGAACGCCGCGAGGTGTGGTTACGCACAGTGACGGTAAAGGGGCGGACGCCTGAGGTCAAGCTGATTGGAAAAAAGATGCCGAATCCGATCCGGTAGGGATCGCCACAATCGCCCCTCATGTCCCGCTGGTAACACTACTTCGTCAGAGTTTGACGAGAAATTTCCCCGCCCTAGGTCTGCCGCGTGAGAATCATGACAGGGCAGGTCGCGGCCCGTACGATCTTGATCGAGGTGTCTCCGAGGAAGACCCGCCTGAGTGGCCCGGTGGCGCTGGAAGCGCATATGATCATCTCGCCGGGGAGCCACGAGGTCGTGCCGAGCGCCTGCGCGACGTTGCGGCCCTCCAGCACCTCCACCTCCACGCGTGGCCGTCCGCGGGTCGCCGCCCGCAGGTTGGAGGCCGCCTCGTCGCGCAGTCGGACGAGCATCTCCTCCTCGATCCTGGCGCGCCTGCCGGTGCTGATCACCAGCGTGACCAGCCGCAGGGGCACGTCCAGCGACGCGGCCACCGCCACCGCGTCCTTGACCGCCGCGTCGCAGCCCGGGCCGCGGCGGTAGGCGACGGTGAGGCGTTCGAAGGCGGCGGGGGGCTTGTCGCCGTAGCCGCGCGGGGCGAGCAGCACGGGAACGGAGGACGAGTGCAGGAGCTGGTCGGCGGTGCTGCCGACGGCGATGCGGCTCTTGCCGCCGCCGGGGGCCGAGCCGATCACCACGAGGTCGGCGCCGCGCCTGCGCGCCAGCTCCACCAGCCCGCGCCCGCTGCCCTTGTGGGTGTGGACCACGTAGTCGGCGTCCTCGCCGGCCACCTCGCGCGCCTGCCAGAGCGTCGCGTCGGCCTGCTCCATCAGGTACGCGCGCCACGCGCTCTCCTCGGCCCTGGCGGGGCCGGGCGCGGACCACGCGGGCGGCTGCACGTAGGCCACGGTCAGATGTCCGCGGACCTGTTCCTTGACCAGCGCCGCCAGCGCCAGCCCGTCCCTGCCCCTGGGCTCCGGGATGCAGCCGGTCAGCACGTTCCGGAGCTTCATTCGGACCACCCGGCATTCAGCCGCGAATGGCCGTAGCCGTACAGGAAGTAGCAGATCAGCCCCACCGCCATCCACAGCCCGAACGCCACCCAGGTGACCCCGGCCAGGCCCGCCATCACGATGACGCAGAAGACGGCGCCGAGCACCGGCGTGGCGGGGAACAGCGGCGTGCGGAAGCTGCGCGGCAGCTCGGGGCTGCGGTAGCGCAGGACGAGCACGCCGATGTTCACGATGGCGAAGGCGAACAGGGTGCCGATGCTGGTCGCCTCGGCGAGCTGGCCGAGCGGCACCAGACCGGCCAGCACGGAGATGAACGCGGCGACGATGAGGGTGTTGGCGACGGGGACCTGGTGGCGCATGTCGACCCGCTGGAAGACGCGCGGGATCAGCCCGTCGCGGGACATGGCGAACAGGATGCGGGTCTGGCCGAAGATGACCGTGAGCACGACGCTGGCGATGGCGATGACCGCCCCGAACGAGACGATGAGTCCCGGCCAGGTGGCGCCGACGGCCAGGTCGGCGATGTAGGACAGGCTCGCCTCGGTGTGCTTCGGGTCGAACTGCGTCCACGGCATCGCGCCGATGGCGGCCAGCGCGACGAGCACGTAGATGGCCGTCACGATGGCCAGGGACAGGATGATTGCCAGGGGCAGGTCGCGCTTGGGGTTCTTGGCCTCCTCGCCCGCGGTGGAGGCGGCGTCGAAGCCGATATAGGAGAAGAACACCTGCGAGGCCGCCGCCGTGATGCCGGCGATCCCCAGCGGGGCGAAGGGCGTGAAGTTCTTGGCCTGGAAGGCGGTGAACGCCACCACGCAGAAGAAGAGCAGCACCACGACCTTGATCATCACGAAGATCGCGTTCGCCGTGGCGCTCTCGGAGGCCCCGTACAGCAGCAGCCAGGTGGCGAGCAGGACGATGACGATCGCGGTGACGTTGATCACGCCGCCGTCCTGGCCGGGGGAGCGGGTGATCGCCGCGGGCAGCGTGAAGCCGAACAGGGAACGCAGGAACGAGTTGAGGTATTCGCCCCAGCCCACGGCCACCGCGGCCACGGACACGGCGTACTCCAGCATGAGGCACCAGCCGCAGATCCACGCCACGAGCTCGCCCAGCGTCGCGTACGCGTAGGAGTAGGACGAGCCGGACACCGGGATCGTCCCGGCCAGCTCGGCGTACGACAGGGCCGAGAACAGCGCCGTGATCGCCGCCAGCACGAACGACACCACCACCGCCGGCCCCGCCTTGGGCACCGCCTGCCCCAGGATGACGAAGATGCCGGTGCCGAGCGTGGCGCCCACGCTGAACAGCGTCAGCTGCCACAGCGACATGGTGCGCCGCAGCTCGCCCCCCTCGCCGTGACCGCCCTCCGCGATGATGCGCTCCGTGGGCTTGGTGCGAAAGAGCCGTCGGGCCAGTGTCACCGGACACCCCCTACAGCGTGCTCGTCAGCGGCCACCTGCCATTGGGTGTCACGATCGTTCCCGCTGAGCCCTCGAGTATGCGCTCGGCCTCGTCGAGTTTTCCGATCGCGGCCATGTCGCCGGTCGTCTCCACGAACCGGCACACCGCCTCCACCTTCGGCCCCATCGACCCCGCGGGAAACTCCAGGGCGCGCAGCTCGTGCGGCGTGGTGTGGGCGATCTCCGTCTGGTGCGGCGTGCCGAAGCCCCGCATGACGCGCGGCACGTCGGTGAGGATGAGAAAGGCGTCGCACTCCAGGGCCTCGGCCAGCATCGAGGCGGTGAGGTCCTTGTCGACCACCGCCTCCACGCCGGTCAGCCGGCCGCGCTCGTCGCGGACGACCGGGATGCCGCCCCCGCCCGCGCACACCACGATGACGCCCTCGCGGATCATCTGGCGGATCAGCCGGGTCTCGACGATGCGGCGCGGGGTCGGCGACGGGACGACGCGCCGCCAGTGGTCGCCGTCGCGCCGGACCGTCCAGCCGTACTCGGCGGCCAGCTTCTCGGCCTCCTCCCGCTCGTAGACCTGGCCGACGAACTTGGTCGGTTGCTCGAACGCGGGGTCGACGGCCGTCACCAGCGTCTGCGTGACCATGGCCTGGACCTGCCTGCCGGGCAGGGCGTTCTGCAGGGCCTGCTGCATCCAGTAGCCGATCATGCCCTGCGTCTGCGCGCCGAGCGTGTCGAACGGGTACGGCCGGGCAAGATTGGGGTCCGCGGCGCTCTCCAGGGCCAGCAGGCCGACCTGCGGGCCATTGCCGTGGGTGATGACCAGCTCGTGCCGGTCGGCGAGCCGGGCGAGCGTCTTGACGGCCGCGCGGACGTTGGCCCGCTGGACGTCCGCGTCCGGCGCCTGGCCGCGCTTGAGCACCGCGTTGCCGCCCAGGGCGACGATGACCCGCATCCGGCCCTCCTCAGACTCCGTCGCGTTCGAGCGGGCAGCTCATGCAGCGGGGGCCGCCGCGCCCCCGGCCGAGCTCGCTGCCCCTGATCGTGATGACCTCGATGCCGTTGTCGCGCAGGTAGGCGTTCGTGGTGGTGTTGCGCTCGTAGGCGACGACCACGCCGGGCTCCAGCGCCAGCCCGTTGCAGCCGTCGTCCCACTGCTCCCGCTCGGCTGCGTGGAGGTCCTGCTTGGGCGTCAGGACCGTGATGGCGGGCAGGTCGATGGCGTGGGCGATGGCCTGGTGCATGTCCTGCGGCGGGTGGTCGGTGACCTTGAGCTCCTTGCGGGTCTCGCCGGGCTCGATCGTGTACGCGGGGAGCATCCCGAGGCCCGCGTACTTGGTGAACACGCCCACGTCCAGCATCGTCATCACGGTGTCGAGATGCATGAACGCCCGCGCCTTCGGCATGTCGAGCGCCACGATCCTCCGCGCGGAGCCCGCCGCGAACAGCCGCTGCGCCAGCATCTCCACCGCCTGCGGCTGGGTGCGCTCGCTCATGCCGACCAGCACCGCGCCCCTGCCGATGACCAGCACGTCGCCGCCCTCGACGGTCGCCGGCGCGACCGGCTGGCCCGGCATCCAGCAGTGGAAGCCGCCCTGCCCGGGCCGGTTGAAGCCGTCGGCGAACGTCGGGTGGTACATGTAGACGGCCTCCATGTTGACCGTCTCGCGCATGCGGGCCTTCTTCTTCATCGCGTTGATCGACACGCCGTCGTAGATCCAGCAGGACGTGTCGCGGGTGAAGAGGTGGTTGGGCAGCGGCGGCAGGATGAAGTCGTCGTCGCGCATGGTGTGGAAGGTCACGGAGCCGGGGTCGCAGCCCATCTCGAGCAGCTCGCCCTTGGTGATGCCGCCGGTCAGGTAGACCTGCAGCGTCGCGGAGTCCATCCCGTCGAGGATGTTGCGGACGTCGTCGATGGCGCCGGGGCCGAGCCAGCGCTCGTCGATGACGGCGTCGAGGATGTGCTTGCGCGCCTCCGGGATGTCGACGGTCTCCCTGAGCAGGTCGGCCAGCAGGTGGACCTTGATGCCGCGGGCGGTCAGCACCCGCCGGAACTCCTCGTGCTCCTCCATCGCGCGCTGGACCCACAGCACGTCGTCGAAGAGGAACGCGTCCTTGTTGGACGGGGTCAGCCGTTTGAGCGCCAGGTCCGGTTTGTGCAGGAGCACCTGGCGCAGGTGCCCGACCTCGGAATCGACGTGAAAGGCCATCTTCGCTGCATCCCCTCCTGGCGGCTTCCCCGGGCAGTATCCGAGTCTCCCCGGGGGAGCCGGTGCGCCATCCGTACCCCGATGAAGCTCCGTGACGCCATGGGAGGCCACTCGCGTTGTTCCTGGTAGCCCCTGGTACTGTGTGTGCCGACCCAGCACCCTTTTAAGACCCGTCCCGTGAGGCGGGAAAGGTGGTGAGATTCGCCATGTCCGATTCCAGGGCTGTCCTAGAGGCCCCGGACATCCACCGGGCCCTTACCCGGATAGCGCACGAGATTCTCGAGCGCACCAAGGGCGCCGACGACGTCGTGCTCCTCGGCATCCCCACCCGCGGCGCCACGCTGGCCCGCAGGCTCGGCGAGCGCATCGAGCAGTTCGAAGGCGTCAAGATCCCGGTCGGCTCCATCGACATCACGATGTACCGCGACGACCTGCGGCTCAGGCCCGCCAGGCCGCTCGGCCGCACCGAGCTGCCGCCGGACGGCATCGACGGCAGGGTCGTCGTGCTCGTGGACGACGTCCTCTACTCCGGCCGCACCGTGCGCGCCGCGCTCGACGCGCTCAACGACCTCGGCCGGCCCACTGCGGTGCAGCTGGCCACGCTGGTCGACCGCGGCCACCGCGAGCTGCCCATCCGCGCCGACTACGTCGGCAAGAACCTCCCGACGGCCAAGAGCGAGAAGGTCAAGGTCTACCTGCAGGAGATCGACGGCCGCGACGCCGTGCTCCTCATGAAGGGGGACGCCAAGTGAACCGCCACCTGATCTCCGCGGGCGACCTCAGCAAGGACGACGCCCTCCTCATCCTCGACACCGCCGAGGAACTGGCGAGAGTCTCGGAACGTTCCATCAAGAAGCTGCCCACGCTGCGCGGGCGCACCGTGGTCAACCTGTTCTTCGAGGACTCCACCCGCACGCGCATCTCGTTCGAGGCGGCGGCCAAGCGGCTGTCCGCCGACGTGATCAACTTCTCGGCCAAGGGGTCGAGCGTGTCCAAGGGCGAGTCGCTCAAGGACACCGCGCTCACCCTGGAGGCCATGGGCGCCGACGCGGTCGTCATCCGCCACGGCGCCTCCGGCGCGCCGCACCGCCTGGCCAACTGGGTGCGCGGCAGCGTCGTCAACGCCGGCGACGGCACCCACGAGCACCCCACGCAGGCGCTGCTCGACGCCTTCTCGATGCGCCGCCGCCTGGGCAGCCTCGAAGGGCGCAAGGTCACGATCGTCGGCGACGTGCTGCACAGCCGGGTCGCCCGCTCCAACGTGCTGCTGCTCGACACGCTCGGCGCCGACGTCACGCTGGTGGCGCCGCCGACCCTGCTGCCCGTCTCCGTCGGCTCCTGGCCGTGCGAGGTCTCCTACGACCTGGACGCGGTGCTGCCGAAGTCGGACGTGGTGATGATGCTGCGGGTGCAGAAGGAGCGGATGAACGCCGCCTACTTCCCCAGCGAGCGGGAGTATTCACGCCGGTACGGCCTGGACCGCGACCGGTTCGCCAAGATGCCCGAGGACGCCATCGTGATGCATCCCGGGCCGATGAACCGGGGCATGGAGATCGCCGCGGAGGTGGCCGACTCGGCGCGCTCGACGATCGTCGAGCAGGTCGCCAACGGCGTGACCATTCGCATGGCGGTGCTGTACCTGCTGCTTGGGGGAGAGAGCGCGTGATCATCAGAAACGTTCGGATTCTGGGCGGGGAGCCCGTCGACATCCGCGTCGCCGACGGGATGATCGCCGAGATCGGCCCGGGCCTGGAGGGGCCCGAGACCGTCGACGGCGGCGGCGCGATCGCGCTGCCCGGCCTCGTCGACCTGCACACCCACCTGCGCGAGCCCGGCCGCGAGGACGCCGAGACCGTGCAGACCGGCACGCAGTCGGCCGCCCGGGGCGGCTACACCGCCGTGCACGCCATGGCCAACACCTCGCCGGTCGCCGACACCGCCGGGGTCGTCGAGCAGGTGTGGCGGCTCGGACGCGAGTTCGCGCACTGCGACGTCCACCCCGTCGGCGCCGTCACCGTCGGCCTGGAGGGCAAGCAGCTCGCCGAGCTGGGCGCGATGGCCGACTCGGCCGCCCGCGTACGGGTCTTCTCCGACGACGGCAAGTGCGTGGACGACGCCGTGCTGATGCGCCGCGCCCTGGAGTACGTCAAGGCGTTCGACGGCGTCATCGCCCAGCACGCCCAGGAGCCCAGGCTCACCGCCGGGGCCCAGATGAACGAGGGCGTGATCTCCGGCAGGCTCGGCCTGACCGGCTGGCCCGCGGTCGCCGAAGAGGCGATCATCGCCCGCGACTGCCTCCTGGCCGCCCACGTCGGCTCCAGGCTGCACATCTGCCACGTCTCCACGGCCGGCTCGGTCGAGATCATCCGCTGGGCCAAGTCCAAGGGCTGGAACGTCACCTGCGAGGTCACCCCGCACCACCTCCTGCTCACCGACGACCTGGTCGAGGAGTCCCCGGTGGGCGCCTACAACCCGATCTACAAGGTCAACCCGCCGCTGCGCACCCGCGCCGACGTCGAGGCGCTGCGGGCCGCGCTGGCCGACGGCACGATCGACATCGTCGCCACCGACCACGCCCCCCACCCGGTCGAGGACAAGGAGACCGAGTGGTCGGCCGCGGCCATGGGCATGGTGGGCCTGGAGACGGCGCTCAGCGTGGTCCAGGAGGCCATGGTGGAGACCGGGCTGCTCGACTGGGCGGGCGTCGCCCAGCGCATGTCCGTCGTCCCGGCCCGCATCGGCCGTCTCGGCGGCCAGGGCCAGCCGCTGGAAGCAGGCGCCCCGGCCAACATCACGCTGTACGACCCGTCCGCGCGCACCGAGGTGGATCCGTCCGCATTCGCGTCGAAGAGCAGGAACACCCCCTACGAGGGGATGACGCTGCCCGGCCGGGTGGTGGCCACGTTCCTGCGCGGCAGGGCGACCGTTCTCGAAGGGAAGCTGGTTTGAACACATCGGTGCTCGTCCTGGAAGACGGCCGCGTCTTCCAGGGACGTCCGTACGGCGCCGAGGGAGAGACGTTCGGCGAGATGGTCTTCAACACCGGCATGACCGGCTACCAGGAGACCCTCACGGACCCGTCCTACCATCGGCAGATCGTCGCCATGACGGCGCCCCACATCGGCAACACCGGCGTCAACGACGAGGACCCGGAGTCCGGGCGCGTCTGGGTCGCCGGCTACGTCGTGCGCGAGCCGTCCAGGATCGTCTCCAACTGGCGGGCCAACCGCTCGCTCGACGACTACCTCAAGGAGCAGGGCGTCGTCGGGATCGCCATCTCCGGCACCCGCGCGCTCACCCGCCACCTGCGCGAGCGCGGCGCCATGCGCGCCGGCATCTTCACCGCGCCCACCGAGCCGGTCGAGGAGCTGGTCGAGCGCGTGCGGCAGTCGCCCCGCATGGAGGGCGCCGACCTGGCCGCCGAGGTGGCCACCACCGAGCCCTACGTGGTGCCCGCGATCGGTGCGAAGAGGTTCACGGTCGCGGCCGTCGACCTCGGCATCAAGGGCATGACGCCGCACCGGATGGCCGAGCGCGGCTGCGAGGTGCACGTGCTGCCGGCGACGGCCACGTACGAGCAGATCATGGCGGTCGAGCCGGACGGGGTCTTCTTCTCCAACGGGCCAGGCGACCCCGCCACGGCCGACGTGAGCGCGCTGCAAGGGATCCTGGAGGCCAAGGTCCCGTTCTTCGGGATCTGCTTCGGCAACCAGCTCTTCGGGCGGGCCCTGGGCCTTTCCACCTACAAGCTGCGCTACGGGCACCGGGGCGTCAACCAGCCCGTCCAGGACGTGCGCACCGGCAAGGTCGAGATCTCGGCGCACAACCACGGGTTCGCCGTGCGGGCGCCGCTCGACGGGCCGTTCGAGACCCCGTACGGTCAGGCCGAGGTCAGCCACGTCAACCTCAACGACCGCTGCGTGGAGGGGCTGCGCCTGCTCGACGGGCGGGCCTTCAGCGTCCAGTACCACCCGGAGGCCGCCGCGGGGCCCCACGACGCCGCCTACCTTTTCGACGAGTTCAGTGAGGTCATGAGCCGTGCCCAAGCGTGAGGACATCAGGTCCGTCCTGGTGATCGGCTCGGGGCCGATCGTGATCGGCCAGGCGTGCGAGTTCGACTACTCCGGCACCCAGGCGTGCCGCGTGCTGCGGGCCGAGGGCTTCCGCGTCGTCCTGGTCAACAGCAACCCGGCGACGATCATGACGGACCCCGAGTTCGCCGACGCCACGTACGTCGAGCCGATCACCCCCGAGTTCGTCGAGAAGATCATCGCCAAGGAGCGCCCCGACGCGCTGCTGCCGACCCTGGGCGGGCAGACCGCGCTCAACACCGCGGTCGCGCTGCACGAGTCGGGCGTGCTGG
Source organism: Nonomuraea sp. JJY05 (assembly GCF_043496855.1). Taxonomy (NCBI): domain Bacteria; kingdom Bacillati; phylum Actinomycetota; class Actinomycetes; order Streptosporangiales; family Streptosporangiaceae; genus Nonomuraea; species Nonomuraea sp. JJY05. The sequence continues at coordinate 155,029 of NZ_JBIEIS010000009.1, forward strand.
ACAAGTACGGCGTCGAGCTGATCGGCGCCGACTTCGATGCGATCCAGGCGGGGGAGAACCGCGAGCGGTTCAAGGAGATCGTCGCCAAGGTCGCCCGCGAGCGCGGGCTCAACGCCGAGTCGGCCAGGTCGGCCATCTGCCACACGATGGAGGAGTGCCTGGCCGCCGCCGGCGAGCTGGGCTACCCGGTCGTGGTCAGGCCGTCCTTCACCATGGGCGGGGCCGGCTCCGGGTTCGCCTACGACGAGGCCGACCTGCGCCGCATCGGCGGCGCCGGGCTCGACGCCTCTCCGACCACCGAGGTGCTCCTGGAGGAGTCGATCCTCGGCTGGAAGGAGTACGAGCTGGAGGTCATGCGCGACAAGCACGACAACGTCGTCATCGTCTGCTCCATCGAGAACATCGACCCGATGGGCGTCCACACCGGCGACAGCGTCACCGTCGCGCCCGCGCTGACCCTGACCGACCGCGAATACCAGAACATGCGCGACGTCGCCATCGCCGTCATCCGCGAGGTCGGCGTCGACACCGGCGGCTGCAACATCCAGTTCGCGGTCGACCCGCGCACCGGCCGCATGATCGTCATCGAGATGAACCCGCGCGTGTCGCGCTCGTCGGCGCTGGCCTCCAAGGCCACCGGGTTCCCGATCGCCAAGATCGCGGCCAAGCTGGCCATCGGCTACACCCTCGACGAGATCCCCAACGACATCACCAAGGAGACCCCGGCCTCCTTCGAGCCGACGCTCGACTACATCGTGGTGAAGGTGCCGAGGTTCGCGTTCGAGAAGTTCAGGGGCGCCGACCAGACGCTCACCACGCACATGAAGTCCGTGGGCGAGGCCATGGCCATCGGCCGCTCCTTCCCCGAGGCGCTGCAGAAGGCGCTGCGGTCGCTGGAGAAGAAGGAGTCCTCCTTCTCCTGGGCGGGCACGCCCGGCGACAAGGCCGAGCTGCTCGAGCGGTGCCGCACCCCGCACGACGGGCGGCTGCGCACGATGCAGCAGGCCATCAGGGCGGGCGCCACGCCCGAGGAGCTGTTCGAGGCGACCAGCGTCGACCCGTGGTTCGTCGACCAGCTCTTCCTGCTCCACGAGGAGGCCGGGGAGGTCGCCGCCGCCGCCGAGCTGACCTCCGAGGTGCTCGAGCGGGCCAAGCGCCACGGGTTCAGCGACGCGCAGATCGGCGAGATCCGCGGCATCGACGAGGCCCGGGTGCGCGACCTGCGCCACGCGCTGGGACTGCGCCCGGTCTACAACACCGTCGACACCTGCGCCGCCGAGTTCGCCGCGAAGACGCCGTACCTCTACTCCACCTACGACGAGGAGAACGAGGTCCCCGATGGCGAGCGCGAGAAGGTCATCATCCTCGGCTCCGGGCCCAACCGCATCGGGCAGGGCATCGAGTTCGACTACGCGTGCGTGCACGCCTCGTTCGAGCTGTCCAGGGCCGGGTTCGAGACCGTCATGGTCAACTGCAACCCGGAGACCGTCTCCACCGACTACGACACCTCCGACCGGCTCTACTTCGAGCCGCTCACGCTGGAGGACGTGCTGGAGGTCGTCCACGCCGAGCAGCAGACGGGCCCGGTCGCGGGCGTGATCGTGCAGCTCGGCGGCCAGACGCCGCTGGGGCTGGCGCAGGCGCTCAAGGACGCGGGCGTGCCCGTGGTCGGCACCTCGCCGGAGTCGATCCACCTCGCCGAGGAGCGCGGCGCGTTCGGGCGGGTGCTGGCCGAGGCCGGGCTGCCCGCGCCCAAGCACGGCACCGCGCTCACCGTCGCCGAGGCCCGGGAGATCGCCGAGGAGATCGGCTACCCCGTGCTCGTCCGGCCGTCCTACGTGCTCGGCGGCGCCGGCATGGCCATCGTGTACGACGAGGAGACGCTGACGACGTACATGGCGGCCCAGGAGGGCGGCCACCCGGTGCTGGTGGACAAGTTCCTGGACGAGGCCATCGAGATCGACGTCGACGCCCTCTACGACGGGTCGGAGCTCTATCTCGGCGGCGTCATGGAGCACATCGAGGAGGCCGGGATCCACTCCGGCGACTCGGCGTGCGCGCTGCCGCCCATCACGCTCGGCAGCCACGACATCAAGCGCATCCGCGCCGCGACCGAGGCCATCGCCGCCGGGGTGGGCGTGCGCGGCCTGCTGAACGTCCAGTACGCGATGTCGGCCGGCGTCCTCTACGTCCTGGAGGCCAACCCGCGGGCCAGCCGCACCGTGCCGTTCGTGTCCAAGGCCACGGCGGTGCCGCTGGCCAAGGCGGCGGCCCGGGTGATGCTCGGCGCGTCGATCGCCTCGCTGCGCGAGGAGGGCATGCTGCCCGCGACCGGCGACGGCGGGACGCTGCCGATGGACGCGTCGATCGCGGTCAAGGAGGCGGTGCTGCCGTTCAACCGGTTCCGGGGTGTGGACATCGTGCTGGGGCCCGAGATGCGCTCCACGGGCGAGGTCATGGGCATCGACGAGTTCTTCGGGATCGCGTTCGCCAAGTCCCAGGCGGCCGCCTACGGCGAGCTGCCGACCAAGGGACGCGCGTTCGTGTCCGTGGCCAACCGGGACAAGCGTGCCATGATCTTCCCTGTGAAGGCGCTCGCGGATCTCGGATTCGAGATCCTGGCCACCGAGGGGACCGCCGAGGTGCTGCGCCGCAACGGCGTCCATGCCAAGATCGTGCGAAAGCAGAGCGAGGGTCCCGGTGCCGGAGGTGAACGCACGAGCGTGCAGGCCATTCTCGACGGCGAGGTCGATCTGATCGTCAACACGCCCTTCGGCAGCCCCGGGCAGTCGGGGCCGCGGCTCGACGGCTACGACATCCGCACCGCCGCGGTGCTGCGCGGCATCCCGTGCATCACCACGGTCTCAGGGCTCGCCGCGGCGGCGGCGGGCATCCAGGCGATCGTCCGCGGCGACGTCGGCGTACGGTCGCTCCAGGAGCACGCGCAGGCACTCCGGGGCTGACCCCGCACGGGAGGTGAAGACGACTGGCCGGCACTCCGGTGCAGGTGACGGGCACGGTGCTGACCACGCGCCGGGTCGACGCCTACCATGCGCTGACGGTGGTGGCGCCCGGCATAGCCGAGCGCTACCGCCCCGGTCACTTCGTCTCCGTCGCGGTCGGCGGGGCCCAGACCTCGATGGTGACGCGCCGCGCCCTGTCCATCCATGACGTCAAGTCCGACTACGGCGGCACGGTCGAGCTGGTCTTCACCGCCCGGGGCCCCGGCACGGCCTGGCTGGCCGAGCGGCGCGCCCGCGACACGCTCGACCTGGTCGGGCCGCTCGGCCGGCCCTTTCCGCTGCCGCGTGACCCGGTGCACTGCGTGCTGGTCGGCTCCGAGTACGGCTCCGCGTTGCTGTTCCCGCTGGCCGACGCGCTGCTGGCGCGGGGCTGCCGGGTCGACTTCGTGCTGGGCGGCACCGGCGCCGAGCGGGTGTTCGGGGCCATGCGGGCCCGCCGCATCGCCGAGACCACCACGCTGACCACCGAGGACGGCTCGCTCGGGCTCCGCGGTAAGGTCACCGACGCGCTACCCTCGGTGATCGCCGACACGCGGGCGGACGCCGTCTACGCCTGCGCGCCGATGGAGACGCTGCGGGCCGTGACGGCGGTGGGGATGGAGTTCGACATCCCGGTGCAGGTGGCCGTCGAGGAGTCGATGGCCTGCGGTATCGGGGTGTGCATGACGTGCGTGCTGCCCGTCATCGGGGACGACGGGGTGACCAGGATGGTGCGGGCGTGCGCGGAAGGACCGGTGTTCCGGGGGGAGCGGGTGCGCTTCGAGGACGTGGGAACGATCCCGTTCGACGCGCTCGGTGCCCCCGGAGGCGGTGCACGACATGTCAGTTGATATGCGGACATTTCTGGCGCATGTGGAGCTCGCGAACCCGATCACCACGGCCGCCGGATGCGCCTCGTCCGGGCGGGAGCTGGCCCAGTTCTTCGACCTGCACCGGCTCGGGGCGCTGACCACCCGCTCGATCACCATGGCGCCGCGTGCCGGGCGGCCCACGCCGCGCATGGCCGAGACCCCCTCGGGCATGCTCAACGCGGTCGGCCTGCAGGGGCCGGGCATCGACGCGTTCCTGGAGCGCGAGCTGCCCTGGCTCGCGCAGCGGGGCATCAAGACCATCGTCTCGATCGGCGGCGGCACCGTCGCCGAATACTCCGAGCTGGCCCGCAGGCTGGCCGACGCGCCCGGGGTCACTGCCCTGGAGGTCAACCTCTCCTGCCCGAACATGGAGGACCGCGGCCGCGTCTTCGCCCGCGAGGGCAGTGCCGCGGCCGAGGTGATCGCCTCCGTGCGCTCCATCATGCGCTACGACGTGCCGGTCGTGGCCAAGCTGGCCCCCGACGTGGCCGACATCGTCTCGGTCGCGCGGGCCTGCGTGGACGCGGGGGCCGACGCGCTGTCCATGATCAACAACCCGCTGGGCATGGCCATCGACACCGAGGCGCTGCGGCCCTCGCTCGCCGCCGTGACCGGAGGGCTGTCGGGGCCCGCGATCCTGCCGCTCGCCGTACGGTGCGTGTGGCAGGTCCACGCCGCCCTGCCCGGGGTGCCCCTCATCGGCATCGGCGGCGTGATGAGCGGCAGGGACGCCTTCCAGCTCGTCCTGGCGGGCGCCTGCGTGGTCGGAGTGGGCACGGCGCTGTTCCACGACCCCTACGCCTGCCTGCGCATCGAACGCGAGCTTGAGGACCTGCTGAGGGCCCGCGGCTTCCAGCGCCTGGCCGACGCCGTCGGCCTGGCCCACCGTCCGCCGGGGAGCGCTCCCCGCCACCTGCTCGTCGACTCCGAAGAGAGCACACCATGGTCATCAGTCGCCGTACCGAGGAGAGTTCGTCTTGACTCCCGCCCCGCTCCTGACCCCCGCGCCCATCGCCGTCGCCCTGGACGCCCCGGACCTGGAGACCGCCGCCCAGTGGGCGGCCCTGGTGACGCCGCACGTCAGCACGGTCAAGGTGGGCCTGGAGCTCTACCTGCGCTACGGCCCCGACGTGATCGCCTCGGTGCGGGGGGCCAGCGGCGTGCAGGTGTTCCTCGACCTCAAGCTCCACGACATCCCCAACACCGTCGCCGGCGCCTCCCGCGCCGTCTCCCGGCTGCGCCCGGCCATCCTCACCGTGCACGCCGCCGGGGGCCCCGCCATGATCCGCGCCGCCGTGGAGGCCGCGGACCCGCAGACCAAGATCGCCGCGGTGACGATCCTGACCTCGCTGTCGGAGGCCGACCTGGCGCGCATCGGGCTCGTGGGGCCCGCCGACGACGCCGTGCGCCGCCTGGCCGCCCTGTCGGTGGAGTCGGGCGCCAAGGGGCTGGTGTGCTCGCCCAACGAGGTGTCCGCCGTGCGGGCCGAGGTGGGGGAGGGGATCACGCTCATCACGCCGGGGGTGCGGCCCGCGGGGGCCGACACGCAGGACCAGGCGCGGGTCGCCACGCCCGAACGGGCCCTCGCCGACGGCGCCGACCTCCTCGTCATCGGCCGCCCCATCACCGCCTCCCCCGACCCGGGCGCAGCCGCCGCCGCCATCGCCTCCTCCCTCCGGCGCGCCTCCTAACCCCGCTTTCTGGTTTCCGCGCGGTGGGCCGCGCGCCCTTCAAGCCATTCATCCTTTACGGCTGCGCACGGTGGGCCGCACGCGCCGACGTCCGTTGCCGTCTGTCATGGCCGGTCGTGAAGGCTCACGGGCCGGTCGCCGTGACGACGCGCACTCTTGGCCGGCTCCGTGGTGGATCGTCGGCCCATCGCGCCGCCGACGCCTGGTTCCACCCCCGTGCTGTCGCGCCGAAGCGGAGAGGCCGCCCCTCAGCCTCACGATCATGGCGCGGTGACCCCGCGACGCGGGTCATGCCTGGCGGGGTGGGTGGGTGATCCGCGGGCTCGGATCGGGGTGGTGGGCACGTGGCGCGAGGGTGCCGTCCGTGGGGATGTGGATCATGCCGTGCCGGGGTGCCTGGCAAGATCGTAATGCATGCGCGGGGGGCTGCGCACGCGATCTTCGGAACGGGTTTCGGCCCTGGTCTGCGCAGGATTTCGGACATCGGCGGGTGGCTGGAATGCGATCATCGTTGCGTTTCGCGACACCGTCGCGGGCCGACGCGCGAACCGGGAAGTGAGGGCGATTTGATCAGCACAATGTGATTTTACACTCACGCAGAGTGATGAAGTGGATTTTGTGAGGAGAGAAACGGCGCTTGACGTTGCTTAGGGGGCGATGACCAGCTAGTTTCCCTTCCCGTCCGAGTACATCGACAGAAATTCGAGGTGACCCGGCGTGGCTCTTCCTCCACTGACCCCCGAGCAGCGCGCCGCAGCCCTGGAGAAGGCTGCCAAGGCCCGTAAAGAGCGTGCCGAGGTCAAGAACCGGCTCAAGCATGGCGCGGTTTCTCTGGCTGAGGTGCTCAAGGATGGGCAGACCGACGACGTCATCGGCAAGATGAAGGTGTCGGCTCTGTTGGAATCGCTCCCCGGCGTCGGCAAGGTCCGCGCCAAGCAGCTCATGGAGCGGCTTGCCATCGCCGAGTCCCGCCGCGTGCGGGGTCTCGGCGCGAACCAGAGGGCCTCCCTCGAGCGCGAGTTCGGTGGCAACGAGAGCTAATCTCTGTTCCACAAGAAAGCGCAGGTTCAACGGGGGGTAGGAAAGTGACCGACAGGTCCTGGTCCGGCGAAATCAGTGCCTACGAGGCATTCGGGCCCGGAGCGGAGGTCGGATTCTTGCCCTTGAGCGAACGGCGGCTGACGGTCCTTTCAGGGCCGTCGGGCGTCGGCAAGTCCACGGTCGTCGCCGAGCTCCGGCGGGCACACCCCGCGGTGTGGCTGTCGGTCTCGGTGACCACCAGGAGGCCCCGTCCCGGTGAGGTGAACGGGGTCCACTACTACTTCGTCGACGGCGAGGAGTTCGACCGGCTGGTGACGGCCGGGGAGTTGCTCGAGTGGGCGGAGTTCGCGGGAAACCGCTACGGCACGCCGCGCGAGCCGGTGCTGAAGAAGCTCGCCGACGGGGTCCCCACCCTGCTCGAGATCGACCTCGAAGGCGCCAGGCAGGTGCGCAGGAGCATGCCCGAGGCCCTGCTGGTGTTCCTGGCCCCGCCCACGTGGGAGGAGCTGGAGAAGCGGCTGCGTGGCCGCGGCACCGAGCCCGAGGACGTCATCGCGCGCCGCCTGGAGGCGGGGCGGGTCGAGATGGCCGCGGAGCAGGAGTTCGACTTGACACTCGTGAACACAAGCGTCCAAGACGTGTGCCGCCGGCTGATAGCCTTGATGACTGACCCTCAGGGGGTCACGACAACCACCAACCGAGAGGTCTGACAATCGTGGCAGGCACCACCCCGGCCGCGGAGGGCATCACCAACCCGCCGATCGACGCGCTGCTCGACATCGTCGACAGCAAGTACTCCCTGGTGATCATGGGCGCCAAGCGCGCTCGCCAGATCAACGCTTACTACTCCCAGCTCGGCGAGGGCCTGCTGGAATACGTCGGCCCGCTGGTCGAGACGCACGCGCAGGAGAAGCCGCTGTCCATCGCGCTGCGCGAGGTCTCCGAGGGTCTGCTCAACGCCGAGCCCATCGAAGGCGCGGTCTGACTCCTTCGATGAAGGTCGTCCTGGGCGTCAGCGGCGGCATCGCCGCGTACAAGGCTTGCGAGCTGCTGCGCCTGTTCACCGAGTCGGGGCACGAGGTGCGGGTCGTGCCGACCCGCGAGGCGCTGAAGTTCGTGGGCGCGCCCACCTGGGCCGCCCTGTCCGGCAACCCCGTCTCCGCCGAGGTCTGGGACGACGTCCACGAGGTGCCCCACGTCCGGATCGGCAAGCAGGCCGATCTCGTCGTGGTGGCGCCCGCGACCGCGGACGTGCTCGCCAGGGCGGCCCACGGGCTGGCCGGCGACCTGCTCACCAACACGCTGCTGACGGCCACCTGCCCGGTCGTGTTCGCGCCCGCGATGCACACCGAGATGTGGCAGCACCCCGCCACCCGCGCCAACGTCGAGACGCTGCGCGAGCGGGGCGCCGTCGTGATCGATCCCGCCGTCGGGCGCCTCACCGGCGCCGACACCGGCCCCGGGCGCCTGCCCGACCCCGCGGAGATCTTCGAGGTCTGCCTGCGGGTGCTGCGCGGCCGGCCCCGAGACCTGGCCGGGCGCAAGATCGTCGTCTCCGCCGGAGGCACGCGGGAGGCGATCGACCCGGTCCGCTACCTCGGCAACCGCTCGTCGGGGCGGCAGGGCTACGCGCTGGCGCGCACCGCGCTCGCCAGGGGGGCCGAGGTGACGCTGGTGGCGGCCAACGTCACGCTGCCCGATCCCGCCGGGGCCAAGGTCGTGCGGGTGGAGTCGGCGTACGAGCTGCGCGAGGCGGTGCTCGCCGCCGCGGCCGACGCCGATGCGGTGGTCATGGCCGCCGCGGTGGCCGACTTCCGGCCCGCCACGCGGCACGACGCGAAGATCAAGAAGACGGGCGGCGAGCCGGAGCCGATCTTCCTGGCCGAGAATCCCGACATCCTCGCCGAGCTCGGCGCCCTCCGCCGCGAGGCCCGAGCCACGCAGACGCTTTCCCGAGGCGCGGCCCAGCCCCTCGCGGACCAGGAGCCGGATGAGGCCATGCCGAGCCTGGAGCGCGGGGCGTACCCCGAGGTGATCGTCGGGTTCGCCGCCGAGACGCACGACGTGCTCGCCAACGGCCAGGCCAAGCTCGCCCGCAAGGGTTGCGACCTGCTGGTCGTCAACCAGGTGGGGGAGGGGCTGGCGTTCGGCACGCCCGACAACGCGGCCACCGTGCTGGTGGCGGGCGGCGACCCGGTCGAGGTGCCGTTCGGGCCCAAGGAGGCCCTCGCCGACGTCGTGTGGGACCTCGTGGCGGCCCGCCTCCCCTAGCGTGGCGCCGGACTTCCGGGAAGTGCGTATCCGGGCCTCGTACCCCCCGTTGGACCGTTCGAATCGTGCAAGAGCGATTACCCGATCTCCTATTGCTCACCCCTATACGCCTGCGGATACTTGGGGCGAAGGGGGATGGAATGCCGGTGGGTTCTGCTGTCAGAGACCGTTGTAGAACATTGCTCGGCGACCAGGGGGAGATCTGCTACGTCTTTCCGGCGGTGTCCGCAGGACCGGCCGGGACGGGGAATTTCCTGATCGTGGTCACCGCTTCCTCCATATCGGTGCTGGCCACCAGGACGCTCAGGAGCGATCGGCCGGTCGCGGTGTTCGCGGAGTTCCCGCGGCACACCAGGCTCGGCCCCATCCTGCCTGGACCGGTCATCGAGCTGGACTCGATCGTGTTCGAGTTCGATGAGGAGTACGCCGCGGTGGTGGCGGCCGCCGACGCGGAGATCTTCGCGCCGGAGACTCTGCCGCCCGACCCCCTGCCCGAGCTGTGACGCAAACCGGATGGCGGACGGTTTCGCGCCCTGGCACCGGGTGGGGCTAGACTTCGGCGAGGCCCAGGCATGCCCATGCGTCCCGGGCCTTAAATCCGTCAGCAGCCGCTGCATGAGGAGCCACTGAGTTGTCACGTCGCCTGTTCACCTCCGAGTCGGTCACCGAGGGCCACCCGGACAAGATCGCTGACCAGATCAGTGACGCGATTCTCGACGCCATGCTCAAGGACGACCCCAAGAGCCGGGTCGCGGTCGAGACGCTGATCACTACCGGCCAGGTCCATGTCGCAGGCGAGGTCACCACTGAGACCTACATCGACATCCCGGCCCTCATCCGGGAGAAGATCCTCGAGATCGGCTACGACGCCTCCCACAAGGGCTTCGACGGCGCTTCGTGCGGCGTGTCGGTGTCCATCGGCGCCCAGTCCCCCGACATCGCCCAGGGCGTCAACGACGCCTACGAGAGCCGGGTCGACCAGGCCGAGGACGAGCTGGACCGCCAGGGCGCGGGCGACCAGGGGCTCATGTTCGGCTACGCCTGCCGCGAGACCCCCGAGCTGATGCCGCTGCCGATCACGCTGGCCCACCGGCTGGCGCAGCGGCTGTCGGAGGTGCGCAAGAGCGGCACGGTGCCCTACCTCCGTCCCGACGGCAAGACGCAGGTGACCATCGAGTACGACGGCGACAAGCCCGTCCGTCTCGACACCGTGGTGGTCTCCACGCAGCACGCGGCGGAGATCGACCTGCAGGAGATGCTGACGCCGGACATCAAGGAGCACGTGGTCGACCCCGTGCTGGCCGGCCTCGACCACCTCGACACCGAGGGCTACCGCCTGCTGGTCAACCCGACCGGCCGCTTCGAGATCGGCGGCCCCATGGGCGACGCCGGCCTGACCGGCCGCAAGATCATCATCGACACCTACGGCGGCATGGCCCGCCACGGTGGCGGCGCCTTCTCCGGCAAGGACCCGTCCAAGGTCGACCGCTCGGCGGCCTACGCCATGCGCTGGGTGGCCAAGAACGTCGTCGCCGCCGGCCTGGCCGACCGGTGCGAGGTCCAGGTCGCCTACGCGATCGGCAAGGCGCAGCCGGTGGGTCTGTTCGTGGAGTGCTTCGGCACCGAGAAGCTGCCGGTCGAGAAGATCCAGGACGCCGTCCTCCAGGTCTTCGACCTGCGCCCGGCCGCCATCATCCGCGACCTCGACCTGCTGCGCCCGATCTACTCCGAGACCGCCGCCTACGGCCACTTCGGCCGTGAGGGCTTCTCCTGGGAGTCCACGGACCGCGCCGAGGCCCTGCGCAACGCCGCCGGTCTCTGACCCACGCCGTCTGAGCTCAAGGGGTGCCGCCTTGCTGCGCGGCGCCTCTGGGCGTGCCAGGCGCGCCCGGAGCCGGTGAGGTTCCGGCGCGCGACACTTGCGGGTGCCGTCCGGCCGTTGAGGTTTCGACGGACGACACTCGCGGCCGCCGTCCGGCTGTCGGGGTCTGGCGGCGCACGGCCCTTCTGACGAGGGTACGGCCGCCGTGCCGTACGGGCTCCGACGGCGCGTCCCCGGGGCCGGGCTCGGTCCACCTGGGCGGACGCGCCCTGTCGGCGCGCCCGCGACCGCTTGGGACGCCTGGCCCCGGCGACAGTTCCGCTCTCGCCCGGTCACGGCGAACGGTCTGGTAGACGTAATGCGTGACCGACTCCGACGACGCCCTTCTGCCGCTCGACGCCGTGCGGCCCCCAGCGTCGTCGAAGGACACCAAAGGGGCCCCCGCGCCCGCCCCTGAGCGCCCCGTGGCGAGGATCGTGGTGGACAGCCCGCTGCCGCACCTCGACCGCCCCTTCGACTACCTGGTGCCCGACTCCATGCACGAGACGGCCGAGCCGGGCGTGCGGGTGCGGGTACGGTTCGCGGGCAAGCTGGTCGACGGGTTCCTGCTGGAACGGGTGGACGAGAGCGAGCACGACGGCAGGCTCATGCCACTCGAGCGCGTGGTGTCCCCCGAGCGCGTGCTAACCCCGGAGATCGCCGGGCTGGCCAGGGCGGTCGCCGACCGGTACGCGGGCACCCTGACCGACGTGCTCCGCCTGGCCGTCCCGCCCCGCCACGCCAAGGCCGAGGCGGAGGAGCCCGCCAAGCAGGACCTGCCGCCCGCGGAGCCGTCCCGGACCGAAAGCGCATGGGACGCGTACCCGACCGGCCCCTCCTTCCTCGGCGCGCTGCGCGACGGGCGCGCGCCCCGGGCCGTGTGGTCGGCCCTGCCGGGCGCCAGGGGATGGACGGGGGCGACGGCCGAGGCGGTGCGGGCGACGCTGGACGGCGGCAGGGGAGCGGTCGTCGTGGTGCCCGACGGGAAGGACGTCGCGCTGGCCGACGGCGAGTTCGCCCGGGTGCTGGGGCCGGGCAGGCACGTGGCGCTGACCGCCGACCTCGGCCCGGCCGAGCGCTACCGGCGGTGGCTGAAGGTGCTGAGAGGCCAGGTGCGGGCCGTCGTCGGCACGAGGGCCGCCATGTTCGCCCCCGTCGCCGATCTCGGCCTGGTGGCCATCTGGGACGACGGCGACGACCTCCACGCCGAGCGCCTGGCGCCGTATCCGCACGCCCGCGAGGTTCTGGGGCTGCGGGCCCACAGGAGCGGCGCCGCGATGCTCATCGGCGGATACGCGCGCACCGCCGAGGCCACCCAGCTCGTCGCCTCCGGCTGGGCCAGGCCGATCGTGGGCGCCCGCACGACGATCAGGGGCCTCGCCCCCCGGGTGCGCCCCGCGGGTGAGGACGCCGAGCTGGCCAAGGACCAGGCGGCCCGCCAGGCCAGGCTGCCCAGCCTCGCCTGGCGGGCCCTGCGCCACGGCCTGGAGAGCGGGCCCGTGCTGGTGCAGGTGCCCAGACGCGGCTACCTGCCCGCCCTGGCCTGCCGGCACTGCCGCACTCCCGCCCGTTGCGCCCTGCCTCCCACGCGGAGAGCGGCGTCGCCGTCCGACCCGCACGCCGGGACGGCCTTCCAAATCCCGGAGGCACCGGCGGGGCCCGGCCACCTGTGCCACGGGCCGCTCGCCCTCCGAGGCGGCCACGCGGCCCCCTACTGCCGCTGGTGCGGCCGGGTGGACGCCGACTGGCGCTGCTCGTCCTGCGGCAGCCCCAGGCTCCGCGCCGTGATCACCGGCGCCAGGCGCACCGCGGAGGAGCTCGGCAGGGCCTTCCCCTCCGTGCAGGTGCGCACGTCGGGCCGCGACGGTGTGCTGGCCACCGTTCCCGCCACCCGGGCGCTGGTCGTCGCCACGCCGGGCGCCGAGCCCGTGGCCGAGGACGGCTACGCGGCGGCCGTGCTGCTCGACGGCTGGGCGCTCCTGGGCAGGGCCGACCTGAGGGCGGCCGAGGAGGCGGTGCGCAGGTGGATGAACGCCGCCGCCCTGCTCCGCCCCGCCGCCGAGCTGGTGGTGCTCGGCGACGCCGCGCTGCCCGCCGTACAGGCGGTGCTGAGGTGGGACCCCGTCACCCACGCCGAGCGCGAGCTGGGCGACCGCGCCGAGCTGGGCTTCCCGCCGGCGGTGCGGATGGCCACGCTCACCGGCGCGGCGAGCGCGGTCAGGCAGATGCTCGAGGAGGCACGCCTGCCGCCCGACGCCGAGGTGCTCGGCCCCGTGCCCGTGGACGAGGCCGGCCAGGAACGCGCCATGATCCGGGTGCCGAGATCCGGGGGAGCGGCCCTGGCGGCCGCGCTCAAAGGGGCCAGTGGGGTTCGTGCGGCGCGTAAGACGCCCGATGTCGTGAAGGTGAGTGTCGACCCGCTCGACCTGATTTAGACCATTTCCCCGATTCGCTCATCTGGAGACCAGCCGTTAGCGTGCCCATGTGTCGATCGAATGGGTGAACCAGGCCATCGACGACCTGCGCGCTTGGGGGCACGCGCGGGAAGTCGAGGTGGACGCGGACGAGGTCCGCCTGCTCTGCGACTACGCCAGCGACTACCTCAACGTCAACGAACTGGGTGACTTCACCCCGGAGACCTTCGACGAGCTGCTGCTGTCCATCTATCCGCGCAAGGTCATCGCCCCGCCGGAGAGCGCTCCGGAGACCGTCGCCGCCGCCCGCACCCTCGTCGACTACCTCAGCGAGGCGGGCGCGGTGCCGGAGCCGACGGCGGTGCTCATGCGCGACAGGCTCGACGACATCGCGCCGCGCATGCCCGAGGCCCTCGCCGACCCCGCGAACTTCGGCATGGCCAAGAGCCTGTTCAGCTCCATCGGCCCCGAGTCGCTCGAGCGGGAGGTCGCCATCCCCTCCGGCGAGGTGCCCGACCTGGGCGAGGCTCCCTGCGACTGCCCCGGGTGCACGCCGCTGCCCGCCGCCCGCCTGGCCTCGCGGGAGGACCTCCTCGCGGCGCTGGAGAGCGTGCCCCTGCTGGCCGAGCACCCGCTGCCCGACACCGGCGACCCGCTGGAGGGCTGGGCGGCTCGGGTCGCCGACCTGGTCGAGCAGGACGAGGGCCACTACGACCTGTTCGACATGCTCTACCGGCTCCAGGTGCGGGTGCCCGTCACCGTGATCGGCGACTACCTCGAGGAGATCGCCGAGGACGGCGAGGCCGACCTGGCCGGCACGCTCGACCGGCTGTCCTGGTGCGGCATGATCCAGGTCACGGACGACGCCGCGGAGCTCACCCCGCTGGGCGTCTGGGGACTGCGCGAGCACTACCTGTCGCTCGGCCTCGACGCGCCCGAGGCCCCCGACCTGGCCGAGGCCGACGCGCTCGGGCTCATCGAAGGGCTGCTCGAAGGCGTGCCCGCCGAGCTCGCCGAGCAGGACATCAGCGGGTGGCTGAGCGGCCGGGCGTCCGGCGAGGCCGCCGCCGAGCTGCTGGCCGCCGCCTCCGGCGCGCCCGCCGTGGCCCGCGGCATCGCGATCACCATCGTCGACCGGCTGGGCGCCGAGGCCGAGCCCGAGGTCCGCGCCTACCTCGACGACCAGGAGCTGCGCCCGCACGTCATCCACTGGCTGGCGGCCAGGAGGCTGCCCGCGCCGCAGCTCACCCAGGAGGAGCTGCTCTGGGTCAGCGTGGACATGCTGGCGCTCGCGATGCCCGCGGCCGAGGAGGATCCCGAGATCTTCGCCGAGAACATGGCCGCCTCGGGCCCGCCCGCCCATATGATCGAGGAGATGTGGCGGGTCGACCACCCCGACGTCGTCGAGGTCCTGGAGCTGCTGGGACGCTCCATCCCCGACGGCACGGTCGCGAAGGCGGCACGCAAGGCCGCCTTCAAAGCCCGGTCCCGCGCCATCCGTTGAGTACGCCCATGTGACTCCTGTGCAGTAAGTTTCGTGGGTGGCAAACAACGTCTTCGACCTCGCCGAGCTGCGCAAGCTGATCGATGAGCAGGCCGCCGTGCCCCCACGGCCTCCTGAGGAGACTCCCGTGGAGCACGAAGCGCTGACGTTCCCGCCGGTCCTGCTCGCGCCCGAGGCCGAGCTGGCCGCGGCGGTGCCCGGGGTGCCGCTCGTCGCCGACGCCATCAGGCTCACCACGTGGACGGGCACCCGCCAGGTCACCCCTGAAGGGCACCTGAGCGAGGCGGACGCCGAGGCCGCCGCCCGGGAGCTCGGCCTGCCGGCCTCCCGGCTGCGCCTGATCTGGATCGTCGCCGTCAACACCGGACTGCTGCAGATCCTCGGCGGCCGCGCCGCGCGCGGGCCGCTGTCGATGCAGCTCACGGTGGAGGCCACGCTGGAGTTCTGGGACGGCGTGGTCATGGACGTGCTCGACCGCGCCGACGCGGGCCTGACGGGCTCCGCCGTGGTCGACGGCCACCTGGCCGAGATGCTCGCCACGATCTACTCGGTGCGCTCCGGCGTCGCGACCGCCAACCTCGCCAGGGGCATCCTCCAGTCCCACGAGGTCGCCTGCGCGCCCGGCCCCGTCGAGATGCGCCGGCTGGCCGCCGCGCTGCCCGCCGAGCTGCTGGAGGCGCTGTCGCTGCTGACGTACTGCGGGCTCGTCGAGCAGACCGCGGCCGGCCGCACCGCGCTCACCCCGCTCGGCGTCTGGGCCATCCGCCGCGACCTGCTGCGCGAGGGCCACGACGCGCCGACGACGGCCGAGGTGGAGGTGTTCGCCGACCTGTCGGCGGCCGAGCTGGTGGCGGCGCTGGTCAAGGGTTCGGCCACGCAGAGCGCCGTCGCCGGGTGGCTGGAGCGCCGCGAGCCGGAGACCGCGGCCCGCGACCTGATCGAGATCGCCGCCTCCGGCACGGCGGGGCAGCGCGGCGCGGTCGGCGCCATCCTCGAGGAGCTGGGCCCGGAGGCCGAGGGGCCCGTCAGGCAGGCGCTCGGCCATCCGCTGATGCGCCGCTACGCCGCCTCCTGGCTGCACATCCGCGACCTCGACGCGCCCACGCTCAGCCCCGAGGACCACACCTGGATCGCGGTCGACTCCCTGGCCGCCCTCATGCACCTGTCGGGCCCGGCCGCGGGCCGGCTCGACACGCCCGAGCCGGGGGAGGACCTGATCAAGCTGGTCGGCGAGATGACCGCGGTGGACCACCCCGACACGATCGCCGTGCTCGACATGCTCGCCTCCGCCCACGACGACCAGGCCGTGGTCAAGGCGGCGCGCAAGGCGGCGATGAAGGCGCGCTCCCTGGAGAGCACTAAACTGGGTTGATCCGAAGACGAGAACGGAGTAACCCCCTTGGCGATCCAGTCGATCCGGCTGTTCGGAGACCCGGTGCTGCGCACCCCGGCGGCCCCGGTCGTCGACTTCGACAAGGAGCTCCGCAAGCTGGTCAAAGACCTCACCGACACGATGATGGACGCGCCGGGCGCCGGCCTGGCGGCCCCGCAGATCGGGGTCGGGCTGCGGGTGTTCACCTACTACGTGGACGAGCAGCTCGGCCACGTGATCAACCCCGACCTCGACCTGTCCGCCGAGCTGGACGAGGAGGGCGAGGAGGGCTGCCTGTCCTTCCCCGGCCTGTCCTACCCGACGCCGCGCGCCATCCGCGCCGTGGCCAAGGGCTTCAACATGCACGGCGAGCCCGTCACGCTGGAGGGCACCGACCTGATGGCCCGCTGCTTCCAGCACGAGACCGACCACCTCGACGGCATCCTGTTCATCGACCGCATGGACCCCAAGCAGCGCAAGCTGGCCATGAAGGCCGTGCGCGAGGCCGAGTGGAGCGGCCTGTCCGCCCCTGTGATCAAGGTCTCGCCGCACGCCACCGGCGGAAGGGCGCTCTGAGAGCATGCGTCTGGTCTTCGCGGGCACGCCGGAGACGGCGCTGCCGTCGCTGCGCACCCTGATCGACTCGCCGCGCCACGAGGTCGTCGCGGTCGTCACCCGCCCCGACGCCCAGTCCGGGCGCGGGCGCAAGGTCCACCCCTCGCCGGTGGCCGAGCTCGCGGAGGAGGCGGGCATCGAGGTGCTCCGCCCGGCCAAGGCCGGCGACCCGGAGTTCCTCGACCGGCTGCGCGCGCTGGAGCCCGACTGCTGCCCGGTGGTCGCGTACGGGGCCCTGCTGCCGCAGTCGGCGCTGGACGTCCCCCGCCAGGGATGGATCAACCTGCACTTCTCGATCCTGCCCGCCTGGCGCGGGGCCGCCCCCGTGCAGCACTCGATCCTGCACGGCGACGAGATCGGCGGGGCCACGACGTTCCAGATCGTCAAGGAGCTGGACGCCGGGCCCGTCTACGGCGTGGTGACCGAGGCGATCCGCCCGGACGACACCAGCGGGTCGCTGCTGGAGCGGCTGTCGGTGTCAGGGGCGGGGCTGCTGGCCGCCACCCTCGACGGCGTCGAGGACGGCACCCTGGAGGCCCGGCCGCAGCCCGCCGACGGGGTGACCATCGCCCCCAAGATCACTGTGGGGGACGCCCGGATCGACTGGACCAAGCCCGCCATGCACGTCGACCGCCGCATCCGGGCCTGCACCCCCGCGCCCGGGGCGTGGAGCGAGTTCCGGGAGCAGCGGGTGAAGGTGGGGCCCGTGCGGATCGTGCCCGGCGAGCGGCTGCCCGAGGGCGAGATCGCCGCCTCCAAGACGAGCGTGCTGATCGGGACGGCCACTGACGCGGTGGAGCTGGGTGAGGTGCAGCCGCAGGGCAAGCGGGTGATGGGGGCCGTGGAGTGGGCTCGCGGGGTTCGCCCGGAGAGCAAAGAGATCTTCAAGTGACGCGGGGTGCCGGCGCGCGGCGTGAGGGAAAGTCTGAGGGGATGAGGACGAGGGGGGACCAGGGCGCCGGCGGCAGGGGCGGCGGCGACCGTGCGCGGCGGCCGCCGAGACCCGCACGCGACCACGCCCGCAACGCGGCCTTCGACGTCGTGCGCGCGGTCGACGAGCGCGACGCGTACGCCAACCTGCTGCTGCCGCGGCTCCTGCGCGATCGCGGCATCAAGGGGCGCGACGCCGCGCTGGCGACCGAGCTCGCCTACGGGACGCTGCGCGGGCTCGGCACCTACGACGCCGTCATCGAGATGTGCAGCGACCGCGTGCCCGACCCGGACGTGCGCGACGCGCTGCGGCTGGGCGCGCACCAGCTGCTGCGCATGCGCGTCCCGCCGCACGCGGCCGTCGGCACCACCGTCGACCTCGTACGCCTGCGCATCGGCCCCGGGGCCGCCAAGTTCGTCAACGCGGTGCTCCGCAAGATCGGCTCCAGGACGCTGGAGGAATGGCTGCCGATCGTCGCGCCCGACCCGGCCGACGACCCGGTGGGCCATCTGGCGGTCGCCTACGGCCACCCCCGCTGGATCGTCTCCGCCTTCCGCGACGCGCTCGGTGGGCCCGACGAGATGCCCGACCTGCTCGACGCCGACAACGCCCGCCCCCTGGTCACGCTGGTGGCGCGGCCGGGGCGCTGCTCGGTGGAGGAGCTCGAGGCCGCGGACGCCCTGCCCGGCCGCTACTCGCCGTACGCGGCCTACCTGCGCGAGGGCGACCCCGGCCAGATCGAGGCCGTGGCCGAGACCCGCGCCGCCGTCCAGGACGAGGCCAGCCAGCTCGTGGCGCTCGCCCTGACCCGCGTCCCCCTGGAGGGGGACGGCGACGAGCTCTGGCTCGACATGTGCGCGGGCCCCGGCGGCAAGGCGGGACTGCTCGACGCCATCGCCACCCACGGGGACCTCGTGGGGCTGAGCAAGGAAGCCAGGGACCGCGCCCACGCCCCGGCCCCCGGCACCGGCCCCGCGGCCTTCCCCGGCACCGGCCCCGTGGCCTTCCCCGGGGGCGCGCGGCTGGTGGCGGCCGACGTGCAGCAGCATCGGGCGCGGCTGGTCTGGCAGACGACCAGGGACGCGGCCGTGCTCACGGCGGACGGCACCGAGCCCGCGTGGCGGCCCGGCGTGTTCGACCGCGTCATGCTCGACGCCCCCTGCACCGGTCTGGGAGCGCTGCGGCGGCGGCCGGAGGCACGCTGGCGGCGGGATCCGCACGGGATCGCCGAGCTGGGCAAGCTGCAGCGCCGGCTGCTCGGCACCGCGCTGGACGCCGTGCGCCCGGGCGGCGTCGTCGCGTACGTCACCTGCTCCCCGCACCTGGCCGAGACCCGGGTCGTGGTCGGGGACGTGGTGGCGCGCCGGGGCGACGTCGAGCAGCTCGACGCCCGCGCCTACCTGCCCGAGGCCGACGACCTGGGCGACGGCCCGCACGCCCAGTTCTGGCCGCACCGGCACGGCACCGACGCCATGTTCCTGGCCCTGCTCCGCAAGAGCCCCCAGGCGTGAGACGTCGTCCGGGCGGAGCTCCGCCCGGACTGATGGGAGCCGGGCGCGGGCCGTTCACTAGACTTGGGCAATCATGGCCGTACAGATCTCGCCCAGCATCCTCGCCGCCGACTTCGCCAGGCTCGCCGACGAGGCCGCCGCCGTGCCCAATGCCGACTGGCTGCACGTCGACGTCATGGACTACCACTTCGTGCCCAACCTCACCATCGGGTTGCCCGTGGTCGAGGCGTTGCGCAAGGCGACCTCGACGCCGCTCGACTGCCACCTCATGATCGACGATCCCGACCGCTGGGCGCCGCAGTACGCGGAGGCGGGGGCGGGCAGCGTGACCATCCACGCCGAGGCGGCCAAGGGGCCGATCAGGACGCTGCGCGAGATCCGCTCGCTCGGCGCCAGGGCCGGTCTCGCGCTCAACCCGGCCACGCCCGTCGAGCCGTACGAAGACCTGCTGGGCGAGGTCGACATGCTGCTGCTGATGACCGTGGAGCCGGGCTTCGGCGGGCAGAAGTTCCTCGACGGGGTGCTGTCCAAGGTCCGACGGGCGCGCCAGATGATCGAACGGCACGGCGGGCGGGTCTGGCTGCAGGTCGACGGGGGAGTCGACGCGGGCACGATCGAGCGGTGCGCGGACGCGGGCGCCGACGTGTTCGTGGCGGGCAGCGCCGTCTACGGCGCCTCCGACCCGAGTGCCGCCGTCGACGCTCTCCGGGCCGCCGCCACCCTCAAAAGCGCATGAATCGCCCATCACCTGGGTAACCATTCACTTATGGGCGACCATGGGATCTTCGGGCCCCGCTCGGTGACGTGGCGGGTGATGGGCGAGCCGATCCTGCTGGTGGGTGGCATCCGGGCGCTGCTGATGCAGGGTCTGCACCCGCGGGCGATGCGCGGGGTGCTGCAGAACTCCGCGCTCATGGATCCCCATGAGGCCTGGTCGCGGTTCGTACGGACCACCGAGTTCGTACGCGTGCGCACGTACGGGACCGATGCCGAGGTCGAACGGGCGGGACGGCGCGTGCGCAAGATCCACGCCAACCTGACCGCCTACGACCCCGACACCGGCACCACCTTCCACCTCGACGAGCCCGACGCCCTGCGCTGGGTCCACGTCGGCGAGGTCGACTCCTACCTGTCGGTCGCCCGGCGGGCCGGGGTGCGGCTGACGGACGCCGAGGCCGACACGTTCGTCGCGGAGTGGCGGCGGGCGGCCGAGGTAGTGGGGCTGAAGGCGGAGGAGGTCCCGGGGTCGGTGGCCGAGCTGCGCGACTACATCGACGCCGCGCGGCCGGGGCTGCGGTTCGTCCCCGAGGCGGCCCACCCGCTCCGCCTGTCGCTGAACGCCCCGCTCCCGCGCATGCTGGCCCCGCTCAGGCCCGCGCTGCCCGCGCTCACGCTGTTGTCGTTCGCCACGCTGCCGCGCTGGGCGAGACGGCTGTACGGGCTGCCCGCCACGCCGGTCGGCGATCTGTGGGCCACGGCGACCCTGCGCACCCTGCAGACCGGGATCGGGCTGGTCCCGGGGGACGTCCTCTACAGCCCCGCCGCCCGGCGGGCGCGCCGGCTCATGGCTGCTTGACCTAGCGCTTGGTCAAATATGCCAGGGCGGTCGCGCACGGCAATTCGGGCATGGCACACTGGTAGCCAAGAGAGCTAGCGTGCTCCGGGGTCGGTGTAATTCCGAACCGGCGGTTAAAGTCCGCGACCCGGCCGATGCCATCGGCCGGTTGACCCGGTGAAATTCCGGGACCGACGGTTAAAGTCCGGATGGGAGGAAGCGCGCGAGGTGTCCGGTGTTCCCAGCCGGGCGCCTGCCCTGACGCACAGCAGCATCAGGGCCGAAATCCCCCGGGGCCCGCCGTGGCTTGGAGCTACTGGCGAGTAGGAGACCCGGGGTGGAGATACCCGCGCAGGACGCCGCGCACATGGCGCGCGCCGTCGAACTGGCCGGGCACGGACACGGCACCACCAGCCCCAACCCCGTCGTGGGCTGCGTCGTGCTCGACGCCGGCGGCCAGGTGGCGGGCGAGGGCTTCCACGCGTACGCGGGCGGACCGCACGCCGAGGTCGTGGCGCTGGCGCAGGCGGGGGAGCGGGCGCGGGGCGGCACGGCGTACGTGACGCTCGAGCCCTGCGACCACACCGGCCGGACGGGGCCGTGCAGCCTCGCGCTGCTGGCGGCGGGGGTCGCGCGGGTGGTGATCGCGGTTCCGGACCCCAACCCCAGGGCGGCCGGCGGCGCGGCGCGGCTGCGGGCACACGGCATCTCGGTGACGTCCGGGGTGCTGGCCGCCGAGGCGGCGCGGGGCAACGAGGAGTGGCTGACGTACGCGCGGCTCGGGCGCTCGCACGTGACCTGGAAGTTCGCGGCCACGCTCGACGGGCGGTCGGCGGCCGAGGACGGGACCAGCCAGTGGATCACCTCGCCCGAGGCCAGGGCCGACGTGCACCGGCTGCGGGCCGCCTCGGACGCGATCGTCGCCGGGATCGGCACCGTCCTCGCCGACGACCCCCACCTCACGGCCCGCCCCGCCGCCGTCCTCGCAGCTGTCGGCGGCGTGGAGGGCCGCCAGAGCGCCGGTGCGGGTGCCGGCAACGGTGCGAGCGCTCCTGGCGGCGACGGCCAGGAGGCGGGCGTAGCCGGCGATCCGGAGGCGCGCGTCGGCGCGGTGGTTCCCGCGTCGGCACGTTCCCGCCGTGGGACGGGCGACAAGAGTGCGGGCGGCATGCGTCCGGCTGAGGGCGCCGCCGACGCCGGGCAGGGGCTTCGGAGCGCGGGCGTCGGCGTCCGTGGTGGGGCGGGGAGTCCTGACGCGGGTGATGGGCGGGGAGTGGCCGGGCGGCGGCCGGTGCGGGTCGTGGTCGATACGAGGGGCAGGACGCCGCAGGACGCCCGGGTGCTCGACGACAGCGCCCCCACGCTCGTCGCCGTAGCCGACAACACCGACACCGGGCTCAAGGCCGACCTCCTGCGCCTCCCCCGCCACGGCCACGGTCTCGACCTCGAAGCCCTCCTCCGGGAGCTGGCCGCGCGCGAGGTCGTCAGCGTGTTCCTGGAGGGCGGCCCCACGCTGGCCGGGGAGTTCCTGCGGCGGGGCCTGGTGGATCGCGTGGTCGCGTACCTGGCCCCCGCGCTGCTCGGCTCCGGGCGGGCCGCGCTCGGCGCGGCCGGGGTGGGGACGATCGGCGAGATGCACCGCCTGACTTTTGACGAAATTTCCCCTATAGGGCCGGACGTGCGGCTGATCGCCCGGCCCGCCACTCAACCAGGCAGGGAGCAGTGATGTTCACCGGAATCATTGAGGAAAAGGGCGAAGTGGTGGCCATCGACCAGGCGGGCGGCGGGGCCGTGCTGTCGGTGCGCGGCCCCGTCGTCACCTCCGACGCCAAGCACGGCGACTCGATCGCCGTCAACGGCGTGTGCCTCACCGTCGTCGAGGTCGAGGACGACGTGTTCACCGTGGACGTGATGAGGGAGTCGCTCGACCGCAGCTCCCTCGGCGGACTCCTCCAGGGCTCCCCCGTGAACCTGGAGCGCGCCGTACGCGCCGACCAGCGCCTCGGCGGCCACATCGTGCAGGGCCACGTGGACGGCACCGCCGTGCTGCTGTCCAGGGAGCCCGGCGAGAGCTGGGACGACGTGCGGTTCTCGCTCCCCGGGGCGCTGAGCCCGTACGTGGCGGAGAAGGGCTCGATCGCGATCGACGGAATCAGCCTGACGGTGACCACGGTTGACGACGACAGCTTCGGTGTGAGCCTCATCCCCACCACGCTCAAGCTCACGACCATGGGCGAGCGCCAGGTGGGCGACATCGTGAACATCGAGGTCGACGTGATCGCTAAGTATGTGGAAAGGCTGGTGGTCAGGCAGTGAACTGGGCCGACGCCGGATTCAACGTATTCGGCACCCATGTGCTCTGGACGGACCTCATCGGCAACATCGCCGCCCTGTCGACGGTCCTGCTCGCCATGCGCAAGTCGATGTGGACCTGGCCGGTGCAGTTCGCCGGCTCGGTGCTGTTGTTCATCGCCTCGATCAACGCGCACATCACCGGTAACGCGCTCAAGCAGGCCCTGTTCGCGGGCCTGGCGGTCTACGGCTGGTGGGCGTGGCGGCGCGGCACGCAGGACGGCAGGCAACTGCGCGTCCGCCCCGCCGCGTGGTGGGAGCGGTCCGTGCTGATCGGCGTGATGCTGCTGGGCACGGCCCTGGTCGGGCTGCTGTTCTTCTTCACCGGCCTGTCGTGGGGCGCGCAGGTGCCGCTGCCGGAGGGCGCCTTCCTGGTGGCCGCCGACGCCTACATCTTCGTCGGCAGCGCGATGGCCACCTGGGCGCAGGGCCGGGCGCTGGTGGACTTCTGGATCGTGTGGGTGGCCGTCGACCTGGTGGGCGTGCCGCTGGCGTTCAGCTCGGGGCTGGTTGTCTCAGGATGGGTGTACGGGATCTTCTTCGTGCTGGTGGTGATCGGGTTCGTGAAGTGGCTGCGTGAATACCGGACGGCCGAGGTCGGCGTGGCGGTGGCGCGATGAGCGACATCAAGCTGGACCCGATCGAGCGGGCCATCGACGACATCCGCAACGGCCGGCCCGTCGTCGTGGTCGACGACGAGAGCAGGGAGAACGAGGGCGACCTCATCTTCGCCGCGGCCAAGGCCACGGCCGACCTGTGCACGTTCACGATCAGGCACACCAGCGGGATGATCTGCGTGGCCATGGAGGGCAAGGAGCTCGACCGGCTCGGGCTGCCCCTCATGGTGGTGCACAACAAGGAGCGCATGCGCACGGCGTATACGATCACCGTGGACGCCCGCGACGGCGTCACCACGGGCATCTCCGCGGCCGACCGGGCCCAGACCATCCGCACGCTCGCCGACTCCGCGACCGAGCCCAACGAGCTGGTGCGCCCCGGGCACATCTTCCCGCTGCGCTACCAGGAGGGCGGCGTGCTGGCCAGGCGCGGCCACACCGAGGCGGCCGTCGACCTGGCCAGGCTCGCCGGCCTGTCGGCCGCGGGCGCGCTGGCCGAGGTGGTCAACGACGACGGCACCATGGCCAGGCTGCCGGAGCTGCGCCGCTTCGCCGACGAGCACGACCTGGCGCTGGTCTCCATCGAGCAGCTCGTCGACTTCCGCCGCCGGGCCGAGAGCATGGTCACGCGGGTGGCCGAGACGCGGCTGCCGAACGCGTACGGGATGTGGCGGGTCTACGGCTACGCCAGCGCGCTCGATGGCGGCGAGCACGTCGCGCTCGTCTTCGGCGACCTGTCCGACGGCGAGAACATCCTGGTCCGGGCCCACTCCGAGTGCCTGACCGGCGACGTGTTCGGCTCGCTGCGCTGCGACTGCGGGGTGCAGCTCGGCAACGCCATGGCGGCCATCGCCCAGGAGGGCCGTGGCGTGATCGTCTACCTGCGCGGCCACGAGGGCCGGGGCATCGGCCTGCTGGCCAAGCTCAAGGCGTACAACCTGCAGGACAACGGCAGCGACACCGTCGACGCCAACGTGGAGCTGGGGCTGCCGGTGGACGCGCGGGAGTTCTCCAACGCGGGGCAGATCCTGGCCGACCTCGGCGTCAGATCGGTGCGGCTGCTCACCAACAACCCGGCCAAGCTCAAGGGCATGGACGGGTACGGCATCAAGGTCCTCGGCCGCGAGCCCCTCCCCGTGGCCATGAACCCGCACAACGAGCGTTACCTCACGGCCAAGCGCGACCGCCTCGGCCATCACATCTCGGAGGCATCATGAGCGAGCGTGGCGAGCGACCGATCGAACACAGCGGTCCACCGCTCCTGCGGCCGACGGAGGCGGTCGCATGAGCGGTGAGGGGAGGCCGGGCGTCGCGGTGCCCGACGCCTCGGGGCTGAGCGTGGGGGTGGTGGCGGCCAGCTGGCACGCCAAGATCACCGACCAGCTGGTGGCCCGGGCCCTGCAGGCCTGCGACGACAGCGGCGCCACGGCGACCGTGGTGCGGGTGCCGGGCTCGCTGGAGATCCCGGTGGTCGCCCAGGCGCTGGCCCGCCGCTGCGACGCGGTGGTGGCGCTGGGTGCGGTCATCAAGGGCGAGACCGCCCATTTCGACTACGTCTGCGACTCGGTGACCGCGGGCCTGACCCGGATCTCGCTGGACGAGGAGACGCCCGTCGGCAACGGCGTCCTCACGTGCGAGACCATGGACCAGGCCCTCGACCGGTCGGGCCTGCCGGGGAGCAAGGAGGACAAGGGATACGAGTCGGCCGTCGCCGCGCTCGAGACCGCCCTCCTCCTGCGGGACCTCCACTAGCCTGCGGTAGGTTTCCTTCGTGCCCGAGCCGATCACTCCACCGCCCCTGCCCGTCACCTGGCGTCCCCGCAGACCGCGGATCGTCGCCTACAGCTCCGGCGCCGTGGTCGTGCTCGGGTCGGTGCTCATGGCGGTCTTCATCGCCGAGCCGTTCAAGCTGCCCGACCGGCTGGCGATCGTGGCGTTCGGGTGCGCGGTGGCGTTCGTGCTCCACCTGCTGGGGCGGGTGCGGGTGGAGGCGGACGACGAGGGCATCACGATCGTCAACGCCGCCCGCACCCACCGCTACTCGTGGCCGGAGATCCTGGAGGTCACGCTGCTGGTGGGCGACCCCTGGCCGAAGATCGACACCTCCGACGGGCGCACCATCGGGGCCATGGGCATCCAGGGCTCGGAGAAGCTCCGCGCCGCCCAGGCCACGGCCGAGCTGGAGGCCCTGATCCGGGAGCGCGGCGAGGCTCGCGAGAAGTAGCCGGTCGATGACCTGCTGTCATCGCCGGCGGACGAATATCGCCGGGCCGGGTGTCGACGTAGCCTGAAGGAGTGCTGCGGCGGACAATCAAGGCAATGGACATCGAGTCGCCGGACAAGCTCATCGAGCTCCTCGACCGGCACGCCTACCTGGCCGACGAAGGGCTGGCCACGGCCGCCTTCCTGGCGCTGAAGATGGGCCGGCCGCTCTTCCTCGAAGGGGAGGCGGGGGTCGGCAAGACCGAGCTGGCCAAGACGCTGGCGGCGCTGCTCAAGGCGCCGCTCATCAGGCTCCAGTGCTACGAAGGGCTGGACGCCGCCCAGGCGCTGTACGACTGGGACTTCGCACGCCAGCTGCTCCACCTGAAAGCCGCGGAGGCCGCGGGCGTCACCGACGTCGGCCGGCTGGAGGGGGAGATCTACGACAGGCGGTTCCTGATCGCGCGGCCCCTGCTCAAGGCCATCGAGACGCAGCCGAGCGTGCTGCTGGTGGACGAGATCGACCGGGCCGACGACGAGTTCGAGGCGTTCCTGCTCGAAGTGCTCTCCGACTTCACGATCTCCATCCCCGAGCTCGGGACCGTCAGGGCCACGACGCCGCCGGTGGTCGTGGTCACCTCCAACAGGACGCGCGAGGTGCACGACGCGCTCAAGCGGCGCTGCCTCTACCACTGGCTGGAGCACCCCGGCTTCGACCGCGAGGTCGCCATCCTGCTGCGCCGGCTGCCCGACTGCACCGAGACGCTGGCCGTGCAGGTGGCGCGGGCGGCCGAGCGGCTGCGGCAGGCGGACCTGGTCAAGCCGCCGGGCGTGGCCGAGACGCTCGACTGGACCGAGGCGCTGCTGACGCTGGGGGCCAAGGAGCTCGATCCTGCCCTGGCCGCGGCCACCCTCGGGGCGGCCCTCAAGTACCGGGAGGACGTCTCCAACGTGCTCGGCAACGGGCTGCTGGCCCATGGATGAGCTGGTCGCCACCGTGACCGCGTTCGCCAGGACGCTGCGGGCGGCCGGGGTCGCCGCCGATCACGAGCGGACCCAGAACATGCTCAGGGCGCTCGACCACCTCGACGTGGCCGACTCCGGCGAGGTCTACTGGGCCGGGCGGCTCACGCTCTGCGCCACGCCCGACGAC
The DNA here is from genome assembly GCF_043496855.1 of Nonomuraea sp. JJY05. NCBI lineage: Bacteria > Bacillati > Actinomycetota > Actinomycetes > Streptosporangiales > Streptosporangiaceae > Nonomuraea > Nonomuraea sp. JJY05. Next base: position 181,993 of record NZ_JBIEIS010000009.1, read on the forward strand.
CTGCCCCGCTACGACCGGTGCTTCGCCGCGTACTTCGGCGGGGTACGGGCGGGCGTGGCCCGTACGAGCACGACCAGCGTCACCAGGCACCTGGCGGCCGAGACGCACGGCGAGGCGGACGGCGGCGACGACGGGACGGCCTCGCCCGCGACGGCGAGCCGGGCCGAGGTGCTGCGGCACCGCGACGTGGCCAGGCTGACCGAGGCCGAGCGGGCCGAGGTGCACCGGATGCTGGCCATGCTGAGGTGCGGGCGCGAACGGCGGCGCTCGCGCCGCTTCGAGGGCGCCCACCGGGGCGTGCTCGACCCGCGCCGCACCATCCGCGACGCGCTCAGGAAGGGTGACGTCGCCCGGCTCCGGCACAAGCGGCACACCACCCGGCCGCGCACGGTCGTCCTGTTCGTGGACGTCAGCGGCTCGATGGCCCCGTACGCCGAGACCCTGCTGCGCTTCGCCCACGCGCTGGTCAGGAGCGAGCCCCGGGCCACCAAGGTCTACTCGGTCGGCACCAGGCTCACCGCCGTCACCGCCGAGCTGCGCCACCGCGACCCCGGCACCGCCCTGAACGAGGTCTCCAAGGCCGTCCCCGACTGGAGCGGCGGGACCCGGCTGGGCGACGAGCTCAAGGAGTACCTGTCCCGCTACAGCGCGCGCGGAGCGATCGCGGTGATTGCCTCGGACGGGTGGGAGCGCGGCGACCCGGCCCTGCTGGGGACGCAGATGGCCAGGCTGGCCAGGCAGGCGCACCGGGTGATCTGGGTCAACCCGCACAAGGGGTATGCGGACTACCAGCCCCTCACGGGCGGCATGCGGGCCGCCCTGCCGTACGTGGACGACCTGGTGGCCGGGCACAGCCTGGCCGCATACGAGCGACTCAGCGAAAGGCTGGCCCATGCGTGACGTGCTGCCGGAGATCATGAGGTGGTGGAGGTCGGGGCTCAAGTTCGGGCTGGCGACGGTGGTGAGCACGTTCAGCAGCGCGCCCAGGCCGCCGGGCGCGGCCATGGCGGTGCGCGGCGACGAGGTGGTCGGCAGCGTGTCCGGCGGGTGCGTCGAGGGCGCGGTGTTCGAGCTGGCCGCCGAGGTCGACGAGCCCGTCCTGCAGCGGTACGGCGTGAGCGACGACGACGCGTTCGCGGTCGGGCTGACCTGCGGCGGCATCATCGACATCCTCGTCGAGCCGATCTCCATCGAGACCTTCCCCGAACTGGGCGAGATCGCGATGTCCGTGGACGCGCACGAGCCGGTGGCCGTCGCCACCATTCTCTCCGGCCCCGGGCGGATCGGCGCCCGCCGGATCATCTGGCCGGACCGCTCCTCCGGCACGCTCGGGCTCGACCGGCTCGACGAGGCCGTGGACGACGACGCGCGCGGCATGCTCGCCCAGGGGCTGACCGGCATCAGGCACTACGGCGGCGAGGGGGAGCGGCGGCTGGACGACCTGGCGGTGTTCGTGCAGTCGTTCGCGCCGCCGCCGCGCATGCTGGTGTTCGGGGCGATCGACTTCGCGGCGGCGGTGGCCAGGGTGGGCAAGTTCCTCGGCTATCACGTCACGGTCTGCGACGCCCGCCCGATCTTCGCCACCGCCAAGCGCTTCCCCGACGCCGACGAGGTCGTGGTCAAGTGGCCGCACGACTACCTGGCCTCCGTGCAGGTGGACGGGCGCACCGTGATCTGCGTGCTCACCCACGACCCCAAGTTCGACGTGCCGCTGCTGGAGGTGGCCCTGCGCACTGATGCCGGGTACGTGGGCGCCATGGGCTCGCGCCGCACCCACGAGGACCGGCTCGAACGCCTGCGCGAGGCCGGGCTCACCGACGCCGAGCTGGCCAGATTGCGCTCGCCCATCGGGCTCGACCTCGGCGCGCGCACCCCCGAGGAGACGGCCGTGTCGATCGCCGCCGAGCTGATCCAGCTGCGCTGGGGCGGCTCGGGCCGCCCGCTGTCCAGCACCGAGGGCCGCATCCACCACGAGGGCTCATGAAGAGCGCGAAGGTGGCCGGGCTGCTGCTGGCCGCGGGGGAGGGCGCCCGGCTGGGCACGCCCAAGGCGCTGGTCGAGTACGCGGGCGAGCGCCTGGTCGACCGCGGCGTGCGACTGCTGGAGGAGGGCGGCTGCCACCCCGTCGTGGTCGTGCTCGGCGCGGCCACCGTACAGGTGCGCGGGGCGGTGACCGTGCGCAACCCGGACTGGGCGTCCGGCATGGGCTCGTCCCTGCGGGTCGGGCTCGCCGCGCTGCCGCGGGAGGCGGAGTCCGTGGTGATCGCGCTGGTCGACCAGCCGTTCATCGGCCCGGGCGCGGTACGGGCGCTGATCGCCTCAGGCGCGGAGCTGGCGGTCGCCACCTACGGGGGCAAGCGCAGGAACCCGGTGCTGATTGCCCGCGAGCACTTCGCCGAGGTGGCGGAGCTGGCCGTGGGGGACGTGGGGGCGCGGCCGTTCATGAAGGAGCACCCCGAGCTGGTCACCGAGGTGCCGTGCGACGAGCACGGGGACCCGGCCGACATCGACACGCCCCAGGATCTGCGGCTGCTGGAGCCCCACCTAGAGCCGCAGTGAGGCGATGGCGGCGCGGTGGTCGCTGCCGGTCGCGGGGGCGACGCCCGCCTTGGTCGCCGTCATGCCCTTGAACAGGATGTGGTCGGGCCGGGTGATCGGGAACTCGGACGGCCAGGTGAACCCGAACCCGTCGCCCGCCACGGTCTGCGCGTCGCTCAGCGGCGGGGTCAGGCCCCGCATGCCCCGGTCGGTGGTGGCGGTGTTTAGGTCGCCGAGCAGCAGGATGCGCCTGCTCGGGTCGGCGTCGATGAGCTTGCGCGCGTGCGCGAGAGAGGCGTCGCGCGAGGCGGTCTCCCCGGGGCGGGCCGAGGCCAGGTGCATGACGTAGACGGTCACCTTGCCCTTGGGGGTGGCGACCACCGCGCGCAGCGCCCGCGGCCAGCCCAGGCCGACGTCGAGCGGCTTGGTCTCGCTGATCGGGTAGCGGCTCCACAGGCCGACCGTGCTGACCGGATAGTGGTACTTGAACATCTTGTTGAGCTGCTTGGCCGCGGGGCCGCCGCTGGTCAGCTCCTGGGCGGCCAGCAGGTCGAGGTCCTTGGCGATCATGCGGACGGCCTCGCCCGAGGCGTTGTTGGTCACGCCCACGTTGACCGTGCCGACGGCCAGGTCGCTCGGGCCGCCCGGCGGCGTGCGCAGCAGCGTGGAGCCGAACATCGCCGCCCACACCACCCCGGGCACCAGCGCCGCGGCCAGGGCCATCCTGGAGCGTGCCAGCGCGCCGGCCACCAGCAGCAGCGGCACGGACACCCCCAGCCAGGGCAGCAGGCTCTCCATCACCGGCGTGAACCCGCCGAGCGCAGGTATCAGCCGGTGTCCGGCCATGGTCACGGCGACCACGGCGGACACGATGACGACGAGCCGACTCAGCACCTGATCCAGGCTAGTGGCTCCCTGCCCGCCGCGCCGACGCGATAGCCTGTTCGCGTCGCAACGGAATATCATTCGGTTTCATCGGGAGCCCGGCATGCGCATCGGTATGGCACTCAACTACTCGGGCGGCTTCAAGGAGACGGTGGCCGAGCTGGCGGACTACGAGAAGGCCGGGCTCGACATCGTGTTCGTGGCCGAGGCCTACAGCTTCGACGCCGTCAGCCAGATGGGCTACATCGCGGCCAGGACCGAGCGGCTGGAGATCGCCTCCGGCATCCTGCCGATCTACTCCCGCACGCCGACGCTGCTGGCCATGACGGCCGCGGGCCTGGACTACGTCTCCGACGGGCGCTTCACGCTCGGCCTCGGCGCGTCGGGGCCGCAGGTGATCGAGGGCTTCCACGGGGTGCCGTACACGGCGCCGCTCGGGCGTACCAGGGAGGTCATCGAGATCTGCCGCCAGGTGTGGCGGCGCGAGCGCCTGGTGCACGAGGGCAAGCACTACACGCTGCCGCTCCCGCCCGACCGGGGCACGGGCCTGGGCAAGCCGCTGAAGCTCATCAACCACCCGGTACGGCCCCGCATCCCGATCGTGATCGCCGCCATCGGGCCCAAGAACGTCGAGCTGGCCGCCGAGCTGGCCGAGGGCTGGGAGCCGATCTTCTACGTGCCCGAGAAGGCCGCCGGCGTGTGGGGCGCGTCCCTGGCCACCGGCAAGGCCAAGCGCGACCCCGAGCTGGGCGAGCTGGACGTGATCGCGCAGGCGTCCCTGGCGATCGGCGACGACGTGGCCGGGCTGCTGGAGTTCGGGCGGCCGATGGCGGCCCTCTACATCGGCGGCATGGGCGCCAAGGGCCGCAACTTCTACAACGACCTGGCCAGGCGCTACGGCTACGAGAAGGAGGCCGAGCGGATCCAGGACCTCTACCTCGAGGGCAAGAAGGACGAGGCGGCCGCCCTGGTGCCCGGCGAGCTGCTGGAGAGCATGTCGCTGATCGGCAGCGAGGGGTTCGTGCGCGACCGCGTCCAGGCGATGAAGGAGTCGGGGGTGACCACGCTGAACGTGGCGCCGCTCGGCAGGACCCACGAGGACCGGGTGCGGCTGATCGAGACCATTAAGGACATCGTGGGGTGAGTCACATCCTTTAGTGGAATATGCCCGTTTTTATGGGTGTTGTGGGAGCTCGTGAGGTTCTCCCTGGTGTTCGTGTGGCTCGTCGAGCGGCTGCACATCGATCTGTGCCGGTTGCACGGATCGCTCTGTCGCTGACCGCGTCAGCCTCGATCACCCAAATCCTCACCTGGCATGCCCGCTCGCGTGGCCGGTCGGCATGCCGTTTTCCTCGGGAGCTTCCCCCACCCATGAAGAGATTCTCCTTCTCCCTGCAACTGCTCGTCGGCCTCGCGGCCGGCATCGCGCTGGGCTTCGCCGCCAAGATCTGGGACGTGGCCTGGCTGGCCGAGACGCTGACCCGCATCGGGCAGATCTTCGTCCAGCTGCTCAAGCTCGCCGTGCCGCCCCTGGTCTTCACCGCCGTGCTGGTCAGCGTGGCCAACCTGCGCAACGTCAACGGCGCCGCCCGGCTCGCGTCCAAGACGCTGGTGTGGTTCCTCATCACCGCGTTCGTCTCCGTGGCGCTGGCGATCGGCCTCGGCCTGCTCATCAACCCCGGCCAGGGCGTCACCCTCGACACCGCCGCCGCCAAGGCCGTGGACACCGAGGGCGCGGGCACCTGGCTCGACTTCGTCACCGGCATCCTGCCCACCAACATCGTCACCGCCTTCACCGAGGTGAAGGTCCTGCAGATCGTCTTCCTGGGGGTCGTGCTCGGCGCGGCGGCCCTGGCGGTGGGCGAGAAGGCCGAACCGTTCCTCAACCTCGCCCGCTCCGTCCTGGAACTGGTCCAGAAGGCGCTGTGGTGGGTCCTGCGCCTGGCCCCCATCGGCATTGCGGGCCTGATCGGCAAGGCCGTGTCCACGTACGGATGGGACCTGCTGGCGCCGCTGGCCAAGTTCAGCGCCGGGGTGTACATCGGCTGCTTCATCGTGCTGCTGGCCGTCTACCCGACGGTGCTGGCGGTGTGGGGCAAGGTCAACCCCGTCCAGTTCTTCCGCAACGCCTGGCCCGCGATCGAGCTGGCCTTCGTCTCCCGCTCGTCCGTCGGCACGCTGCCGCTGACGCAGCGGGTCACCGTCGAGCGCAACGGCGTCGACCGTGACTACGCCTCCTTCGCGGTGCCGTTCGGCGCCACCACCAAGATGGACGGCTGCGCCTCCGTCTATCCGGCGCTGGCCGCGATCTTCGTGGCCCAGGTGTTCGGCGTGCCCCTCGGGTTCGGCGACTACTTGCTGATCGCGTTCGTGTCGGTGGTCGGCTCGGCCGCCACGGCGGGCCTGACCGGCGCGACCGTCATGCTGACGCTCACGCTCAGCACGCTGGGGCTGCCCCTTGAAGGCGTCGGCCTGCTGCTGGCCATCGACCCGATCCTCGACATGATCCGCACCGCCACCAACGTCGCGGGGCAGCTCGTCGTCCCCGTCCTGGTGGCGCGCTCGGAGGGCCGGCTGGACGATGCCGTCTTCAACGCCGCGCCCCAGCCGCTCGACGCGGCCGCGCCGGTGGGGCGCGCGCCGCAGCCCGTGGCGGCCTGACCTCGCCAGCGGGGGGCCCACTGCTCGTACGCGAGCGGCGGGCCGCCCTGCTTGATGACGGGGCTGCATGACGGGGCTGCATGACGGGGCCGGATGATGGGGCCGGATGATGGGGCGGCAGGGGCTGTGGGGCCCTATGGTGGGTCGGAAATCCTGATATTCGAGTAATTGGCGGGGATATGTCCGACGCGACGCCGTCCTTGGTCGCTGACCGGTATCGGCTTGACGAGCGCATCAGCAGCGGGCCGATGGGTGAGGTGTGGCGAGGGTACGACACGCGGGCCGACTGGGTCGTGGCCGTGAAGGTGCTCGGCGCCCGGGTGGCGGGGGCCACCACCCGGGAGGTGCTCAGGCAGCACGCCCAGGCCGTGGCCCGGGTGATCCATCCGAACGTGGCCATGGTGCTGGACGTCGGTGACCACGACGGGGCGCCGTTCCTGGTGATGGAGTTCCTCACCGGGCCCAGCCTGGGCGAGGAGCTGGCCGCGCGCGGGCCCCTGCCGATCGTCGAGGTGTGCGACCTCGTCGGGCAGGCCGCGGCCGGGCTCGACGCCGCGCACCGGGCCGGGGTCGTCCACGGGAATGTCGCCCCGCACAGCTTCCGGCTGGCCGGGAGCGGGGTACTCAAGGTCGTCGGGTTCGGGATGGACGACCGGGTGCCGGGGGACCCGCGGTACGTGGCGCCCGAGCGGGCGGCGGGGCAGGAGGCCGCGGCCACCGGGGACCTGTACGCGCTGGGATGCGTCTGCTACGAGCTCCTGTGCGGCCGGCCGCCCTTCGGCGCCGGGGCGGAGGGCGACTCCGGCGGCGCCTCGGGGCGGGGTGCGGCCGCACCGCCGAGCGCGTCGAGGGGCGAGGTGTCCCCGGAGCTGGATCGGCTCGTGCTGGCCATGATCGCCGAGGATCCCGCGAAGCGGCCCGGCAGCGGTGAGGCGATCCGGCGGGCGCTGGCCGCCATCGCGCGGCCGCGCGGCAACCCGGCCGCACCGCCCGCCGCGGCACCACCCGTGCCGCCCGGGCCTGGGCAGCCTTCCTCCGTGTCACCTCCGCCAGGGCAGGCTCTCCTCGTGCCGCCTCCCCCTGGGTCGCCTCCGCCCGGGCCGGCCATGCCCGTGACGGGCGTCTCCCTCCGGGACGGCGGAGTGCCGCCCGGCGGCCAGGGCGGCGCGCCCGGGGCCGGCACGTTCCGGGGCGACGGGTCGGGCGCGACCGAGGTCTTCCAGGCCGCGGGGCACGGCGGAGGCCCGAGGGCCGGTGACACCGCCGTGTACCAGGCGGGCGACCTCGAGCCCGCCCCCGCGTCGAACCGCAGGCTCATCCTCCAGCTCGGCGGCGCCGTGGTGGTCATCGCGGTGGTGACCGTCGTCATGGTGATGTGGGCCGGCGCGAGGAAGGAGGAGCCGCTGACCGCCTCCACCCCGACCCCCGAACCGACCATGGAGCTGACCACACCGCCGACCACACCGCCGACCACGCTGCCGACCACCCTCCCCACCGAGGAGTCCACGCCGGACGCGACGCCCGGCCTGGTGAACACCCTGGGGCCCGAGCCGACCTCGCTGCGCGGGACGGTCCAGCCCAAGGCCACCTTCGGCGATGCGATCCCGCCGGGCGGCTACCGCAAGTGGCTGTCGGAGTTCGACGAGGCGCTGATGGCCCAGCAGGCCATGGGCGCGATCGACCCCAAGGTGGCGGGCAAGGCCCGCGACAAGATCAGGAAGGCGGCCAGGAGCTTCGAGGAGGGCCGCATCGACGCGGGGATCGACCAGATCGCCGGCGTCTACCGCGACCTCAGGCGGGCGCAGGAGAAGGGCGGCATGGAAAGGACCGGGCCGGCGGCGCAGGTCCTGAACGACTGGCAGCTGCCCGACAACTAGGTGCTCCAGGCGGGCTCGGCCAGGTGGCGGGCGATAGTGACGTCAGGGGCGGAACACGTACATTGGCGCCATGAACGTCGACTACGTGGCACGCCGGGCCCGCCTCGCCGAGTTGCTGCCCGAGCGTGAGGTTCCGGCCCTGCTCGTCACCTCGCCGGTGAACGTCCGCTACCTCACCGGGCTGGCCAGCTCGAACGCCGCCGTGCTGGTCAGGGCCGACGGCACGGCGCTGCTGGCCACCGACAACCGCTACATCGAGGTGGCCCGCACGCTGGACGTGCCGTCGGTCGAGGCGTACGACGTGGAGAGCGCGCTCGCGGAGCCGGGGATCGGGATCGAGGCGGCGTGGATGAGCGTGGCCACGTACCGGCGCCTCGGCGGGGGGCTGGTGCCGCTGGAGCCGGTGGTGGAGCTGCTGCGGGCGGTCAAGGACGACGGCGAGCTGGAGCTCCTCCGTACGGCCTGCGAGATCACCGACCAGGCATTTGCCGATATTTCCGGGAAAATCGTCCCGGGGATCAGCGAGCGCGACGTCGCCCGCCTCCTCGACCACCGCATGACCGAGCTGGGCGCCGACAAGCCCGCGTTCGACACGATCGTGGCCGCCGGCGAGAACGGCGCGATCCCGCACCACGCCCCCTCCGGCAGGGACCTGCGCGCCGGCGACCTGGTCACCATCGACTTCGGCGCCCGCTACCAGGGCTACCACGCCGACATGACCAGGACGGTCTGCCTGGGCCCGCCGACGGACTGGCAGCGCGAGATCTACGACCTGGTCGCCGAGGCGCAGCGGGCCGGCAGGCACGCGCTCGCGCCGGGCGCGGGGGCCAGGGAGGTGGACGCGGCGGCCCGCACCGTCATCGAGGACGCGGGGTACGGAAGCCGCTTCCGGCACGGCCTGGGACACGGCGTCGGCCTGGAGATCCACGAGGAGCCGTTCCTCGGCCCTTCGCGGACCGGTAGACTAGAGGATCGAGTTCCGATCACCGTCGAGCCTGGGGTCTATCTCCCGGGCCGGGGCGGGGTTCGCATCGAGGACACCCTGGTGACACGTGAGGGCGGGCCGGAACTTTTCACGAAGACGTCCAAGGAGCTGCTCGTCCTTTAGAGCGGCCGCACGCGGGAGAAGAACGAGTGGCGACGACCAACGACCTCAAGAACGGCATGGTGCTGAAGCTCGATGGCGGTGAGCTCTGGGCCGTGGTCGAGTTCCAGCACGTCAAGCCGGGCAAGGGCGGCGCGTTCGTGCGCACCAAGCTCAAGAACGTCCTCTCCGGCAAGGTCGTCGACAAGACCTTCAACGCCGGCGTGAAGGTCGACGTGGCCAACGTCGACAAGCGCGAGATGCAGTACTCGTACAAGGACGGCGACGACTTCGTGTTCATGGACACCGAGACCTACGACATGGTCAACGTGCCCAGCGGCACCGTCGGCACCGCCGCCAACTACATGCTGGAGAACACTCTGGCCACGGTCGCGTTCAACGAGGGCTCGGCCCTCTACGTCGACCTGCCCGCCGCGGTCGAGCTGACCATCGCCAACACCGAGCCCGGCCTGCAGGGCGACCGCTCCACCGGCGGCACCAAGCCCGCCACGCTGGAGACCGGCGCCGAGGTCAAGGTGCCGCTGTTCATCACCACCGGCGAGAAGGTCAAGGTCGACACCCGCAGCGGCGAATACCTCGGCCGGGCCTGAGGTGTCGGCACGCGGCAAAGCACGCCGGCGGGCGCTTGACATCCTCTTCGAGGCCGAGCTGCGCGGCGAGGATCCCCTGAAGATCCTCGCCGAACGCGTGGAGCGGCAGGAGCCCCCGGTGAACGAATACACCTCGACCATCGTCGAGGGCGTCGCCCGGCACCACGCGCGCATCGACGAGCTGATCACCACGTACGCCGAGGGCTGGACCCTCGACCGGATGCCCGCCGTCGACCGTAACCTGCTGCGCGGGGGCACGTACGAGCTGCTCTGGATGCCCGGCGTGCCCGAGGGCGTGGTGATCAGCGAGTGGGTGCACCTGGCGGGTGAGCTGTCCACCGACGAGTCGCCGCAGTTCGTCAACGGGCTGCTGGCCCGCTTCAAGCAGCTCAAGCCAAGCCTCACCCTTTAGACACCGTCAAAAGCCGGAGTTCGGGGTACGTTCCAAACAAGTTAGGCGTACCTTCCAACCAAGCGCCTGCACGGCTCGCGGAAGCCTGGCCGTGGCCAGAGGGCGTGCGGACAAGTGGCGCGTCACCAGCCGCGACGCGCCCCTTTCCGTGTCTGCGGCGGTGGTTCGCCCGAGGGCGACGTTCTGGTGCTGCCGGTGGGCTCCGAGGAGATGGGCGAGCTGCTGACCGACGCGTGGCGGCTGGGCCGCCCGAACGGCTGGCCGCCGCGTTCGACGCCTGACCCCACCGGTGACCCGGACGGGGGCGCGGCGGGTGGCGGCGAGCGGGGGACCGGCGCACGGCGTAGGCTGGGGCCCGTCCGCGGAGAAGCGCAGTTCATAGAGTGCGCGATCGCGAGGGGCCCGGAGCGCGGGCCCGTCGCGAGGGGAGAGGGAGGCGAGCCGACGTTGCGTGCTGAAGGCGTCACGAGGACCCCGGCGGTGCGGACCGCCGTCGTCTGGGACGCGTTGCGGTCCGCGCTGGCCGAACGGACGGCGGCGACCGGCCGAGAGGGGCTCGACATCGTCGATGCCGGGGGCGGCACCGGCGGGTTCGCCGTGCCGCTGGCGGCGCTGGGTCACGCCGTGACCGTCGTCGACCCGAGCCCCGACTCGCTGGCCGCGCTCGAGCGCCGTGCCAAGGAGAAGGGCGTGGGCGTGCGGGCCCTGCAGGGCGACGCCGCCGACCTGGGCGAGCTGCTCAGCCGCGACAGTGCCGACCTGGTGCTCTGCCACAGCGTGCTCGAATACGTCGAAGACCCGATCAGCGCGCTGACCGCCGTCGCGGGACTGCTGCGCAGGGGCGGCGCGGTGAGCGTGCTGGCCGCCAATCCCGTCGGCAGCGCCATCCATCGGGCGCTCGCGGGCCAGTTCGAAGAGGCGCGGGCGGTGCTCGACGACCCGCGGGGCACCTGGGGCGACCGCGACCCCACCCCGAGGCGCTTCGCCGCCGAGACGCTCGCCGAGTTGCTGACCGCGACCGGGTTCGCCGTCGGCGCCGTCCACGGCGTGCGCGTCTTCGCCGACCTGGTCCCGAGCAGGCTCGTCGACGGCGAGCCCGGCGCCGCTGAGGCGCTCGTCGCCCTTGAGCAGGTCGCCGCCACCCACCCCGTGCTGCGGGACATCGCTACTCAGCTGCACGTGCTCGCGCACAGGTCCTGAGGCCCGACTCTGGGTATAGAACGCATGTTCGGATAGAATCGACGGCGTGTCTCGCAAGCAGATCACCGGCATCGGCCCCGCTCCACGCACCGGGGCCGACGACAGCGGCTGCCCGATCCTGCACGTCGACATGGACGCCTTCTTCGCCAGCGTCGAGCTGCTCGAGCGTCCCGAGCTGCGCGGCCGCCCGGTGATCGTGGGCTCGCCCGCGGGGCGCGGCGTCGTGCTCAGCGCCACGTACGAGGCCAGGGCCCACGGCGTGCACTCCGCGATGCCGATGAGCAGGGCGCGCCGGCTGTGCCCGCAGGCCACGATCATCCCGCCCAGCCACGGCAAATACTCCGAGGTCTCCAAGGGCGTCATGGAGATCTTCCACACGATCACCCCGCTGGTCGAGCCCATCGCGTCCGACGAGGCGTTCCTCGACGTCGCCGGCGCCAGGCGCCGGCTCGGCCCGCCCGCCGCCATCGCCGCGATGATCAGGGAGCAGGTCCTCGACCGCTACGGCATCACGTGCTCGGTCGGCGTGGCCGGCAGCAAGTTCGTGGCCAAGCTGGCCAGCAAGCAGTGCAAGCCCGACGGGCTGCTGGTGGTGCCCGCCGACCAGGTCGTCGACTTCCTCCACCCGCTGCCGGTCTCGGCGCTGTGGGGCGTCGGCGAGCGCACCGAGCAGTCTCTCGTACGCCTGGGCATCCGCACGGTCGGCGACCTTGCCAGGGTGCCGCCCGCCACCCTCCAGCGCGAGCTCGGCCAGGCCGTGGGCGGCCACCTGGCGGCGCTGGCCTGGGGCCGCGACGAGCGGGCGGTGAGCGCCCACGTCGCCGACAAGAGCATCGGCAACGAGGAGACGTTCGCGGCCGACGTGGACGATCCCGAGGTGATCAAGCGGGAGTTGCTGCGTCTTTCCGAGCGGGTGGCCGCCAGGATGCGTAAGGGCGGCCACGTGGGAAGGACTGTAAGTGTGAAGCTCCGCCGCGCTGATTTCACGACGATCAACCGCTCGCGCACCCTGCGCGAGGCGACCGACGTGGCCCAGGTGATCTATGCCACAGCCTGCCAGCTGTACGAGGCGGCCGGCCTCCAGCGCGTGCGGCTGCGCCTGGTCGGGGTCAGGATGGAAAACCTGCGGCCCGCGGGCGAGGCCACCCACCAGCTCGGCCTCGGCGAGCGGGAGACCGGCTGGCGCGAGGCCGAGCAGGCCATGGACAAGGCGATCCGGCGATTCGGTCCCGATGCGGTGGTCCCAGCATCGCTCGTACGTGGCAAGCTTGATGATGTAGAGAGATGACGCCGATGTCCGGATTTTTATGGGGCATCAGTGTCGCGATTTTGGGGGAAGGGGGGCGAGATGGGCCACAATGGAGCCATGGCGACACCTCCGGTTTGGTCTGCGTTGGACGTTTGCTTTCGCCTACGTCTACAGCCTCGTATTCTGGGGATAACCGACCGCGAGGTTCGGACACCCCGTGTCGTCCGTTGCCGTCTTCCCCGTCCTGGGGCTGTCCTTGGGAGGCGCCGTGCCGCTCTCTGAGCACGAGCAGCGCTTGCTCGACCAGATCGAGCAGGCCCTCTACGCCGAGGACCCGAAGTGGGCCAACACCGTAAGGATCAGTGACCCGCGCAGCCATTACAAGCGTCGTCTGATCAAGGCCTCCATCGGCTTTGCTCTCGGCGTCGTCATCATGATGGTCGGCGTGGTGATGAGTGGCAGTGCCCTGATCCCTCTCGGCGTCGGCGGTTTCGTGGTCATGCTCGCCGCGTGTCTGTGGGGCCTGTCCAGTTGGAAACGCATGAACGGGTTCGGTGACTCCGCGCCCGCCTCGGGCTCTGCCCCTCCTCCGGGCAAGCAGACCCGCCGGGCTCGCCGGGGCACGTTCATGGAGCGCATGGAAGAGCGCTGGCGCCGCCGCAACGATGAGCGCTGACCGCTGACCTGCGGAGCCGTCCGGACCAGCGTCCGGGCGGCCCTCGTGTGGGAGGCGGCCCTTCCTGTCCCCAGCATGCGCCCGTCCGCCCCGGCGGGTGAAGGCTCAGCCGACGGACGCAGGTCCCCTGCCCCCCGAAGCCAGCAAGGAAGGCGCCGACGCCCCCGGAGACGAAACCGGCCGTCCCCCTCGACGAGGGGGACGGCCGGACGCGTCGGTCGGTCAGGAGCCCTTGTGGGTGGCCGTCCTTCGCAGCTTGATGTTCTCCAGCAGGTCGAACCCGTCGAGCAGGCGCTCGCCCAGCCCCCGCAGCCGCCGCAGCGTGGACGGCGGCAGCAGCACCGCCCGCAGCCGGCGCCCGCGTGACACCGTCGCCGCCAGCGCCTGGCGCACCTTGCGCAGGTCCTTGCGCAACGGCCCGACCTGCCCGGGATCCCTGGCGAACAGCACCCGCTCCACCGCGGACGCGATGGCCGTGATGGCCGCCGCCGAGTCCGCGTCGAACTCGTACTGCTGGGTCAGCCGCCGTGCCAGCGCCCGCGGGGTCTCGCTGAGCTGGCGGGCCATGCCGTAGTCGTACAGCACGTCGTCCAGCTCCGCCCAGGCGGCGGCGACCGACGGATGGCGGCCTCCCGACTTCGACGCGATCGTGGCCGTCAGCTCGTCCGACGGCTCCGAGACCTTCCAGCCCAGCGTGCGCACGCGCCGGTTCCTGGTGATCAGACGCAGGCCCGCGGGGATCAGCAGCACCAGCAGCAGCGCTCCCGCGCCGATGCCGATCTGGCCGATCAGCGGCATCGAGTCGTCCGTCGGCAGCCCGCCGGTGGCGACCACGCCCTCGCGGTCCAGCTCGCGCGGGTTGCGCCGGGCCTGCGGGTCGACCGGCTCGTCAGCGGACGAACTGGTCGAGCCCGGCGTCGGCGTCGAGGCCTCCCCGGTCGCCTCCGGCCTGGGCTGGGTGTACTCGGGCACCCGCGCGCTGCCCTGGCCGGCCGCGCCCGAGGGAGTGGGCTCGAACGGCAGCCAGCCCACGCCCTCGAAATACAGCTCGGGCCAGGAGTGGGAGTCGTTCGTGCCGACCTGCCACCGGTCGCCGACCTTCGTGCCGCCGGTGTAGCCGATGGCCACCCGCGCCGGGATGCCCACCAGCCTGGCCAGCACCGCCATCGACGTGGCGAACTGCTCGCAGTAGCCCGTACGGTCGCGCAGCAGGAAGTCCCGCAGCGCCGAGTTGCCGTGCCCCTGCGTGCTGAGGTTGTAGGTGAAGTCGCCGCCGGTGAAGAACTGCTGCAGCTTCACCGCCGCCTCGTAGTCCGTCCTGGCGTTCGCGGTCAGCTTGGTCGCGAGCTCGGCGATCTCGGGCGGGATGTTGTCCGGCAGCCTCAGGAAGCGGGGATCGACGTTGGGACGGGTCCCGCTGAGCGAGTCCAGCAGGTCCGGCGTGGGCTCCGGCTCGCTCGTGGTCACGTCGTACTCGGCGCCGACGGCCTCGTCGCGGGTGGAGAAGACCATGAGCGTGGCCGCGTCCGCCCGCCAGTCGCCGTCGATCTGGATCTGTCTCGGAGGGTACGGCAGCGGCAGGAACTCCAGCTTCGTGAGCTCGTCGCTGATCTGGATGTTCGTGGTGACGGTCTTGATCTTCGGCTGGGGGCCGAGGCCGGGCGGCGCCGGGAGGGGGCCGTTGTCGGTCCTGTTCCGCAGGGCGCCCTGGGGATCCGTCATGCCGAACTGCTGGCCGTCGAACGTGTCGAGCGCGTAGATGCGCAGATAGCGGGGCTTGTCGTCGTTGTTGGCGTAGGTGAGGACCACACGCCGTTCCGGCAGCTCCAGCTGGCCTCTCAGGCCCGCGACGGGGTTGGGGATGCTGATCGAGTTGCCCCGGCCCGAGCCGTTGCCGCCCACGCCGAACGTGAAGAACGACACCGGCTCCATGGCCGGCAGCAGGGCGGGTACCAGGACCGCCAGCACGATCGCGGCGAACCCGATGCGCTTGCCCGACAGCCGCAGCCCGCTGGTGTCGGCCGAACCGCGGGCGTCGGGGCGGGAGGACGTGGCGCGGGTCGTCCGCCGTACCAGCACCGCCCTGCCCCAGTGGCCGACCCGCTCGCGCCCGTCGGCGATCAGCAGGCCGATGAACCCGAGCGCGGCCAGGATGAACGCCGGCCAGCTGATCGGGTCGGGCAGGATCGTCGCCGGAACGGTGGCCAGCGCCAGCAGCGGCAGCCCGGCCAGCGCCGCCTTGCGCAGCCGCGCGGCCAGCAGGTCCACGGCGATCGCGATCAGCGCCACGCCGCCGGTGGTCAGCAGCGTGATGCCGGTGGTCTCCGGTACGGGAGCGGCGAAGCGCTGGATGTCGGCCCAGCCGACCCCCAGCAGCCTGCCCAGCTCCACCACCGACCCGCGGGTCGGCACCACCAGCGCCCACGCCTTGGCGGAGGCGAACGCCGCGGTCAGGTAGACCCACACCGCGAGCAGCGCGACCAGCGGCGCCGCCCACGCGGGCAGCGACAGGCGGCTGCTCAGCAGGCCCGCGGCCATGACGGCGAGCACGGCGCCGAGCGACGTCCAGAACCAGGAGCCGCCCTGGAAGAGCGGGTAGAGCAGGAATGCCGCGGCGAACGCGGCCACGCCGGAGGCGATGGTCAGCCTCATGCCGCACCTCCCGCCGGGTTGAGCGCGTACCTGCCGCGGTTGGCGGCGTTCTGCCAGACGGAGGCGATCGAGGTGCCCGCGGGCAGGCGCACGATGCGCCAGCCGTATCCGGCCAGGACCGTCTGCACGGCCTGGTGGTTCTCCGCGGCCACGCGGTCCCCGCCGTCCCAGGTGCTCACGTCGAGCATCACCGCCACGGCGGTGATGCCGCTGTGCCTCAGCCTGGCCAGCTCTCTTGCCTCCTCCGGGTCGAGGTCGCCGAGCACGGCCACGATCAGCCCGTCGCCCCCGCCCTGGCGCAGGGCCGAGACGCCCATCTCCAGGGAGCGGGCCGGGCTGTGCCGCACCACGGCGAGGGTGTCGAGCAGCGACCAGCTCAGTCCGGTGTCGGTCAGGTGCTCGGCGCCCTGGTCGGTCACCAGCCGCAGGCCGAGGCCCTCGCGGGCGAGGTGCACGCCGATCGAGGCCGCGGCCGAGACCGCCACCTCGAACGACGAGCGCGGGCCCTCGCCGCGGTGCGCGTATCTGCGGGTGTCCAGCAGGAGCGCTCCGCGGCTCTGCCACTGCTGCTCCTCGCGGCGCACCATCAGCTCGCCGCGGCGGGCCGTCGAGCGCCAGTGCACCCGGCGCAGGTCGTCGCCCTGCCGGTATTCGCGCGGCGCCACGTCGTCGTCGCCTGCCGCTGCCACGCTCCTGGTACGGCTGTCGCCGCCGCCCGTCCACTCACCCGACAGCCGCACGTGGGGGAGCGCCGCCACGTGCGGCGTCACCACGAGCGTGTCGCTGATCGTGAACGATCGGGTCAGCTCGACGAGCCCGAACGGGTCGGCGATGCGGACCGACAGCGGGCCGATCGTGTAACGGCCGCGCAGGTCCGAGCGCACCCGGTAGTCGATCTCCCGCACGCCCCGCGACTCGACCCGGTCCAGCACGAACCGGGGCCGCACGCCCAGCGCATAAGGAACGGTGTCCTCGATGAGCAGCAGGCCGGTCGGCAGCCTGGTGACGTTCTCCAGCCGCAGGGTCACGGTGGCCTCGCCGCCGACCTCGGCCCTCGGCGGGTCCAGGCGCCGGGCGCAGCTCAGCCGGTAGCGCGTGCGCGCCACCACCATGGCCGCCAGCAGCGGCAGCGCCGTCACCAGGACGCCGATCCTGAACAGGTCGTTCTCGCCCAGGATCACGGCCATCAGCAGCGCCGCGATGCCGGAGGCGAGGAACGACCTGCCCCTGGAGGTAAGCGCCCGCAGTCCGGCTCTCACCGCGCCTCGCTCAACCAGTGCCGAATACGCAGCCCATCCATTAGCGGCCTCTGGTCTCCGGCACCGGCACGCGCCTGATCAGATCGGTCACCACCTGCTCGGGCAGGCGGCGCTGCCCCTGGGCCTCGACGCTGGGCAGCAGCCGGTGCGCCAGCACGGGGATGGCCAGGTCCTGCAGGTCGTCGGGGATGACGTAGTCACGACCGGCCAGCGCGGCGTGCGCCCTGGCGGCCCGTACGAGCTGCAGCGTGGACCGGGGCGAGGCGCCCAGCCGCAGGTCAGGGGAGTGACGGGTGGCCACGACGAGGTCGATGGCGTACTTCTTGACCGCCTGCGAGACGTAGACGCCGCGTACGGCCTCGATGAGCGCCCGCACCTCGGCCGTCGTCGCCACCGGCTCCAGCTTGTCCAGCGGCGAGGTCTCGCCGTGCACGTCGAGCATCTCCAGCTCGGCGTTCGGCTCGGGGTAGCCCATCGCGATGCGCGCGGTGAAGCGGTCGCGCTGCGCCTCGGGAAGGGGATAGGTGCCTTCCATCTCGATGGGGTTCTGGGTGGCGATCACCATGAACGGCGCGTCCAGCTGGTACGTCTGGCCGTCCACCGTCACCTGCTGCTCTTCCATGCACTCCAGCAGCGCGGACTGCGTCTTCGGGGAGGCGCGGTTGATCTCGTCGCCGACCACGATGTTCGCGAACACCGGGCCGGGCTTGAACTCGAACTCCCGGGTCTGCTGGTTGTACGCGCTGACCCCGGTGATGTCGCTGGGCAGCAGGTCGGGAGTGAACTGCACGCGGCGCACCGGACAGTCGATGGAGCGCGCCAGCGCCTTGGCCAGCATGGTCTTGCCGACCCCGGGAACGTCCTCGATCAGGAGGTGACCCTCCGCGAGCAGGACGGTGAGCGTGATGCGGACGGCGTCGCCCTTGCCCTCGATCACCGATTCGATGGAGCCCCGAATCCGGTGCGCGGTGGAGACCAGCTCGTCGAGCTGGGGAGGGACATCATGGGTTACTGCCACCGGGCCTCCATGAGAGAAGTGCGACGGCTGTCCCGTAGGGTGCCTTTGCGGGAGCCATGCCATTCCTTTTCCATTGTGTGTACGACCCTACGACGCTGTGGGTTCTCGGGCGACATTTGTGGATATTCCAGGGAACCCTGGTGATGTTCCTGTTCTTGTCGCATAGCGGTACGAATCCCGTGACACGGCACCCCGCCGGGCGCTCCACTTTCCTCCACCGAGGGCTTCCCGAACGAGCCGAGCCCCTATTTCCGCGGTCTTTTGAACCCTCGACACGCCCATGAGGGTTGACCGCCCGGTCACCCCGCTCCACCCCACTCCATCGCTCTGACCTGCGGTAACGCAACGGAAACCGATGATGAAGACGGTTCGAATCAGTTGACGGTGGGGAGAAGTGGAGTATGGTGGTGCGCAGTGGAGGGCCCGGTGCGCCAGCGCTGAGCGCTTCACGAGGCACGGGAGGTGGGTCCGGTGTTCCTCGGCACCCATCAACCGCGTCTGGACGACAAGGGACGGCTGTTCCTGCCGGCTAAGTACCGTGAGGAGCTGGCGGAGGGTCTTGTGATCACCAAAGGCCAGGAGCGATGCCTCTACGTCTTTCCCGTGGAGGAGTTCCAGCGCATTACCGAGGCTCTCAGCACCGCCCCGGTCACCGCCAAGGCGGTGCGTGACTACAGCCGCGTCTTCTTCGCCAGTGCGTCCGACGAGAAGCCAGACAAGCAAGGGCGCATCACGATCCCGCAGAGCCTGCGTCAGTACGCGGGCTTGGAGCGTGACTGCGTCGTCATCGGGGCCAACACCCGGCTGGAGATCTGGGACGCGCAGGCCTGGGACACCTATCTCAGCGCGCAGGAGCAGGCGTTCGCCGATCTGTCGGAGGAGGTGCTGCCAGGGATCTTGTAGTGACCACGGTCGATCCGTCGGTGCTGTCGTTCGGCGAGGTCTCCACCCGCAACCACTGCCGGTCAGCTGATGCACCTTCCCCGGTGTCAGATGACAGGCGTCCACGAAGAGGGTGCGGATGGGGACCTGGCCGGGCGGCGCCGGGTGGGGACTCAGAGGTGGCCGACGATCGATCTATACGCGTCATCCGCGGGCAAGGGCGCGAGAGGGGGGTTGGAGATGCAGGACAACGCTGGCACGGGCGGTCACGTTCCGGTGATGCTCGAGCGCGTTCTGGAGCTGCTCGGGCCTGCGCTGGCCGGCAGCGAGCCGGTCGTCGTCGACGCCAACCTCGGCCTCGGTGGCCACTCGGAGGCCCTGCTCGCCGCCTATCCATCACTGCATCTGATCGGGATCGACCGCGACCCTTTCGCGATCGACTTCTCGACTCGCCGGCTGAGCCCGTACGCGGACCGGATCACCCTGGTCCACGCCTCCTCCGGTGACCTGGCCGAGGTGCTCGCCCGCGCGGGCCGCACCACGGTCAACGCGGCCCTGTTCGACCTCGGGGTCTCCTCGCCGCAGCTCGACGAGGCGGAGCGCGGGTTCGCCTATTCCTACGACGCGCCCCTCGACATGCGGATGGACACCGACCAGGAGCTGACGGCGGAGCGGGTGGTCAACACCTACTCCGCCGCGGAGCTGACCCGCATCCTGCGCGACTACGGAGAAGAACGATTTGCTCCGCGTGTCGCGGGCCTGATCATCAAGGAACGGGCCAAAGAGGCCATAACCTCGACTAAGCGGCTTGCGGACATCGTGCGAGAGGCGATTCCCGCCGCGACCCGGCGCACTGGGGGAAACCCCGCCAAGAGGACTTTCCAAGCGCTGCGCATCGAGGTGAACGCGGAGCTGTCCGCCCTGGAGGCGGCGCTGCCCGCGGCGCTCGACGCGCTGGCGCTGGGTGGGCGAGTCGTCGTGCTCTCCTACCACTCGCTCGAGGACCGGCTCACCAAGCAGGCCCTCACGGCGCGAACCAGGGACACCAGCCCCCCCGGGCTGCCCGTCCCGTTGCCGGCTCACCAGCCGAGGTTCCGCCTCCTGACGAGGGGAGCCGAGCTCCCAAGCGAAGAAGAGCTCGCCCGCAATCCGCGGGCGGCCTCGGCCCGGCTACGGGCGGCAGAGAGGATCCGTGTTGACGACTGAGCAGGAGACCGGCCGGGGAGCGCCCGTCCGCCGCGCGACCCCCAAGACGGGTACGCGCCGGCTCGGGGCGCCGCACCAGTCCAAGCCGCGGCCCCGTCCTGACGTCGAGAGCAAGCTGTCGGCGGCCGAGCGGGCGCGCCTCGACCTCGACGGCAAGCGGCCCGGCGCCGAGCGGGAGCGCGCCGACGGCGCCACCCGCGTGCGCCCGGACAGCCGTCCCGGGACCCGTACGGGCACGGGCACCGGCACCGGCGCTCGCACCGTCGGCAAGCGGATCGGCGCGGTGGGCGCGCAGATCCGGCGGCCGATGCCGCGGCGCCGGCCCGCGCGCCGGCAGCGCGCGCCGTTCGTGCTGCTCGTCGTCGGGCTGCTCTGCGGCGGCCTGGTTAGTCTCCTGCTGCTCAACACCATGCTCGCCAAGGACGCCATCACCGACGCCAACCTGCGCGACGAGATCGCGGTGGCGCGTCAGGAGAAGGAGAAGATCGACCTCGAGTACCAGCTCAAGAATCAGCCCGACGTCCTCGCGACGCAGGCCGAGAACCAGGGCCAGCACCGCAACTGGGACAACGTCGACAGCTGGAGCGGTGCGGGCGCCGACGGCCAGAGCGGGCAGGCGGACAGGGAACGGTGAGCAACTCAGGCGGCAGGGGGCAGGGTCCCGGCCGCGGCGCTGGCGGCGCCGGCTCTCAAGGAGGGCCCGGCGCCGCTCGTCGTACGCCGGGCGGTCCTGGACGGGCGGGGCGGCAGGGCGGCTCCGCACGTTCTGATGGGGGCCGTTCCGAGGGTTCCGGCCGCCCGGCGTCGCCGGAGAATCCGCCGCGCCAGCCGCGCAAGCGCCCGCCGGACCCTCTCGACCTGCCGTTCGGCCCTGACGACCCGCCTCGGGGGCGACCGCCGCGCGAGTCCGGCGACGAGCCGCGTGGCCGTTCCCGCCGCGGCGACGACGCCGACCGCGCCGACCCGGGTGAGCCCGGCCGTCCCCGCTCCGGCGGCAGCCGCCAGAGCGGCCCCGACCGCGCCCGCCGCGACGGCACCCGCCAGAGCGGCCCGGACCGCGCCCGTCCGGGCGGCTCGGGACGCGGGCGCTCGCGCGGCGACGCCGCGGACGGCACCCGCAGGCGCCCTCGCGACGAGGACGACCGCCCCAAGAACGGCACGGGGCGCGGTCGTGACGAGGACGAGCGCCCGAGGGGTGGCGCGGGGCGCGGTCGTGACGAGGACGAGCGCCCGAGGGGTGGCGCGGGGCGCGGTCGTGACGAGGACGAGCGCCCGAAGAACAGCGCGGGGCGGAGCCGTGCCGAGGGCGACCGGCCCAGAGGGCGCGCTCCTCATGGGCGCGATGACGCCGACCGGCTGCGCGGGCGCGTCCAGGGAGGCGACGAGCGAGCACGCGGCAGGCAGGAGGACGACGCGCCGCGCCGCGGCCGGCCGGAGGACGACGTCCGGAGCCGGGCCAGGGAGGATGCCGCCCTGCGGCGTCCCCAGGCGGGCGGCCCGAGGCCGCAGGCCGCCAGGCCGGAGGCGGCACGGGGCCGTGAGCGGGTGGCGGCGCGCCGCGGCGGGGAGGTGCCCCCGCCCCGAGGGCCGCGCCGTCCGCCGCCGCGCCCGCCCAGGCCGCCGTTGGTGCTGCGGCTGGGCAACCCGCGCAGGCGCATCAACATCGGCCTGATCGGCATGACGTTCGTGCTGTCGATCTTCGCCGGGCGGCTGATCCAGATGCAGGGCCTCGACTCCAAGGTGTACGAGGCCGCGGCGGTGGGCCAGCGCACGCACACCGAAGAGATCCCCGCCAAGCGCGGCTCGATCACCGACGCCAACGGCCACGGCCTGGCCATCACCGTAGAGGCGCGCGAGCTGTCCATCGACCCGTCCAAGGTCACCCCGCAGACCCGGGCCAAGTGGTCCGCCCTCCTGGCCCAGCAGCTCGGCAAGAGCGAGCAGGAGATCGCCGCCAAGCTGGCCAGGACCAACACCCGCTACCAGCGCCTGGCCACGGACGTCGACCCGGTCGTGGCCACCCGCCTGCAGCAGGCCGGCGTGCCCGCGCTGGCGGCGAAGAAGACCTACCGCAGGCTCTACCCGGCGGGCGACCTGGCGGGCAGCCTTATCGGGTTCGTCGGCGACGAGGGCGCCGGCCTGGGTGGCATCGAGCAGGCCAGGAACACCCTCCTGGCCGGCCAGGACGGCGAGCAGCGCGTCGAGACTGGCCGCGACGGCCTGCGCATCCCGATGACCAGCAGCCAGCACACCGCCCCCGTCAACGGCCAGGACGTGCGGCTGACGATCGACCGCGACATCCAGTGGGCCGCCCAGGAGTCGATCGCCGAGCAGGTCGAGAAGGCCGGCGCCGACAGCGGCACCGTGATCGTCATGGACGTGCAGAGCGCCCAGATCATCGCCATGGCCAACGCCCCCGAGCTCGACCTGAACAACTGGCGCAAGGCCCCCGCGGCCATGTACGTCAACAAGGCCGCCGCCGACGTGTTCGAGCCCGGCAGCACCAACAAGGTGATCACGGCCGCCGCCGCGATCGAGGCCGGCGCGGTGACGCCCGACACGGTGTTCCAGGTCCCCGACCGGATCAGGTGCGCCGACCAGGTGCTGCGCGACGCGCACGCGCACAAGGCGGAGTCGATGACCTTCCGCCAGGCCGTGGCCGAGTCCAGCAACGTGGCCACGATCATGGCCGCGCGCAAGGTCGGCAGTGAACGCCTCTACCGGATGCTGAAGGCGTTCGGGTTCGGCACGCGGCCGGGCGGCGGCGTGCCGAGCGCGGAGGCCGGGCTGCTGCCCGACTACAAGAACTGGTCGGGCAGCCAGAGCTGCACCGTCGCCTACGGGCAGGGCGTTTCGGTGACCGCGCTGCAGATGGCCAGCGTCTATCAGACCATCGCCAACGGCGGCGTCAAGATCGAGCCGCGGATCGTGGCCGGCACGACGGACACGTCCGGCAGGTTCGTTCCCGCTCCCGCAGGTAAGCAGACCAGAGTGGTGAGCGCGACGACTGCCAAGGAGATCACGACGATGCTGGAGAGCGCGGTGAGCGCGGAGGGCACGGGACTGCTCGCGGCCATCCCCGGCTACCGGGTGGCGGGCAAGACGGGCACGGCCAACCGCTACGATGCGAAGCTCGGCCGGTACGAGGGCTACACGGCCTCGTTCGTCGGGTTCGCGCCCGCCGACAAGCCCCGGCTGGTGGTGCTGTCGGTGCTGCAGAACCCGAAGAACGGCCACTTCGGCGGGCAGTTGGCGGCCCCCGTGTTCAAGGATGTGATGACGTTCGCCATCAAGAGCAAGAAGATTCCTCCCACAGGCTCCGCCGCGCCGCCGGTGCGGATGCGCGCGGGACAGTGACCAGGGAAGGTACGCTCTCGCCGTGCGTCCCCCGTCGTCTATGCGTCCTACGACCAGCCCGCCCCGCCCGCTGACCGGGCTCGCGACCATGCTCGACGCCGACTCAGGCACGTCGCGGTCGCCTCATGCCGCCCTGACCGGCGTCACCATCGACTCCCGCAACGTCATGCGCGGAGATCTCTACGTGGCATTGCCCGGCAACCAGGCCCACGGCGCCGCCTTCGCCGCCGAGGCGATGGCCAAGGGAGCCGTGGCGGTGCTCACCGACCGCGCCGGCCGCGACGAGGCCGTCGCGACCGGGCTGCCGGTGCTGATCGTGCCCGACCCGCGCGCCCTGCTCGGGCAGATCTCCTCCTGGGTGTACGGGCAGCCGGCCCACGACATCCAGGTCCTCGGAGTCACCGGCACCAGCGGCAAGTCCACCACCACGTTCATGATCGAGGCCGGCCTGCGGGCCGCCGGGCACCGGGCCGGCCTGGTGGGCGGCGTCGAGATCCGCGCGGGTGAGGCGCGGTTCCAGCCCACGCTCACCACGCCCGAGGCGCCGCAGCTGCACGGCCTGTTCGCCCTCATGCGCGAGGAAGGCGTCAGCGCGGCCGTCATGGAGGTCTCCAGCCACGCCCTGGCGCTCGGCAGGGTCGACGGGATCTTCTACGACGTCGCCCTGTTCACCAACCTCTCCCAGGACCACCTCGACTTCCACAAGGACTTCGAGGACTACTTCGCGACCAAGGTGCGGCTGTTCCAGCCGGAGCTGAGCCGGGCCGGCGTGACCAACATCGACGACCGCTACGGGCGCGAGCTGCTCGACCTGGCGAAGGTGCCGATGACCACGTACTCGGCGCTGGGCGACCCGGAAGCCGAGTGGCGGGCGCTGGACGCCCGGCTGGGCGCCGACGGCAGCGCGTTCAGGGTCGTGGGGCCCGGCGGGGTCGAGGCGGACGCCCAGATCTCGCTGCCGGGGCCGTTCAACGTCGCCAACGCGCTCGGCGCGATCGTCACGCTCGTCGAGGCCGGGGTGCCGCTGCACACCGCCGTGCACGGCGTGGGCTCGCTCACCGGGGTGCCGGGGCGCATGCAGCGGATCACGGCCGCGGGAGACGAGTTCCAGGCCGTCGTGGACTACTCCCACAAGCCCGGCGCCGTGGAGTCGGTGCTGCGCTCGCTGCGGTCCGTCACGGCGGGCACGCTGACGATCGTGCTCGGCTGCGGCGGCGACCGCGACAAGGGCAAACGGCCTATCATGGGCGAGCTCGCCGCCCAGCTGGCGGATGTGGCCATTTTCACGAGCGACAATCCGCGCTCGGAGGATCCGCTGGCCATTCTCGTGACGATGATGGAGGGAGCGCTCCGCGTTCCGCAGCACGACCGCGCTCATGTGATCATTGAGCCCGACCGCGCGGCCGCCATCGGCCTGGCGATCGCCCGGGCCGGGCAGGGCGACGTGATCGTCGTGGCCGGCAAGGGTCATGAGCAGGGTCAGTACATTTCAGGCGAAGTGATCCCCTTCGACGACCGTGAGGTGGTCGCGGAGGCGATCGCGGCACGCAAGGAAAGCACGGAAAGCAGGAAGCACTGATGATCCCCTTGCCTCTGGCCAGGATCGCCGAGATAACCTCGGGCGCCCTGACGGGCATGGCCGATCCCCGCGCGGTCGTACGCGGGCCCGTCGTGATCGACTCGCGGGCCGTAGAACCGGGATCGCTGTTCGTGGCCATCAAGGGCGCGCGCGTCGACGGCCACGACTACGCCGCGCAGGCGATCAGGGCCGGAGCCGTCGCCGTGCTGGCCACCAGGCCGGTCGAGGGTCCCGCGGTGATCGTGCCCGACGCCGCCGCCGCGCTGGCCGAGCTGGCCACCGCCCAGGCGGCCGCGCTGCCCAAGGTCACCGTGATCGGCGTGACCGGCTCGGCGGGCAAGACCAGCACCAAGGACCTGCTGGCGCGGCTCACCGCCCGCGTCGGGCCCACGATCGCCCCCGTCGGCAGCTTCAACAACGAGCTCGGACACCCGCTGACCGTGCTGCGGGCCGACCTCGAGACCCGCTTCATGGTGCTGGAGCTGGCCGCGCGCAACATCGGCCACATCAAGGACCTGACCCGCATCGCGCCGCCGCAGATCGGCGTGGTGCTCAACGTCGGCACCGCCCACCTCGGCGTGTTCGGCGGCAAGGAGGCCATCGCGAAGGCCAAGGGCGAGCTGGTCGAGGCGCTGCCGCGCACCGGCGTGGCCGTGCTGAACGCCGACGACCCGCTGGTGCGGGCCATGGCCTCGCGCACGGACGCGCGGGTCACGTTCTTCGGCCGGGGTGAGTCGGCCTCCATCCGCGCCGAGGGCGTCACGGTCGACGCCCGCGGGCGGGCCTCCTTCACGCTGCGCACGCCCTCGGGGTCCGCGCCCGTGTCGCTCCAGCTGTACGGCGAGCACGCCGTCGACAACGCCCTCGCCGCCGCCGCGGCCGGTTACGAGCTGGGCCTGCCGGTGGCGACCATCGCCGCCGAGCTGTCGCAGGCCACGCCGCTCAGCCGCTGGCGGATGGAGGTCACCGACCGGGCCGACGGGGTCACGGTCGTCAACGACGCGTACAACGCCAATCCCGACTCGATGCGGGCGGCGTTCGCGGCCTTCGAGGTGCTGGGCCGGGGGCGGCGGCGCTTCGCCGTCATCGCGGCGCTGCGCGAGCTGGGCGAGGAAGGGCCCGCGCTCAACGCGGAGCTGGGCCGGCTGGCCGGCGGCTCCGGCCTGGCCGGGCTCATCGTGGCCGGCCCGGACGCGGGCCCGGTGCTGGAAGGGGCGCGCGCCGCCGCGGCGGAGGCCCAGGCGGCCGCTCAGGCGGCCCTGGACGCCCAGGCGGCGGCCCAGGCCGCGGCCGGGGTCCCGCAGGCGCCCGTTCCCCACCAGAGCGCGCCTCAGGGCTGGCACGGACCTTCCCCGGACCAGGGCTGGCATGGGCCCTCCCCGGACCAGGGCTGGCACGGGCCCTCCCCGGATCAGGGCTGGCACGGGCCGTCCCCCGAGCAGGGGGCCCCGCAGCCGGGCGGGCCTCCCATGGGCGCACCCTTCGGCGGCGCTCCCGCCGGGCCGCACGCAGGTGGGCCTCACCCGGGTGGGCCGGTGGCCGGGGCGTCTCCTGGTGGCGGGGCCGCGTATCCTGCGCAGGCGATGCGAATCGTGCACGTGCCCGATGCCGAGGCGGCCGCGGCCGAGCTGGCCGGATGGCTGCGGCCGGGCGACGCGGTGCTGGTGAAGGGACCGAGAGCCATGGGGCTGGAACGGACGGCCGAGCTCGTGCTCGGAGGTGCCGCCCAGTGACCGACATCATCATCGCCGGTGCGGTGGGCCTGATCCTGTCGATGCTGGGCACCCCGCTGGCGATCCGGCTGTTGTCGCGGCGCCGCTACGGCCAGCAGATCCGCGAGGAAGGCCCGTCAGGACACCACGGCAAGCGGGGCACCCCCACCATGGGCGGCATCGTGTTCGTGCTGGCCGCGCTGCTCGCCTACGGCGCCTCCCACCTGGCCACCCTGGCTCCCCCCACGGTGTCGGGCATGCTGGTGCTGTTCCTGATGACAGGACTCGGCGCGGTCGGCTTCCTCGACGACTTCATCAAGATCTACAAGCAGCGCAGCCTCGGCCTCCGCAGCGGCGCCAAGGCGCTCGGCCAGCTCATCGTCGGCGCCGTCTTCGCGTTCCTGGTGGTCCGCCAGCCCAACGTCTACGGCATCACCCCCGCCGAGACCCGGGTGTCGTTCCTGCGGGACATCGGCCCGTCGATCGGCATCGTCGGATTCACCATCTGGGTGCTCTTCATGATCGTCGGGTTCTCCAACGCGGTGAACCTCACCGACGGCCTCGACGGTCTGGCCAGCGGCGCGACCGGCGTCGTGCTCGCCGCGTACGTGCTGATCGGCAACTGGCAGCTGCGCAACAACTGCATCGACCAGCTCGGCCCCAACTGCTACTGGGTGCGTGACCCGCTCGACCTGGCCGTGGTGGCCGCCGCCGTGCTCGGGGCGCTGATCGGGTTCCTGTGGTGGAACGCGCCGCCCGCCCGCATCTTCATGGGCGACACCGGCTCGCTGGCCCTGGGCGGCGTGCTGGCCGGCCTGGCCATCGCCACCCGCACCCAGCTTCTGCTGATCATCCTGGCCGGCCTGTGTGTGATCATCACCCTCTCGGTCATCATCCAGGTCGGGTTCTTCAAGATGACCGGGAAACGGGTGTTCAGGATGGCGCCGTTGCAGCACCACTTCGAGCTGAAGGGCTGGGCCGAGACCACGATCGTGGTCAGGTTCTGGCTGATCGCGATGCTCTGCTCGGCCCTCGGGCTCGGGCTGTTCTACGTCGAGTGGATGCCGAAGGCATGAGCGTGACGTGTGTGGCGGGGCTCGGCGTGTCCGGCACCGCCGTGGCGCGGGTGCTGGCCGAGCGCGGCGAGCGCGTCGTGGTCGTGGAGGCGGTGGAGGGCGAGCGCCAGCTCGCCGCCGCCGCCGAGCTGGCCGCGGCCGGCGTGGAGACCCGCTTCGGCGCGATGGAGATCCCGGAGGGCGCGACGCGCCTGGTCACCACCGGCTGGGCGCCGCACCACCCCCTGATCGCCGCCGCGCTCGAGGCGGGCGTCGAGGTCGTGGGGGAGGTGGAGCTGGCCTGGCGGCTGCGCCCGGCGCAGGCGGCCCCGTGGCTCGCGCTGACCGGCACCAACGGCAAGACCACCGCCGTGCGCATGCTGACCTCGATCCTGCTGGCCGCCGGGCACAAGTCACTGGCCGTCGGGAACGTGGGCGTCCCCGTGGTGCGGGCCGTCGCCGAGCCGTACGACGCGCTGGCCGTCGAGCTGTCCAGCTTCCAGCTCCACTGGTCCAGCACGCTGGCCCCGCACGCCGCGGCCATCCTCAACGTGGCCCCTGACCACCTCGACTGGCACGGCTCCATGGAGGAGTACGCCGCCGCCAAGGGCCGCATCTTCGAGCGGGCCGCGCACGTGATCTACAACGCCGACGATCCCGAGGCCACGAGGCTGGCCGCGCCCTATCCGGGAGCGGTCGGGTTCACGCTGCGGGTGCCCAAGCGCGGCGAGATCGGCGTCGTGGAGGACCTGCTGGTCGACCGGGCGTTCGTGGCCGACCCGGTGGAGGCGGCCGAGGAGCTGGCGACGCTGGAGGACGTACGGCCCTTCGCGCCCCACAACGTGGCCAACGCGCTGGCCGCCGCCGCCCTGGCCCGCTCGCTCGGCGTCCCGTCGGAGGCGGTGCGCCAGGGGCTGCGCGACTTCGTGCCCGACCCCCACCGCCTCGCCCACGTCGACCGGGTCGGCGAGGTCGACTACATCGACGACTCCAAGGCGACCAACCCGCACGCCGCCGCCGCGGCGCTGGCCTCGTACCCGTCGATCGTGTGGGTCGCGGGCGGGCAGCTGAAGGGCGCGGACGTCGACGACCTGGTGCGCCAGGCGGCCCCCAGACTGCGCGGAGCGGTGCTGCTCGGGGCCGATCGGGCCAGGATCGCCGAAGCCATCGCGCGACACGCGCCGAATGTCCCCGTCGTGGACATCGCCGATCGGGACACTGGTGCGATGGAAAGAGTCGTCACCGAAGCCGCCCGGCTGGCCTCGCCCGGGGACACCGTGCTGCTCTCCCCGGCGGGGGCCTCGCTCGACATGTTCGCCAACTACCCGGCGCGGGGGGAGGCCTTCGCGCGCGCCGTACGCGGGCTGAGGCTGCGACGTGAGCGCGAGCGCTGAGGAGCCGCGCGCCGTCGAGGGGCCGGGCGGCTGGGCGCGCGAGCAGCTCGGCTCGCTGAAGGAGCTGCTCGACAAGCCGCTGACGACGTACTACCTGATCATCATGTGCAGCGCGCTGCTGCTCGCGCTCGGCCTGATGATGGTGCTGTCGGCCTCCAGCGTCGAGGCGCTGCAGAAGACCGGCAGCCCGTTCTCGTGGTTCTTCAAGCAGTCGCTGTCGGCCGCGGTGGGCCTGCCGGTGATGTGGGCCTGCTCGCGGCTGCCGGTCAAGTTCTTCCGCTGGGCGGGCTACCCCATGATGGCGCTGTCGATCCTGGCGCTGGTCATGGTGCTGTTCATCGGCTCGTCCGAGCTGGGCGCGCAGCGGTGGATCTACATCGGCCCGTTCACGCTCCAGCCGTCCGAGCCGGCCAAGCTCGGGCTCGTGCTGTGGGGGGCCGACCTGCTGGCCAGGCGGGCGCGGCAGGGCCGCATCGAGTGGCGGCAGCTGCTGATCCCGCTCATGCCCGGCACCGCGATCCTGGCCGTCATGGTCATGCTCGGCCGCGACCTGGGCACCACGCTGGTGCTGTTCTTGATCTTCCTGGCGCTGCTGTGGGTGGTGGGGGCGCCGATCAAGCTGTTCGGCGGCCTCATGGCGCTCGCGGTGCTCGCCGCGGTCATCATGATCAAGGTGGAGCCGTACCGGATGGCGCGCATCGGGGCCTACCTCAACCCGTGGGCCGACGCGCAGGGCGCCGGCTACCAGGCCGTGCAGGGGCAGATCGCGATGGGCTCCGGTAGCTGGTTCGGGATCGGGCTGGGTCAGAGCCGGCAGAAGTGGAGCTGGCTGCCGCACGGCGAGAGCGACTTCATCTTCGCCATCCTCGGCGAGGAGCTCGGGCTGATGGGCACGCTGATGGTGGTGGCGCTGTTCGGGCTGCTCGGGTACGCGGGGCTGCGCGTCGCCGTCCGCGTCAACGACGCCTTCACCAGGCTCGCCGCCGCCGCCATGGTGGCCTGGATCGTCGGGCAGGCGACCGTCAACATGGGCGCCGTGCTCGGCGTGCTGCCGATCACCGGCATCCCCCTGCCGCTGGTCTCGTACGGCGGTTCCTCGCTGCTGCCCACGCTCGCCGCGCTCGGAATGCTGCTGTCGTTCGCCAAACGGGAGCCGGGTGCGCGGGAGGCCTTGAAAGCTCGTGGCCCCGGACCGGCCGCCCGGGCCCTAAGCTGGCTTGGCCTGGGGGGTACGTCCAGAGGCCGAGTGACACGTTAGGGAGTGACCGAGATGAGGGTGGTCCTCGCCGGTGGGGGGACGGCCGGGCACATCGAGCCCGCGCTCGCCCTTGCGGACGCGCTGCGCCATCTTGACCGGAGCGTCGGCATCACCTGCATGGGCACCGAGCGCGGTTTGGAGACGAGGCTCGTGCCCGCCAGGGGCTATGAGCTGGAGCTGGTGCCGGCCGTGCCGCTGCCAAGGGCGATCACTCCGAGCCTGCTCACCGTGCCGGGCCGGCTGGCCGGGGCGATCAACGCCGCGGCCGGCATACTCGACCGGGTCCAGGCCGACGTCCTCGTGGGCTTCGGCGGCTACGTCGCGACCCCCGCCTATCTGGCGGCCAAGCGGCGCGGCGTGCCGATCGTCGTGCACGAGGCCAATCCCCGCCCCGGGCTGGCCAACCGGCTGGGCGCCCGGCTCACCGACCACGTCTTCACCGGCTTCCCCGACGCGGCGATGCCCAAGGCCGAATACATCGGCACCCCGCTGCGCCGCGAGATCGTCACGCTCGACCGGCTGTCGGCGGGCGACAAGGCGCGCTCCTGGTTCGGGCTGGAGAACGACCGGCCGACGCTGCTGGTCTTCGGCGGCTCACAGGGCGCCAGGTCGCTCAACCAGGCCGCGCTCGCCGCCGCGCCCGTGCTGCGCGGCGCGGGCGTGCAGGTGCTCCACGTGCTCGGCCCCAACAACAACGTCGACCACGAGCCCCCGCCGGGCGACCCGCAGTACGTGCTGCTGCCCTACGTCGACCGCATGGACGTCGCCTACGCGGCCGCCGACTTCGCGCTGTGCCGCGCCGGCGCGCTGTCGTGCGCGGAGCTGACCGCGGTGGGGCTGCCGGCCGCGTACGTGCCGCTGCCGCACGGCAACGGCGAGCAGGCCGTCAACGCCGGGCGCATCGCCCGCGGCGGCGGCGGCCTGATGGTCGACGACGCCCAACTGTCACCCGAATGGATCATCCACAACGTGCTGCCCATCCTCCGTGACCCCGAGCGGGTCGCCGCCATGTCGGAGGCCGCCTCCAGACTTGGCCGGAAGGACGCCGATATCATGCTTGCCCGGAAAGTGTTGGAGATAGCCCGATGAGTCTCGTCAAGCTGGTCGATCCCGTCGCCGTAGCGGAGCTGGGGCGGGTGCACTTCATCGGCATCGGCGGCGCGGGCATGTCGGGCATCGCCCGCATCCTCCTCAAGCGCGGCGTGCGGGTGTCGGGCAGCGACGCCCGCAGCTCCGAGCTGGTCACCGAGCTGCGCGAGCTGGGCGCCACGGTCCACATCGGCCACGCCGCCTCGCACATCAAGGACGTCGACACCGTGGTCGTCTCGACCGCCATCCGCGACTCCAACCCCGAGCTGGGCGAGGCGCTCAAGCAGGGGCTGCGGATCATCCCGCGGGCCGCCGCGCTGGCCTCCGTCATGGCCGGGCGCACCGCCGTGGCCATCGCGGGCACCCACGGCAAGACCACCACCACCTCGATGCTGACCGTGGCCCTGCAGAAGTGCGGCGCCGACCCGTCCTACTGCGTGGGCGGGCAGCTCGTCACCACCGGGCTCGGCGCCGACGAGGGGCAGGGCCAGGTGTTCGTGGCCGAGGCCGACGAGAGCGACGGCTCCTTCCTCATGCTCGCGCCCGACATCGCCGTGGTGACCAACGTCGAGGCCGACCACCTCGACAACTACGGCGACCCGGACGCCGTGCACGCCAGCTTCGCCCGCTTCGCCGAGCGGGTGGGCTCGCTACTGATCGCGTGCGCCGATGACCCGGGCGCGGCCGAGCTGGCGCGCCGGGCGCGCGAGCGGGGGCTGCGGGTCAAGACGTACGGGGCCGAGGGCGAGGACTACCGCGTGAGCGGGGTCAGGCCCGACGGGTTCGGCACGGTCTTCGGCATCGAGGGCAGGGGCGAGGTCCGGCTGGCCGTCCCCGGGGCGCACAACGCACTCAACGCCACCGCGGTGATCGCCGTGGCCGACGAGCTGGGGCTGCCCTTCGAGGAGATCAGAGAGGGGTTGGGGGCCTTCACGGGGGCCAAGCGGCGCTTCGAGGCCAAGGGCGAGGCCAGCGGCATCGCGGTCTTCGACAGCTACGCCCATCACCCGACCGAGCTCACCGCCGACCTCAAGGCCGCCCGCGACGTGGTCGCCTCCTACTCCGGAGACGGCCGGGTCATCGCGATCTTCCAGCCGCACCTCTACTCGCGCACCCGCTTCTTCGCCGACGAGTTCGGCGCGGCGCTCGGGCTGGCCGACGAGGCCATCGTGCTCGACGTCTACGGGGCCCGCGAGGATCCCGAGCCGGGCGTCTCCGGCGCGATGGTGGCCGGGAAGGTGCCGCTGCCTCCGGAGCGGGTCGCGTACGCGCCCGACCGGGCCCTGGTGCCCGCGATGGTGGCCGAGCGGGCGCGGCCGGGTGACATCGTGCTCACCATGGGCGCGGGCGACGTCACGGAGCTCGGCCCCCAGATCGTGGCCCGCCTCTCCTGAGACCCTCGCGCACTCAAGGCGCGCGCCTGACGGGCGGGAGTCCCTGGGGGAAGTACGGGCGTGCGCGCGTTGGAGGGCGTCCGTCCCGTTGGGGGGGCGTTTGGGCGTGGCGCGCGGGTGCCGGAGCGCGCGTCGGCGTAGGTTCTGTGCCGACGCCCGGGGCCGGAACCCGGGAGCCGGCATGGGGAGGGCGATGAAGGCGAGGACGGCGTTCCTGGGGCTGCTGACCGCGGGAGTGGTGGGCACGGCCGCCTGGCTGGTGTTCTTCTCGCCCGTGCTGGGCGTGCGCTCGATCGAGATCGTGGGAAATCTCACAGTACCGAGCGAGCGCATCAAGCAGCAGGCCGGCGTGCCGGACCTCCATCCTCTGGCCACCGTCAACCTCGCCGACGTCGAAAGCCGCGTCCTGGGCATCAGACAGCTCGCCAAGGCGAAGGTGGACCGGATCTGGCCGGGCACGCTCAAGATCGAAGTGGTCGAGCGCGAGCCCGTCGCCGCGATCCCCGCGGGCGGCAAGGTGGCGATCGTCGACAAGCAGGGCGTGGTGATCGAGGTCAAGTCCGCGGCGCCGCCCATGCTGCCGCTGCTGAAGGTCGACAACCCCGCCGTCGGCGACCCGGCCATGACGGCGGCGCTGCAGGTCATCCAGGCGGTCCCGGCCGCACTGGCGCCCAAGGTCAGGGAGGTGCGCGCGGGGACGGCCGAGGGCGTGACCCTGCTGCTGTCCGACGGGCGCACCGTCATCTGGGGCGGGGCCGACCGGCCCAAGGAGAAGGCCCGCATTCTCACATCACTGCTCAAACGCGAGAAAGCCACGGTGTACGACGTCAGCTCCCCGGACGTGGTGACGCTGAAGTGATCAAGACTGGGCAAGTGCGCGGCAACGGCATCTCCCAGCTTGTGCGAGGTGGGGGTCGCGGCGTGAGAGCCTTAAGTCGTACGTCGGGCAGAGGAGCCCCCGACCAGGCGCGACTTCGGAGCGAAACGGACAGCCCGCGACACGCCGGACGTGCTTGCGGCGCGGTTAGTTGACCCGCCAGGTAGGGGACTCCTACTGTCCGTATCAATCCTCAGGTTGACATAAATCTAAATCTCAACCTGAGGTTGAGAGTTACCCGAAGTGACAAAAAGCGGAGACGATCCGCACCGAAATGGCAAGTCAACGAGCGGAAAGGCCCCTCGTCGTGGCAGCACCGCAGAACTACCTCGCGGTCATCAAGGTCGTCGGCATCGGCGGCGGCGGAGTCAACGCCGTCAACCGGATGATCGAGGAGGGACTCAAGGGCGTCGAGTTCATCGCCATCAACACCGACGCCCAGGCGCTGCTGATGAGTGACGCCGATGTGAAACTCGACGTGGGCCGTGAGCTCACGCGCGGACTGGGCGCGGGCGCCAACCCCGACGTGGGGCGCAAGGCGGCCGAGGACCACCGCGAGGAGATCGAGGAGGTCCTCAAGGGGGCCGACATGGTCTTCGTCACGGCCGGCGAGGGTGGCGGCACCGGCACGGGCGGCGCGCCCGTCGTGGCCAACATCGCCCGGTCGCTCGGCGCGCTCACCATCGGCGTCGTGACCCGGCCGTTCAGCTTCGAGGGACGGCGCAGGGCCATGCAGGCCGAGGCCGGCATCGAGACGCTGCGCGACGAGGTCGACACGCTGATCGTGATCCCCAACGACCGCCTGCTGTCGATCTCCGACCGGCAGGTGAGCGTGCTGGACGCGTTCAAGGCGGCGGACCAGGTGCTGCTGTCCGGTGTGCAGGGCATCACCGACCTGATCACCACCCCTGGTCTGATCAACCTCGACTTCGCCGACGTCAAGTCGGTCATGTCGGGCGCCGGCTCGGCCCTCATGGGCATCGGCCACGCGCGCGGCGACGACCGTTCGGTGGCGGCGGCCGAGATGGCGGTCTCCAGCCCGCTGCTGGAGGCCAGCATCGACGGCGCCCACGGCGTGCTGCTGTCGATCGCGGGCGGCTCCGACCTCGGTCTGTTCGAGATCAACGAGGCCGCGCAGCTCGTGTCCATGGCGGCCGCGCCCGACGCCAACATCATCTTCGGTACGGTCATCGACGACGCGCTCGGCGACGAGGTCCGCGTGACGGTGATCGCGGCCGGATTCGACGACGTGCCGCCCCCGGTGGAGAAGCCGCTGCCCCGTCCGGCGAGCCGTCCCGCCGCCCCGCCGGCCGCGCCTCCCGCGTCGTCCCCTGTGCGGCCGAGCGTCGCTTCCCCGAGCGTGAAGTCGGAGCAGCCCGCGCTGCGCCCTGAGCCGCGCGCTGAGGTGCGTCCGGAGCCGCGTGCGGACTTCCGGCCCGAGCCGCGCGCCGAATTCCGTCCTGAGCCCCGTCCGGAGCCGCGGGCCGAGTTCAGGGCCGACCCCCGGCCGGAGCCGCGCGCGGAGTTCAGGGCGGATCCCCGCCCGGAGCTCCGTCCCGAGCCGCCGCGCCCGGAGCCGGTGCGCCCGGTGGAGTCGGCGCAGATCCCCGGGCCCGACGACGAGCCGCCGGCCGACGAGCCGTCCGGCCCCGTCTCCATCCCCCGGCCCACGCCCGAGCCCGCCAACCCGCCCACGCCCATCACCTCCCGCATGTCGGAGCCCGCCAAACGTCCTCGGGTGATCTTCGAGGAACAGGAAGAGGAGCTCGACGTCCCCGACTTCCTCAAATAGCCCGGTAGCCTGACGCCGCTCCCCGGCAGGGATCCGGGAGCGGCGCCGTCGTGCGCGCGAGGCGTACCGCACGGGCGTGTGTAGTGAAAGGGAGAGCCACGTGAGAAGGGACGAGATCGCGGCCGGGCTCGCCGAGGTCGACACGCGCATCGCGGCGGCCTGTCGCGCGGTGGGGCGCGACCGCGGCGAGGTCACGCTGATCGCCGTCACCAAGACCCGCCCGGCCGAGGACGTGCGGATCCTCGCCGAGCTGGGCGTGCGCGACGTCGGCGAAAACCGGGACCAGGAGGCCGCGCCCAAGGCGCAAGAGCTTGCCGACCTGCCGCTGACCTGGCATTTCGTCGGCCAGCTCCAGACGAACAAGGTCCGTTCCGTCGTCGCGTACGCCGACGTGATCCACTCCGTCGACCGGCTGCGGCTGGTGGAGGCGATCAGCAAGGAGGCCGTGCGCCAGGGCCGCAGGGTCGGCTGCCTCATCCAGGTCGCGCTCGACGACGACCCCGACAGAGGCGGCGCCCGCGCCGCGGACGTGCTGGAGCTGGCCGACGAGGTGGCGCTGGCCGAGGGTCTGTGGCTGGGCGGCGTCATGGCCGTGGCGCCGCTGGGGGAGGAGCCCGCCAAGGCGTTCGCCAGGTTGCGCGACGTGGCCACGCGCCTGGAGGAGCAGCACCCGCGGGCCACGATGATTTCAGCCGGTATGAGCGAGGACCTCACCGAAGCCATCGCGTACGGCGCGACACACGTGCGGGTCGGTACGGCGTTGCTCGGTCGTCGCAAGCCCTTCGTCAGGTAATGTCCCCTCAAGTGGGTCTTCAGGCCCATGACCAAGTAGAGGTCGATCAGCGGTGAGCTCCAAGGGGGTACGGCTACCGCCTCGGGATCCGGCGACGGGCTCGAGCGAGTGCGACCGTGAGCAGGAGGACGACGTAGCGATGGCCGGCGCGATGCGCAAGATGGCGGTCTACCTCGGTCTCGTGGAGGACGACCGCTACGAGAGGTACGAAACCTACCCGGACGACTACGCCTACGAGGACGAGGTGCAGCGGACCGGCGACGAGCGGCCCGTGGCGGTCCAGGACCGCGACGACGAGCCCGAGGCAGGGGTGCCCGCGCCCAGGCCCGCCACGACGATCCTGGAGCGCCGCACGACCGATCTGGCCCGCATCACGACGCTCCACCCCCGGACGTACAACGAGGCGCGTACCATCGGAGAGCACTTCCGAGACGGCACCCCGGTCATCATGAATCTGACGGAGATGGTTGACAGCGACGCCAAGCGTCTTGTCGATTTCGCGGCAGGTCTGGTCTTTGGCCTACATGGCAGCATTGAACGTGTTACCAACAAGGTGTTCCTGTTGTCCCCTGCCAATGTCGAGGTGACCGCCGAGGACAAGGCCCGAATCGCGGAACGCGGGTTCTTCAACCAGAGTTAGAGTCTCTGTATGTCTATCGCACCCATCCGGGTCTCGCCGAGACCGGGAGGGCGCATCAGAAGTGGAGGCGCGGCCAGGCCGTGGGGATCGTCAGTCAGATCTTGGTCGTAGTCCTGTCTCTCTATCTGGTGCTGCTCATCGGCAGAATGATCTTCGAGACGGTCCAGGCTTTCGCTCGTCAGTGGCGCCCGTCCGGCATCGTCCTGGTGCTGGCCGAGGCCACTTACACCGCAACTGACCCACCTCTCAAGTTCCTCCGCCGTTTCATTCCCCCGCTCCGGTTGGGTACGGTGGCCTTTGACCTAAGCTTCACTGTCCTGTTCATCGCCGTCCTGCTGCTGATCCAGCTCGCGGGGCTGCTTCGATGACGGGGGCAGTGTGGCGCAGGTCGTGATCCAACTCGTGTCCGCGCTGAAGTGATTCGGGTTACCGTCCCTCCGGACAGACTCCAAAGCGCGCCAAGGAGACCAAAAAATGCCGCTGACGCCCGCTGATGTGCGGAACAAGCAGTTCAGTACCACCCGGCTGCGGCCGGGCTACGACGAGGAAGAGGTCGACGCCTTCCTCGACGAGGTGGAGGCTGAGCTCGACCGTCTGATCCAAGAGAACGAAGAGCTCCGCGCCAAGCTGGCCGAGTGCCTGCGGGGGAAGGTGCCTGGCGGCATGAACATGCCCATGGCCTCCGCCCCGGTCCAGGAGCAGCCCAAGCCCGAGATGATGGCTCCGCCGCCCCAGCCGGAGCCCATGCGCGCCCCCGAGCCGCCGCCCGTGCAGCAGCCGGTCCCCGTCGCCATGAACATGCCTCCCGCCGAGGACAACATGGACACCGCGGCCCGCGTGCTCGCCCTCGCCCAGCAGACCGCCGACCAGGCGATCTCCGACGCCCGCCGGGAGGCGGACGAGACGGTCACCCGCGCCCGCCGCGAGGCCGACGAGATCCTCACCAAGGCGCGCCGCCAGGCCGAGCAGGTCATCGGCGACGCCCGCGCCCGCGCCGAGACGCTCGAGCGCGACGCGCAGGAGCGCCACCGCCAGGCGATGGGCTCGCTGGTGCAGACCCGCGACGAGCTCGAGCGCAAGGTCGAGGAGCTGCGCAGCTTCGAGCGCGAATACCGCAGCAGGCTCAAGCTCTACCTGGAAAACCAGCTCGCCGAGCTCAACGTCTCCGCCGAGGGCAGCGGTGGGTTCCCGGTGATGTCCGGTGGTCCGACGGGTCAGGCGCCCGCCATGTCGCACGCCGTGTCGCAGGGCCAGCCGCCTCTTCCCGGTGGTCCCAGCCCGTTCGGCGGCGAGGCCCCGCAGGGTGCCTTCCCCGGCGGTGACGGTCCTCACAACGACCGCCGGTAAAGTAGCGGGTCACTAGGACCTGTCACTCGAAAGAGCCCCCTGTGATCCTTATCAGTGCTGGTTTGGTGCTCGCGGCGGTCGTGTTGCTGATCGCGGGCTTCGTACTGGCTAAGCCGTTCCTGATCATGTGGTCCATCGTGGTCAGCGTGCTGTCCGCGCTGTTCCTCGTGATCGGGGCGTTCCTGCGGCGAAACGAGCTTTTTCCCGGTGGTGGGCAGGCCGCTGCGCCGGCCACCCCACCGAAAGGGCTCATGCCGCCGGGCCCAGGCTCGCCGTACAACCAGACCGGCCCCATGGGTCACCAGCCCCCACCGCGACCCCATCCGCATCCGCAGGCGCCGCAGCGGACGGCGACCGTTCCCGCCGCCGCACCCCGCCGCCCCGCGGCGAGCGGCATCTCGCCGGATGCGATCGTGTTGGTGATCCCCGGACGCAAGCGCTACCACGTGTCCGGCTGCCGGCAGCTGAGCGGCCGGGACAGCGAGGAGCTCACGTACGAAGAGGCACGCGAGGAGGGCTTCACGCCCTGCACGACGTGCCTGCCTGACGCCGCGCTCGGCGGACGGCAGCTGCCGCCTGCCGCCGACCCCGAGCCCGTCGTCCCCCCCGGCGCCGCCGTCACGGCGGCGAGCCGGGCGGAAGACTCCGCGGAGACCCGCGACGTACGTCCGCCGGTCGCCCCGCCGAAGCCTGCCGCGAAGGCTTCCACTCCCGACCCGGAGCCCGCCTCCCGCGAGGAAGGCGCCACCGCGTGGTTCGGCCGCCCCTCCTCCTCCTCCGCCTCCTCCGCCGAACCGGATGAGGATCAGGCGGACGCGGAGACCTCATATTTCCGGCCGTCGCCCTCCGCGCGCAGGCCCGGCTCGCCCTCCGCCTCCCCGGAAGGTCCCGCCACGGGAGCCCCGGGCAAGGCCGGAGCGCCCACGGCCAAGCCTTCGCAGCGCACCGGCTCGCCGGAGCAGCCTGGCGCCAAGCCAGGCCGGCCCAGTGGCACGCCTGAGCAGTCCGGCGCCAAGCCCGCCGGGCCTGGCGGCACACCCCGGCAGTCCGGCACCAAGCCCGGCCAGCCGGGTGGCACGCCTGAGCAGTCCGGCGCCAAGCCCGCCGGGCCTGGCGGCAAGCCGGGGCAGACCGGCAGCGGCCCGTCGTCGAAGCCGGGGCAGCCCGGTGGCCCGTCGTCGGGCGCGAAGCCGGGATCGACCGGTGCCCGGCCGGGACAGCCCGCCGGTGGGCCGTCCTCGGGCGTGACCGACGACGACTCCTCGGGTCCCGCCACGGCGCCGCAGCCGCGTGTGTCCTCCTCTGGGACGCCCGCTCGCCCAGGACCCTCGGGTGGGGCTTCCGGGCCGTCACAGCGCCCTTCCGGGGCCGCCAAGACGCCTGCCACGGCGGGGGAGAGCGCGACGGTGCCGGAGCGGCCCGCGTCCTCCGCCGAGTCGGAAGCCAAGCCCAAGGGCCCGCTGCCCCCCGGCCCCGGCACGAGCGCCGGCCGCCCTTCCGGCACGGGCCCGGCCGCCAAGCCTTCGACGACCGGAAAGTCCACTCCCGACCGCCCGCCCACTTCTGACCGCCCGTCGGCCTCCGATCGCCCGTCTGCTTCGGACCGCACGTCTGCTTCGGACTGCACGTCGGCCTCCGACCGCACGTCGGCCTCTGAGCGGCCCTCTGCGGCGAGTGGCCCGGCCAAGCCGGGAGCGCCCGGCGGCGCGGGCCCGAAGCCCGGGACCTCCGGCACCGGCGGGCCTGCAGCCTCAGGGGCGCAGTCCGGCACATCCGGCACGGCGACGGGTTCGACGCCCGGGTCCTCGGGCGCGGGCTCCAAGGGCGACGCCACTTCCACCAAGCCCGATGCTCCCAAGGGAGACGCGGGCGCGGCGTCCAGGGGCGAGGGGAGCGGCTCGGCGCCCAAGCCTGGAGCCCCGGCCAAGCCTGAGTCTTCCGGCTCGGCCAAGGCCGGCGACAAGCCCACCGGCTCCTCGGGTGGTGGCGCAGGAGGTAAGGGCGAGGGTTCTGCCACGGTGAAGGTCATCATCGGCACCCGCCGCTACCACAGCACCGCCTGCCCGTTGATCAGGGGCGCGGGGGAGTCGGGCGTGGAGACGATGACGCTCGCCGAGGCTGAGGCGGCCGGGCTGACGAGCTGCTCGGTGTGCCAGCACGACCGCGAGACGGTGAGCTGAGCGGCCACCGCGAGCGTCCGCCGCGGTTGTCCGTGAGCCGGCCTGCCGGGCGACCCCTGGCCGTATGGTCGGGGCTCGCGACGTGGCCACCGGGCAACGGCGGTCTCCATCGAGCCGGTCACGTAAGGAGGCGCCGGAGCGTCTCCGTCCCTCGGCGGCGCGCTCCGTCAGCCGGTCCGGACCCGAGCCGCTGACAGGCGCCGGCGAGGTGATGTGACCCAGGGCCGGGTCTGCCGGGCACCGGTGGGGCGGTGCGCATCGGGACGACCTCGGGGCGGTGAGATCGGTGGCCGGTGGGATGCATCGGGACAGTCCCCGGGCGGTGGGATCGGTGGCCCATGGGATGCGTCGGGGCGGCCTCGGGACGCTGGGGTCGGTGGCCAGTGGGGCGCGTCGGGGCGGCCTTGGGGTGAGGATTGGTGGCCGGTGGGGCGCGTCGGGACGGCCCCCGGCCGGTGAAATCCGTGGTCAGCGAGACAGGACCCCCGGCGGTGGGATCCGTGGTCAGTGGTGCGGGGTGCGGGTGCCGGGTCGCTGTGGTGATGCGGTGGGGCGGGCCCCACCCCATCACCCGGGTCAGGCGCGGCGGAGGTGGAAGGTCAGGGACAGGTCCTCGTCCGTGTGGGACGGGAGGTCCGGTGCCGGGCCCTCCGTGACCGTCGTCGCCAGGACCTCCTCCGCCACCACGTGCCCCTCGGTGCGCAGGGCCGTGGCGAGCTCGGGGGAGGACGTGGACCACCACAGGTCGATGCGGTCCGTGATCGACAGGCCGGTCGACTTGCGGGCGTCCTGGACCAGGCGGATGACCTCGCGCAGGAGGCCGGCGCGGCGCAGCTCGTCGGTGAGCTCCAGGTCCAGGGCCACCGTCTCGCCCGTGCCGGTGCCGATGGCGCCCGTCTCCACCGCCCAGCCCGAGCGGGGCTGCTCGTTGACGATCACGTCGTCCGGGCCGAGCATGATCTCGCCCAGCTCGTCCGCCTCCACCATGACCGTGGAGCCCGAGCGGAGGGCCCGGGCCACGCGGGTGGCGTCTGCGGCGGCCACCGCGGCCGCCACGAGCTTGGTCTGGGAGCCGAAGCGCTTGCCCAGGGCCCGGAAGTTGGGCTTGACCGAGTAAGTCACGAGATCGGCGCTAAATCCGGACATGTCTTCGAGGGTGTGGACGTTCAGCTCGTCCGCCACCAGGCCCCGGAGCTCCTCGGGCAGCGACGGCCAGCCGTGCGCTCCCACCAGAGCACGGCGCAGCGGCTGGCGGGTCTTGACGCCCGACGAGGCGCGGGCCGAGCGGCCCAGCTCCACCAGGCGGCGCACGAGGGCCATCTGGTCGGACAGCGCCGGGTCCAGCAGGTCCTCGCGCACCTCCGGCCAGGTGGCCAGGTGCACCGAGGAGGGCGCCTCGGGGGAGCGCAGGACGTCCCAGAGGTAGTCGGTGACGAACGGCGTGACGGGGGCCATCAGCCGCGTCACCGTCTCCAGGCACTCGTAGAGCGTCGCGAACGCCTCCGGCGATCCCTGCCAGAACCGGCGGCGCGAGCGGCGCACGTACCAGTTGGACAGGTCGTCGAGGAAGTCCGCCAGGCGGCGCCCGGCGCGCTGGGTGTCGTACTCGTCCAGCGACGCCGTGACCTCGGCCACCGTCCTGTGCAGCTCGGCCAGCACCCAGCGGTCGAGCAGCGGGCGCTCGGCCGCGGGCGTGGCCTGCGCGAGCATGGCCGGCGACCAGGACTCGGCGTTGGCGTAGAGGGTGAAGAACGATGAGGTGTTCCAGAGCGTCAGCAGGACCTTGCGGACGATCTCCTCGAGCGTGTTGTGCCCCACCCGGCGCGACGCCCAGGGCGAGCCCGAGCAGGCCATGAACCACCGCAGCGCGTCGGCTCCGTGCTGGTCCATCAGCGGGATCGGCTCGAGGATGTTGCCCAGGTGCTTGCTCATCTTGCGGCCGTCCTCGGCCAGGATGAGCCCGAGACAGAGCACGTTCTCGTAGGAGGACTGGCCGAAGACCAGCGTGCCGACGGCCATCAGCGAGTAGAACCAGCCGCGCGTCTGGTCGGTGGCCTCGCAGATGAACTGCGCCGGGTAGACGCCCTCCGGCTTGCCCCGCTCGCCCCACTGGGCGAACGGCATGGAGCCGGAGTCGTACCAGGCGTCGATGACGTCCGGCACGCGGCGCGCGAGAGCGCCGCACGACGGGCAGTCGAAGCTCACGTCGTCCACGTACGGGCGGTGCGGGTCGAGCGCCGAGACGTCCTGGCCGGCCAGGACGCTCAGCTCCTCCAGCGAGCCGACGCACGTCACGTGGGACTCGTCCGCCGAGCACACCCACAGCGGCAGCGGCGTGCCCCAGTAGCGCGAGCGCGACAGCGACCAGTCGACGTTGTTGCGCAGCCACTCGCCGAACCGGCCCCACTTGATCGTCTCGGGGAACCAGTTGGTGCCGGCGTTCTCCGCCAGCATCTTGTCCTTGACCGCGGTGGTGCGGATGTACCAGGACGGGAGCGCGTAGTAGAGCAGCGGGGTGTGGCAGCGCCAGCAGTGCGGGTAGCTGTGCTCGAAGTGGCCGCCGCGGTAGAGCAGCCCGCGGGCGCGCAGGTCCTCGGTCAGCTCCTCGTCGGCGTCCTTGAAGAAGCGGCCGCCGACCATGGGCACGTCGTCGAGGAAGCGGCCGTCGGGGCCGATCGGGTTGACGACGGGCATGTCGTACTGCCTGATCACGGCCATGTCGTCGGCGCCGAAGGCGGGGGCCTGGTGGACCAGGCCGGTGCCGTCCTCGACCGTGACGTACTCGCCGAGCACGACGTAGTGGGCGCCGGGGATGTCGACCAGCTCGAACGGGCGGGAGTAGGCGGTGTGCTCCAGCTCGCGCCCGGTGTGGCGGGCCACCTCGGTCGCGCCCTCGCCGAGGACCGACAGCAGCGGCTCGGCGACCACCAGGACCTCGCCGTCGGCGGTGCGGGCCGCGACGTACGTCACGTCGGGGTGCACGGCGACGGCCGTGTTGGACACGAGGGTCCACGGCGTGGTCGTCCACACCAGCAGCGAGGCGCCCAGCTCGGCCAGCGGCCCGGAGGTCACCGGCATGCGGACGTAGACCGACGGGCTGGAGACGGTCTCGTAGCCGCCGGGCTGGCCCAGCTCGTGGTCGGACAGGCCCGTGCCGCAGCGCGGGCAGTACGGCGTGATCCGGAAGTCGCGGAACAGCAGCCCCTTGTCCCAGATGACCTTCAGCGACCACCAGACCGACTCGATGTAGGACGGGTCCATGGTCCGGTACGCCTGGGACAGGTCGATCCAGTAGCCCATGCGCTCGGTCAGCTGCTCGAAGGCGTCGACGTGGCGCAGCACCGACTCGCGGCACTTGGCGTTGAACTCGGCGATGCCGTATTCCTCGATGTCCTTCTTGCCGGTCAGGCCCAGCTCGCGCTCCACGCCGACCTCGACGGGCAGGCCGTGGCAGTCCCAGCCGGCCTTGCGCGGGACGCTGAATCCGCGCATGGACTTGTAGCGCGGGAACAGGTCCTTGAACACCCGCGCCTCGACGTGGTGCACGCCGGGCAGGCCGTTCGCGGTGGGCGGGCCCTCGTAGAAGACCCAGGACGGGTTTCCGGAGTTCTGCTCCACGGAGCGCTCGAAGATCTTCCCGTCCCGCCAGCGGTCGAGGACCTCGCGCTCGAGCGCGGGCAGGTCGACCTGCGCGGGAAGAGAGCGGAAAGATGGGGAAGACATTTCGGGCGTGACCTCCACGCTTCGTCGGCCGGTAGGGCGAGCGTGAAGGGACGAAGCCACGCGGCTCCGCGGTACCACCCTTCTTGACCCCGCCACGCGGGCGAGGCCCTCTTCGTTTGATCTGCGGCCGGGTCTAATGAGCTCTGGCGAGCCGTTCTTCCGGCGGCTCCGGGGTGATATCCCTCACAGTCGGGCCCCATCAACGCCTTGCAGTCTCAAACCATAACGCAGAGTGGAGCCGAAGGCTTC
Organism: Nonomuraea sp. JJY05; assembly: GCF_043496855.1. Taxonomy (NCBI): domain Bacteria; kingdom Bacillati; phylum Actinomycetota; class Actinomycetes; order Streptosporangiales; family Streptosporangiaceae; genus Nonomuraea; species Nonomuraea sp. JJY05. The sequence goes on from NZ_JBIEIS010000009.1 coordinate 226,642, forward strand.
CTGGTTTCCAGGGCGAGCCGCCTGCGGTGCCGTCGGTACGCAACCGACAAAGTTGCGGGAATGGACGCCCCTGTGGAGGAGTTTAATGCGCGAGGCGGGATAGTACGGGGGAGGTAAACCGTCCGGCGGGTCGTTTGCCGTTCCGTTATGTGGATCCTAAGCTGCCCGCACCATTTACGGCCTTGATCAGCAATGGAGGCAGCCATGGCGGCACCCACGCAGACCGCTACACCTTCGATGTGGTCGGAAGAAGAGCTGGCCGAGGTACGCGGCAGGCTCCAGAGCGAGATCGACCAGCTCAACGCGGACATCCACCGCCACGAGACGGAGATAGCCTCTGGAGACGTCACCCAGGGGGCGGGCGACGACCAGGCGGACGCCGGCGCGAAGACGTACGAGCGCGAACGCGAGATCGCCCTTACCCTGAATGCGCGCGATCTGGTCGCGCAGAACGAACGTGCGATCGCCAGGATCGACGCAGGGACCTATGGAGTGTGCGAATCGTGCCACAAGCCGATCGGCAAGGAACGCCTTCAGGCGTTCCCGAGGGCGACGCTGTGCGTGGCCTGCAAGCAGAAGGAGGAGCGCCGGTAGCCCGCCCCCGCGGGCGCCTGTTCGCCGTCCTCGTCGTGCTGGCGGCCGTGATCTACACGGCCGACCTCATCACCAAGACGGTGGTGCTGCGCACACTCGAGGGCCAGGCGCCGCTCGTCGTCATCCAGGACGTGCTGCAGTTCCGGGTGATCTTCAATTCCGGTGCCGCGTTCAGCATCGGCACCGGAATGACCTTCGTCTTCACCTTCATCGCCGCGGGCGTGGTCGTCGCCATCGTGCGCACCGCCCGCAAGCTCGGCAGCCGGGCCTGGGCGGTCACGCTGGGGCTGCTGCTCGGCGGCGCGCTCGGCAACCTCACCGACCGGCTGCTGCGCTATCCCTCGGGGATCGGGCGCTCCACGCAGCTCCAGGGGCACGTCGTCGACTTCATCGAGGTGCTTCCCGGGCATTTCCCGGTCATCGACTACTTCCCCGTGTTCAACATCGCCGACTCGGCCATCGTCTGCGGCGGCATCCTGGCGGTCCTGCTGGCCTGGCGCAACGTGCAGATCGACGGGTCCAAAGAGACCCCGGAGACCAAGGGGGCCGAGAAGGGTGAGTGAGCAGCGGAGCCTGCCCGTCCCCGACGGGCTTGAGGGCGAGCGGCTCGACGCCGCGCTCTCGCGGCTGTTCGGCTTCTCCCGCACCCGCGCGGCCGAGCTGATCGGCGCGGGCGAGGTCCTGGTGGACGGCCGGCAGCCGGCCAAGTCCGACCGGGTGCACGCGGGCGCGTGGCTGGACGTGACGATGCCGCCGCCGGTCACCACGCCGATGCCGGTCGCCGAGCCGGTGCCGGGCATGACGGTCGTGTACGAGGACGACGACGTCATCGTGATCAACAAGCCGATCGGCGTGGCCGCCCACCCGACCGTCGGCTGGACCGGGCCGACCGTGATCGGCGGGCTGCTCGGGGCCGGTCACACGATCGCCACCAGCGGGGCCGCCGAGCGCCAGGGCATCGTGCACCGGCTCGACGCCAACACCACGGGGACGATGGTGGTGGCCAAGAGCGAGGTCGCGTACTCACGGCTCAAGCGGGCCTTCAAGGAGCGCACGGTCGACAAGCGCTACCACGCGCTGGTGCAGGGGCATCCCGACCCGTTCAGGGGCACGGTGGACGCGCCCATCGACCGCCACCCGTCCGGCGACGGGCGCTTCGCGGTGGTGGCCGGCGGCAAGCCGTCGATCACCCACTACGACACCGTCGAGGCGTTCCGCGCGGCCTCGCTGCTGGACATCAAGCTGGAGACCGGGCGCACGCACCAGATCAGGGTGCACATGGCGGCCCTGCGGCACCCCTGCGTCGGCGACCTGCTCTACGGGGCGGACCCGACGCTGGCGGCCCGGCTGGGCGTCACGCGGCAGTGGCTGCACGCGGTGGCGCTCGGGTTCGAGCACCCCACCACGGGCGACTGGATGTCGTTCAGCACGGACTATCCGCAGGACCTGCAGAAGGCGCTGGACATCGTCCGCGCCGAGTCCTGACCGCCCCGGGGGCTACTCGGCGTCCTCGCCGGCCGGCTCCGACGGCTCGACCGAGTCCGGGCTCCGGGCAGGCGTGGTGTTGTCCCGATCCTTCTTGCCGCTCGCGCTGGGCGTCGGCGTCCGGGAGGGGTTCTTGCGCTCACCGGTCGGCGTGGGCTCCCGGGTGGGGTCCTTCCGCTCGCCGGCCGGCGTCCTGTGCCCGCCCTCGACGGCCGGCGGGGAGCTCTCCGGAGTGGAGGGCGCCGGAGCGAGCCGGGGGCCGGTGGAAGAGGGGGTTCCGGTGGCGGGATCCCCGGTGGAGGGTCCGGCGGTCACGACGGCCGGGGCGGGGCCCGGGCTGCGGGTCAGGTTCCGCGGCTGGCCGGACCACCAGGCCGCGCCGCCCGTGACCGCCGCGACGACCAGGGCGCCGCTCGCGATCAGGGCCAGCGGCAGCGAACGCCGCCGCCGCGGGGGAGCCGCACCCGGCTCGGTGACGGGGCCCGTCCGCTCGGGGGCGCTGCCGGTCAGGATCGCGGCCAGCCGCTGCTCGGCCTCCTCCATCGACATGCGCTCGGCCGGGTTCTTGCGCAGCAGACCGAGCAGTACGGGGCCGAGCACGCCCGCGCGGGCCAGCGGCTCCGGCTCGGCGTGCAGGACCGCGCCGAGCGTGGCCAGGGGGTTGTCCCGCTGGAAGGGCGAGCGCCCCTCGACGGCCATGTAGAGCGTCACGCCCAGCGACCACAGGTCGGAGGAGGGCCTGGCCTGGCCGCCCGCCGCGCGTTCCGGCGCCATGAACGCGGGGGTGCCGATCAGGACGCCCGTGCTCGTCACGGGCGCCTCGTCCTCGGTCGTGGCGATGCCGAAGTCGGTGAGCACCGCCCGGCCGTCCTCGGCCAGCAGCACGTTGTCCGGTTTGACGTCCCGGTGCAGCACGCCCGCCGCGTGCGCCGCCCGCAGCGCCTCCAGGAGCTGCAGCCCGATGTCCGCGGCTTCCATCGGGGACATGGGGCCGTCCTCGCGGACGAGCTCCCCCAAGGTGCGGGAGCGGACGAGCTGCATGACGATCCACGGGTGACCGCGCTCCTCCAGGACGTCGTACACGGTGGCCACGCCCGGATGCGCCACCCGGCCGGCCGCCCTGGCCTCCCTGAACGTGCGTACGGCGAACACCTCGCGCTCGGGATCCGTCAGGTCGGGTGGCGGCAGGACCTCCTTGACCGCCACGTCCCGGCCCAGCACCTCGTCATGAGCCTGCCACACCGTGCCCATCCCGCCCCGGCCGATCGTCCTGAGCAGCCGGTAACGCCCACCGACCATCTCTGTTGAATCGGACATGCATCGGCGACTACCCCAGAAAGAACCGGACAAGCGCGGTGACGAGGGCCGCCGCGGCCAGGATGACCAGGAACGGCGCCCGCAACAGCAGCGCGACGACCGCGGCGCCCAGCCCGGCCGTGCGCGCGGGGTCGAAGCGCAGCCCGCCCTCCTCCGTGAACACCTGCACCGCGATCAGGGCCGCCAGCAGCGCCACCGGCACCAGTTCGGCGAACCTGCGGATCGCCGGATGCTCCAGCACCCGGCGCGGCGCCGCCAGCCCGGCCAGCTTGAGCACGTAGCAGCCCGCGCAGACCGCGGCGATGGCCCACCACAGCGTCATCGCGCCATCACCACCAGCACCGCGGCCGCCGACAGCAGCACGGGCACGCCGGGCGGCAGGAACGGGGTGGCGCACAGGGCGATGGCCACCGCGGCGACGGCCAGCCGGCGCAGCTCGGCGCTGGCCGTCAGCCGGGGCCACAGAATGGCCAGGAAGGCGGCCGGGCCCACCACGTCCAGCCCCAGCACGCCCGGGTCGCCCAGGAACGATGCGCCGTAGGCGCCCGCCAGCGTGGTCAGGTTCCAGGTGAGGTAGAGGCTGGCGAACGTGGTCACGAAGCCCGTGCGGGCCGCCTCCGGGGTCGGCTGGGCCAGCGTGACGGCCGTCGTCTCGTCGATGACGCCCTGCGCGGTCAGCAGCCGGCCCAGTCGTCGGCCCAGTGGTCCCCCCAGTGGTCCACGCTGCCCGCGTACCCGCAGCAGGTCGGCCAGGCGCAGGCCGTAGAGCGTGTTGCGGCCGCCCAGCAGCAGCGCGCCGAGGGTGGCGGTCACCAGGTCGCCGCCCGCGCCCACCGCGCCGGTCAGCGCGAACTGCGAGGCGCCGGTGAACGCCAGCAGGCTGAGCACGCACGCCTGCGGCACGCTCAGGCCCGCGGTGATCGCGGCGGCGCCGAAGGCGATCCCCGACAGCCCCACGGCCACGCCCACGCCGAGGCCGTCCCGCACGGCGGCGGAACGGTGAGTTGTCTGTTCCATGCTGTAAGAGGCTAGGAGGTGGGGGAACCGCCGGTCTTGTACGTTCCTGCAGCACGCTGGTACGCCGCGGGCGGCACGCCCACGATGCGCTTGAAATGCCGGTTGAGGTGAGCCTGGTCGGTGAAGCCCACCTCGGCGGCCACCTGCGCCGGGCGTACCCCGGACTGCAGGAGCCGGCGCGCCTGGCGTACCCGCAGCGAGGTGAGGTACGCGTGCGGCGGCAGGCCCGTCTCGGCCTTGAACGCCCGCAGCAGCGCGAACGGCCGCGCGCCCACCGCGTCGGCCAGGTCGTCCAGCGTCGGCGGGTCGACGAGGCTGTCGTGCAGCAGGTCGAGCGCCTCCCGCACGGCCCGCCGGCCCTCGGCGGGCAGGACCGCCGCCGGCCTGGGCGTGGCGTGGCGGGTCACCAGCCGCGCGAACAGCGTGCGGCTCAGCGTGGAGGCCGCCAGCGCGTCGCCGCGCTCGGCCGCCTGGTGCGCCCTGCCGAGCAGCAGCGCCACCTCGTCATCGCGCACCACCTGCCTGGGGAAGTGCGGCGTCGCGTACGGCACGCCCAGCTCGGCGGCGATCCCCGCCAGCGTGTCGATCGACGGGTAGAGCATGCGGTACGCCCAGCCGTCCGGCGTGCCCGCCTGGCCGGTGTGCACCGCCTCGGGGTTGACCAGCACCACCTCGCCCGCGCCCGCCCGGTGCAGGGTGCCGCGGTAGTCGAACTCCTCCACGCCCCTGACGATCACGCCGATGGCGTAGCCGTCGTGCACGTGCCGGGTGAAGCGGTGGGTGACGTAGCGGGCCTTCAGCAGGTCGGTGCCCGGCACCGCCGGGTGCCGCCAGAAGTGCGCCTGCTCTTTCATCGAGGTCTGAAGGTCTTCGCGAACGTGTCGAAGTAGCGCCTGTCCGCGGCCCAGCGGGCGTCGGTGGTCTCCCAGTAGAGGGCGAACGGGCGGCCGTCGGCGGTGCGGAAGCCGCGGTTGATCACGTGGATCCGCTGCCCGTTGCGGATCCTGGTGAACTCCCAGTCGGCGGCCTTGCGGCCGAGGTAGGTGGTGGAGACGATGCCGATCCGGCTGTAGCCCTCGAACTCGCCCTTCGCCTGGATCTCCTTCTCCAGGCTCGCCCACTGCTTCGCCGGGTCCGTCCAGGCGAACTCGGGCACGGTCCACTCCACGATCATCGCCCCGGGGGTGTCGGGGCCGCTGAAGGTGATGCGGTCCCTGGTGGCGTTCTTCACGGCCCGCCACCCCTCGGGCACGGCGATCCCGAAGCGGCCCTGCGTGCTCCTGAACGCCCGCCATCCCGCGGGCACCGGCTGCGCCGTCGTGGTGGGCGCCCGCGTGGGCTCAGGCGTGGGTTCAGGCGTGGGCATGCCCGACGTGGTCGGCTCCGCGGTGGGGGTGGGGGTGGGGACGGGGCCCGTGGGCGTGGGGCTCGTGATCGCGGCGGTGCTCGTCCAGTAGTTGGAGACCAGGAAGCCGCCCGCGCCCAGCACCGCCACGGCGGCGGGCAGGCCGATCCACAGCGCCTTGCCGCGCCTGGGTCGCGTCGAGAGCGTGGGAGGCGACCCCTCGGCCGTGTTCGCGGCGCCGGACGCCGGCTGCCAGCCCCCCGGGGGCGTCGGGTGCGGGGAGGGGCTCGTGGCGGCCTCGTACAGCAGCCTGGCGGCCTCCGCGGCGGGCAGGCGCTCGGCCGGGCTCCTGCGCAGCAGCCCCATGATGACCGGCTGCAGCGCGCCGGCCCGCGCCGGCGGCTCGGGCTCGTCGCGCAGCACCGCCGCGACCGTCGCGGCCCACGAGTCGCGCTTGAACGGCGGCCGGCCCTCGACGGCCGCGTACAGCGTCGCCCCCAGCGACCACAGGTCCGACTCGGGACGCGCGGGCTCGCCGTTGAGGCGCTCGGGAGGCATGTACGCGGGCGTGCCCACCAGCCCGCCGGTCGCCGTCAGCCCCGCCTCGGCCTCCAGAGAGGCGATGCCGAAGTCGGTCAGCACCACCCTGCCGTCGTCGGCCAGCAGCACGTTCTCGGGCTTCACGTCACGGTGGAGCACTCCGGTGGCGTGCGCGGCGCGCAGCGCGTCGAGCACCCGACCGCCGATCACCGCGACCTGCCCCACGGTGAGGGGCCCGCGCTCGCGCACCACCTCGGCCAGCGACCGCGAGCGTACGAGCTGCATCACGATCCACGGGCGGCCGTCCTCCTCGACGACGTCGTGGATGACGATCACCGACGGGTGGTCGAGGCGGCCGGCCGCCCTGGCCTCCCTGATGGTCCTGCCGTTGAGCTCGGCCCGCTTGGCGTCGCCGACACCCGTGTAGCGGACCTCCTTGATCGCCACCGTACGGTCGAGCAGCTCGTCGTAGGCACGCCAGACCACGCCCATGCCGCCCTCGCCGAGCGGCTCGACGAGGCGATATCGGTTGCTGACCCGCCTTTCCACGCAGCGAAGCCTACTTGGCCGGTTTGAACGTCGCGCAGAACCCTTCGAAGAAGCTGTAGTCGTCCTTCCAGTGGCTCTTCAGCGTGTGCCAGTAGATCGCGTACGCCCGCCCGTTGTCGGTGATGAAGCCCCGGTTGCGCACGCGCGTCTTGCCGGTGTTGGTGTTCCAGGTGAAGTCCCAGTCCGCGGCGGCCTTCTGGTAGTCGACCCGCTTGATGTCGAGCTTCTTGTAGCCGCCGAAGTTGTTCTTGAGACTCGGCTCCTGCTTCTTCCAGTCCTTGTACGGGTCCTTGCTGGACTTCCCGCCGTCCTCGATCATGAGGTACGCGTTGGAGGCCGCGCCGGGGCCCCGGAACCTGACTCGCGGACCGTCGCGGGTCAGCACGTCCCACCCCTTGGGCAGGCCGATGGAGAAGCCGAGCTTCTTGTCCTTGTACATCTTCCAGCCGGCCGGCAGCGGGTTGTCCTCCTTCTCCTTCTCCTTCTCGGGGGTCGGAGTGGCCGTCGGCGACGGTGGCTGGGAGGCGCTCGGCTCGGCGGAGCTCGACGGGGAGGTGCTCGCCGATGCGTGCGAGGGAGACCCCGTGGGGACGGTGGCCTGGGACGCGCCCTTCTTCGTGTCGCGCTCGTCGGGGGCCGAGCTCAGCCCGAGGTAGCCGCCGACCACGGCCACGAGAACGACGGCCACCGCGGCGGCGATGACCGGCCCGGCCCGGCGCTGGTCCGTCCTGGTGGCGTCCATCGTGGACTCGGCGGCCGCGGGGGCCGGGTTCGCGGTCGGCGCGGGCGTGATCCGCGACCCGGTCTCGGGGACGGCGGGTGCCGGGGTCGAGATCGGGGTGGCGACCAGGTCCGGGTCGGTCGGGGTGTCGTCGACGACGGGCGGCGCCTGGCGCAGCTTGCCCAGCGCGCGGAACCTGTTCTGGACGGCTGCCTTGCCCTGCGCGGAGGCCTCGCTCTGCGACGGCGGCTCGGCCGGGGCGGGGGCCTTGCGCGGCGGCGGCGGCGTGGTGGGCCGCGGCACGCGGACCGTCTGGGACGCGGGGAACTGCGCGGTCGGCGGCGGGCTGGCCTGGGCGATGACCTGCCGCAGCATCCGCTGCGCTTCCTCGTACGTGAGCCGCTGGACCGGCTCCTTGTTCAGCAGGCCCATGATCACGTCGGTGAGCGGGCCGGCGTGCGGAGCGGGGTCGGGCTCGTCGGTCAGCACGGCGTGCATGGTCGCCAGGGCCATCCCCCGCTCGTGCGGGGAGCGGCCCTCCACGGCCGTGTACAGCGTAGCCCCTAACGACCACAGGTCCGACTCGCGCCGCGCGGGCAGCCCTTTGAGCCGCTCGGGCGCGATGAACGCCGGCGTCCCGGCCAGCCCGGTCACGGTGAGCTGGGTCTCGGTCTCCAGCGTGGCGATGCCGAAGTCGGTGAGCACGACCCGGCCGTCGTCGGCCAGCAGCACGTTCTCGGGTTTGACGTCGCGATGCAGCACGCCGGCCTCGTGGGCGCGGTGCAGCGCGTCCAGCACGGCCAGGCCGATCTCGGCCACCCGCTTGGGTGCCAGCGGCCCGTCCTGTTTGATCACGGCGCCCAGCGAGCGCGACTGGACGAGCTGCATGACGATCCAGGGCCGGTCATCCTCCTCGATCACGTCGTGCACGACGATCACGTTGGGATGCTCGAACCTCGCCGCCGCCCTCGCCTCGCGCATTGTGCGCCGGTTCAGCAGCTGCACTTCCTCGCCCAGGGCGGCGGCGTACCTGACCTCCTTGACCGCGACCGTGCGGTCAAGGAGCTCGTCGTAGGCGCGCCAGACGACGCCCATCCCGCCCCTGCCGATGGGTTCCTGCAGCTGGTAGCGGCCGGCGATGCGGCGTCCCTCCTGCTTGCGATCCGACATCAACGGCCTCAAACCCTCCTCTAGGCCAAGAAATACTCCCATAGCGAGGGATCAACGGCGACTCGCCTGAAGGACAGTCCGTCATGTGAGAGGCACCGCCCGGCAGGTGAGGCCATGGGTGTAGTGTTTCAGACATGACTTGTCGCTACGCGTTTATCGAGCCGGCTCCGGGAGAGCCGGTCGTCAGCTAGCGACCACCTGGAGCCGGCACGAGGCAGAGACAACCCCGTCTCTGCCTTTTTGGTTTTCCCGCCGGCTGCACAGGGGCCGGCCCGAGTTGGGGGAGTCGAGGATGTCATCGACCTTGGAACGGCGCGCCGTGGCGGTGGGCGGAACGCTCGTGGGCGAAGGGCCCGCCGTGGTGATCGGCGGCCGGGTCGACCTGCGGGCCCACCGCGGGGAGGCCGACGCGTACGAGGTGCTGGGCGAGCACGCCACGCTGGTCGAGCCGTACTCGGCCGCCGATCTGCCGGCCATCGCCGAGCGGGCGGACGCGGTCGTGGTGGGCTCGTCGTGGACGCGCGACATCCCGCTGGTGCGCTCGGCGGCCGGGCTGGGGCTGCCGGTGGTCGTGGAGCGGCGGCCCGCCGCCTCGCTGGAGGAGTGGCTGGAGCTGGCCGACTACTGCGCGCGGGAGGGGGACGGGCGGGTGCTCCTGTGCGAGGGCGGCCGGCTGGACCTGGGGCTGATGCAGGCGGCCCGCGCGGTCTCGGGGCGCCCGGTGCTCGCCGACGTCTCGCGGGACGCGGCGCTGTCCGCGGCGGCCGTGGCGGCGGGCGCCGACGGGCTCGTCGTGGACTCGGCCGAACGGAGTGCTCCGGCGGCCAGGCTCGGGACCTACGCCGGAGCGAGGACGGCGGAGCCCTCCAGGAGCGGGGCGCTGGAGTTCGTGGGCCCGGGGAGCCTCGCCGAGGCGCGCCAGGAGCTCTCCCCGGCGACGGCCTTGCGCGCGGCAGAGGAGGCCGTGACGGTCGTGGGCGCGCTGGTGCGGCCCGAGGCGCCCGGCACGCTGCCGGAGTGCCGCGAGGCGATCGACCGGGTGGACGCGGCCCTGGCCACGCTGCTCGAACGGCGGGCGGCGCTGGCGGGCATCGTGCAGCGGATCAAGCCGGTGGGCGGGTTCGCGGGACGCGACCTGGCCCGCGAGCGCGCGCTCGTGGCGCGGATGGCGCTGCGCGCGCCGTCGCTGGGGGAGGCCCGGCTCGCGCCCATCATGAACGCCGTCATCGAGGCGGGCCTCCACCTGGCCGAGGAGCGCTCGGCCGAGTGAGCGGGCCTCAGGGGGCGTCGAGGCGGAAGTTGTTCATGGGGCGGCCGGGCCCGGCGGCGACCTGCTTGGTGATGAGCTCGGCGAAGCGGCGGTAGCCGTCGCCCGTCGGATGGTAGCTGCGGGCGTTGACCTTGAGCTCCTCCATGTTCACGGCCAGGCCGTTCAGGTACGGCTGCGGCTGTCCCACCTCGTGCCCCGTGAACGCCTCGTAGGCGTCCACGTACTCCACGCTCCCCGGCACGCCGAACGCCGCGATCGTCCGGTCGAAGTCGGACACCACCGAGGCGACCGTGTCGTTGAGCCGGCGCGTCATCCCGTTCAGCCAGGCCTGGTCCTCGGCGCTCAGGTTGTCGACGCTCGCCACGGGGTCCTTGGGGAAGGGCCGGGGGTAGCCGAGGACGATGATGCGGGCGTTCGGCGCCCGCGTCCGCAGCTCGCGCAGCACCTTGGTCAGGCTGGGGCGCAGCTCGTCGATGCGGCGGGCGACGGCGGCGTCCTGCTCCACGCACGCCGACGACCACGGCAGCTTGACGATGCAGCCCGTGAGCACCTTCGTGAATCCGGCGTCGTTGCCGCCGATGCTCAGCGTCACCAGGCTGGCGTTCGGGCCCACCCGGGTGATCTGCGGCTTCTGGCCGTACTGGCCCGACAGGATCTGGGTGGTGGTGGCGCCGCTGCAGGCGTAGAAGGCGGTGCCGCCCCCGAAGCGGTAGGCCTGCGCCACCAGCGGCACGTACGAGCCCGAGGCCCGGTGGCAGCGGTCGGCGCCGTCGTTGAACGGTTTCTCGTCCAGGTCCCAGACGCCCTCGCCGGAGGAGTAGGAGTCGCCGAGCGCCACGTACATGCCGCCCTGCGCCACCTGCACGGGTGTCAGGCGGGTGGCCTGCGGCAGCCTCCCGTGCGGCTCCTGACCGGCCGGGCAGCCCACGCCCAGCACGGCGCAGGCCAGCTTGGGTAAGACGCCCAGGGGCACGCATGCCAGGGCGAGCGCGACGCCGGCGGCGGCGGCCGCCACGGTCTGGATCACCGACCGTCTCGTCCACCTCGGCGCCCGTCGTGGCGCCTGCTGCGGCGCCCGCGGTGGCGTCTGTCGTGTCGCGTCGTCCAGTGCGGCCTCCCCCCGTGCGGCGGCTCTGTGCCGGCACATCGAGAGTACTCAGTCAGGGGCGGCCGCCGTTGACGGTCCGGCGGCGGCTGACCACCCGCCAGCCGACGGCGATGGCCACGGCCAGCGCCGGGATGAGGAAGAACGCCACCCGCTGGTCGGGGTCGGCGAAGGGCATCAGCAGGACGACGAGCACCAGGAACGCCAGCGTGCACCAGTTCGTGTACGGGGCGCCGGGCATCGGGAACACCGACAGGTGACCCGACCGGCGCAGCCGCAGCTGGCACCAGACCAGCACGCTCCAGGTCGTGATCACGCCGAGGGAGGCGACGGCGGTGGCGATGTTGAAGGCGCGCTCGGGCAGGAAGTAGAACAGCGCCACCCCGGCCAGGAACATGACCGCCGTGAACAGGATGCCGCCCATCGGGACGAACCTGGAGCTGAGCGTGCCCGTGAACCCGGGCGCCTCCTGCTTCATGGCCATCGAGCGCAGGATGCGGCCCGTGGCGTACAGGCCGGAGTTGCAGGACGAGAGCGCGGCGGTGATCACCACGAGGTTCATCGCGTCGGCGGCCCACGGGACGCCGAGGCCCGAGAAGACCGTCACGAACGGCGAGATGCCCGCGTGGTAGGCGGTCCACGGCAGGACCATCGCCAGCAGCGCCACCGAGCCCACGTAGAAGATCGCGATGCGCCACACCACGCCGTTGATCGCCTTCGGCATGACCTCGTGCGGCCGGGCCGTCTCGCCCGCCGTGATGCCGACCAGCTCGATCGACGCGTACGCGAACACCACCGACTGCAGGCTCATCAGCACCAGCGGGAAGCCCTTGGGGAAGAAGCCGCCGTGGGAGACGAGGTTGTGCGGCGTCGCCTGGCCGATCGTGAAGATCACCAGGACCAGGCCGACCACCAGGAAGACCGTGATCGCCAGCACCTTCAGCATGGCGAACCAGAACTCCAGCTCGCCGAACAGCCGGACCGACACGAGGTTGACCGACAGGACGAAGCCCAGGGCGATGAGCGCCGTCAGCCACTGCGGGAAGGCCGGGGCCCAGTAATGGATGTAGGCGGCGATGGCCGTCAGCTCGGCGATGCCGGTGAACGCCCAGTTGATCCAGTACATCCAGCCGCTGGCGAACGCCGCCCACGGGCCGATGAACTCGCCCGCGTACTCGACGAACGACCCCGCCACCGGGCGGTAGAGCACGAGCTCGCCGAGCGCCCGCATGACGAAGAAGGCGGCCGCCCCGGCGGCGGCGTACGAGAGCACCAGGGCGGGCCCCGCGGCGGCCAGCCGGCCGCCCGAACCGAGGAACAGGCCGACCCCGATCGCCCCGCCGATCGCGATCATCTGGACCTGGCGGTTGCCGAGCGCGTGCCGGTATCCTTCGTCCGTCTGCGTGCGCACCGAGTGTCTCCTCAACTACTCACAGTGAACAAGACGATATCGGGGCTGATGGCCGCGGGGCTCCCGGCGCGCCGGTCAGGGCAGGGGCGCGGCGCGGGCATGAGGATGTCGGTCCGGACCACTAGAGTTCGGAGCGCACCACTCCAGCGAGACCGGGAGGCGCCGCTCCATGTCGTCCAGCGACTCGTTCGTCCATCTGCACGTACACACCGAATACTCGATGCTGGACGGGGCCGCCCGGCTCAAGCAGATGTTCAAACAGGTCGGCGACCTGGGCATGCCGGCGATCGCGATCACCGACCACGGCAACATGCACGGCGCGTACGACTTCTACAAGCAGGCGACGGGCGCCGGGATCAAGCCGATCATCGGCATCGAGGCCTACGTCGCGCCGGAGCTGCGCCACAACAAGAAGCCGGTGCTGTGGGGCGAGCCGCACCAGAAGCGGGACGACGTCTCGGCGGGTGGCTACTACACCCACATGACGATCTGGGCGCGCAACAAGACGGGCCTGCACAACCTGATGCGCCTGTCCTCGCGCGCCTACACCGAGGGGTTCGTGCGCAAGTGGGCGCGGATGGACGCCGAGATCCTCGCCGAGCACTCCGAGGGCCTGATGGCGACCACCGGGTGCCCGTCGGGCGAGGTGCAGACGAGGCTGCGGCTCAACCAGTACGACGAGGCGCTCAAGGCCGCGGCGAAGTTCCAGGACATCTTCGGCAAGGACAACTTCTACCTGGAGATCATGGACCACGGGCTCGACATCGAGCGCCGCGTCCGCGACGGGCTGACCAGGATCAGCAAGGAGCTGAACATCCCGCCGCTGGTCACCAACGACTCCCACTACACCTACGAGTCCGACGCGCCCTCCCACGACGCCCTGCTGTGCATCCAGACCGGCAAGCAGCTGTCCGACCCCGACCGCTTCCGCTTCGACGGCAGCGGCTACTACATCAAGACCGCCGACGAGATGCGCGCGGTCGACTCCTCCGACCTGTGGGCCGAGGGCTGCCGCAACACGCTGCTGGTGGCCGAGAAGGTCGACCCCGAGGGGTTCTTCCAGCACAAGAACCTCATGCCGACCTTCCCCGTCCCCGACGGCATGACCGAGGAGCAGTTCTTCCGCCAGGAGGTCTGGAAGGGCCTGGAGCGGCGCTTCCCCGAGGGCGTCGACGAGGAGCACCGCGCCTGGGCGGAGAACGAGCTGGGCGTCATCATCCAGATGGGCTTCCCGAGCTACTTCCTCGTGGTCGCCGACTTCATCATGTGGGCCAAGAGCAACGGCATCCGCGTCGGCCCCGGCCGTGGCTCGGCGGCCGGGTCGCTGGTGGCGTACGCGCTGGGCATCACCGACCTCGACCCGATCCCGCACGGCCTGATCTTCGAGCGCTTCCTCAATCCCGAGCGCGTGTCCATGCCCGACGTCGACATCGACTTCGACGAGCGCAGGCGCGGCGACGTGATCCGCTACGTGACCGAGAAGTGGGGCGCCGACAAGGTCGCCATGATCGCCACGTTCGGCACCATCAAGGCGAAGGCCGCCATCAAGGACGCGGGCCGCGTCCTGGGCTACCCCTACGCGCTGGGCGACCGGGTCTCCAAGGCGTTCCCGCCCGCCGTCATGGGCAAGGACATCCCGCTGTCGGGCATCTTCGACAAGGACCACCCGCGCTACGCCGAGGCCGGTGAGCTGCGCAAGCTCTACGAGGAAGACGTCGACGTCAAGGCGACGATGGACCTCGGCAAGGGCCTGGAGGGCCTGATCAGGCAGACCGGCGTGCACGCCGCCGGCGTGATCATGTCGGCCGAGGTGCTGACCGACTACATCCCGGTCATGCGCCGCGACTCCGACGGCGCGATCATCACGCAGTTCGACTACCCAACCTGCGAGACGCTCGGCCTGCTGAAGATGGACTTCCTGGGCCTGCGCAACCTCACGATCATCGACGACTGCGTGAAGATGATCGAGTCCACCACCGGCGAGCAGATCGACCTGCTGAAGCTGCCGCTCGACGACCGCAAGTCCTACGAGCTGCTGGCCCGCGGCGACACGCTGGGCATCTTCCAGCTCGACGGCGGCGGCATGCGCTCGCTGCTGCGGCTCATGCGCCCCGACAACTTCGAGGACATCTCCGCCGCCCTCGCCCTCTACCGGCCCGGCCCGATGGGCGCCAACTCCCACACCAACTACGCGCTGCGCAAGAACGGCCAGCAGGAGATCACCCCGATCCACCCCGAGCTCGAGGAGCCGCTGAAGGACATCCTCGACACGACCTACGGCCTGATCGTCTATCAGGAGCAGGTCATGGCCATCGCCCAGCGGGTCGCCGGCTACTCCCTGGGCGGCGCCGACCTGCTGCGGCGCGCGATGGGCAAGAAGAAGAAGTCCGAGCTGGACAAGCAGTTCGAGTTCTTCGAGAAGGGCATGCAGGACAACGGCTTCTCGGCCGCTGCCATCAAGGCGCTGTGGGACATCCTGCTGCCGTTCTCCGACTACGCCTTCAACAAGGCCCACACCGCCGGCTACGGTCTGGTCTCCTACTGGACCGCCTACCTCAAGGCCAATCACCCGGCCGCCTACATGGCCGCGCTGCTGTCCTCGGTGAAGGACGACAAGGACAAGTCGGCCCTCTACCTCAACGAGTGCCGCCGCATGGGCATCAAGGTCTACCCGCCGGACGTCAACGACTCCGACTTCGACTTCACGCCGCGCGGCACCGACATCCGCTTCGGCCTGTCCGCCATCCGCAACGTCGGCGCCAACGTCGTCGACGGCATCCTCAAGGCGCGCAAGGAGAAGGGCCGCTTCGCCGATTTCAAGGACTTCCTGCGCAAGGTGCCGGCCGTCGTCTGCAACAAGCGCGTGATCGAGTCGCTGATCAAGGCGGGCGCGTTCGACTCGGTCGGCCACGTCCGCAAGGGCCTGGTCATGGTGCACGAGCAGGCCGTCGACGCGATCATCGACATCAAGAAGAATGAGGCCATCGGCCAGGACTCCCTGTTCGGGGCCATCGACGGGGGCGAGGACCAGACCTTCGACGTGCAGATCCCGGTGGGGGAGTGGGACAAGAACACGCTCCTGCAGTTCGAGCGGGAGATGCTCGGCCTCTACGTCTCCGACCATCCGCTGTTCGGCGTCGAGCACATCCTGTCGGCGGGCGCCGACTGCTCGATCGCGGCCGTCCAGGACGAGAGCCGGGCCGACGGCCAGGTGGTGACCGTGGGCGGCATCCTGAGCGGGGTGCAGCGCAAGGTCACCAAGAAGGGCGACACCTGGGTGCTGACCCAGCTGGAGGACCTCGAAGGCTCGATCGAGGTGATGATCTTCCCGTCGGCGTACCAGCTGTGCTCGACGATCCTGGCCGAGGACGCGATCGTCTTCGTCAAGGGACGCATCGACAAGCGGGAGGACGTCGCCAAGATCATCGCCATGGAGGTGACGGCGCCCGACCTGACCCAGGAGGCGGGCGGACCGCTGCTGGTGAGCCTGCCGCTGACCCGCTGCACGCCGCCGGTGGTGGGGCGGCTGAAGGAGATCCTCGCTACGCATCCGGGCACGTCGGAGGTCCACCTGCAGGTCCACAACGGCCCCAGGACCACGGTGATGCGCGTCCACGACCGGCTCCGCGTCACGCCCTCGCCGGCTCTCATGGGCGACCTGAAGCAACTCCTCGGCCCGGCCTGCCTGGGCGCCTGACGTCGCCCCCTGACCCCTGCACCTGGCAGCCGTCCTAGGGCCCTTCAGGGCGGGCGCACGGGAAGGCTCACTCGCCGTACGTGGCGGCTGTCCTTGGGTCCTTTACGGCGGCGCACGGGAGGGCCCACCCGCCGCACGTGGCGGGGCCCTGTCCAGGGGGACGCTCACCGGGTGTGCGGGGCGGGCCGCCGTGACGCGCGCACAGTGGGCCGTCAGGGTGGCGAGCGGTCACCCGCCCGAGCAACGCACCCGCAGCAGCCAACCAGGCACCCACGCCGGTCGGCCAGTCGCTCCCGCTCGGGCGTGCCTACGGTGGTCGGCCAAGCACTCCGGTCAGCAGGGAATCCCGATCAGCCAGGCAGCTGCGGCGGTCGGCCAGGAACCCCGCTGCCGTCACGCCGTGATCCGGCGCGCAGCCTGACAGCGGTCGCCGCGGCCTCCGGTGGCGTCGCGATCCGCTCGGGGTGTGACGGCCGTCGTCGCGGCCCTGAGGAGGCTGGGGTGCGCCCGGGTGGGACGGTGGTCGTGGTCGGCGCTGGTCAGGGTCTGTGCGGCAGTGGGGTCAGGGGAGTGCGGTGTCCTTGAGGTGGAGGGCGAGGCGGGTGCGGTCGCGGAGGCCGTATTTGCGGAGCAGGCTGGAGACGTGGTTCTTCACCGTGCCCTCGGTGATGCGCAGCCGGGCCGCGATCTCGCGGTTGGAGGCCCCCGCCGCGATCAGAGCGGCCACCTGCGCCTCCCGGGCCGACAACCGCCCCCGGTCGTGCGGTGCGGCCGGCGCGGCCGGTGGGGGCGGTGCGGGCGGGGTGCGCCGGAGTTCGGCGACCAGGCGGGCGGCCACCGGTGAGGCGAGCACCGTCTCCCCGCGACCGGCCCGGCGGACGGAGTCGACCAGGTCCTCCGGTGTGCAGTCCTTGAGCAGGTAGCCGACGGCGCCGCCGCGCAGCGCGCCGAAGATGTAGTCGTCCTCGTCGAACGTGCTGAGCACGATCGCGGCCACCCCGGGGTGCCGGGCCGACAGGTGGGAGATGAGCTCGACGCCGTCCATCCTGGGCATCCTGGCGTCGACCAGCGCCACGTCCGGGTGGCACTGCGCGGCCACCAGCAGCGCCTGCTCGCCGTCGGCGGCCTCGCCGACCACCTCGATGCCGTCCTCGATCTCCAGCATCTTGCGCAGGCCCTGCCGCATCAGCTCCTGGTCGTCGACCAGGAGCACCCTGATCGGCCTCATGTCGCCACCTTGGCCCGGACCGGCAGCTCCGCCCGCACCTCGAAGCCGCCGCCCGGCCGGTCGCCCGCGACCAGGGTGCCGCCCACGGCGCGGGCGCGGTCGGCGAGCGAGCTAAGGCCGAACCCGCCGCGTGCCCCGCGGTCGCGGCCCTTGCCGTCGTCGGCGACCGCCAGGACGACGGCCTCGCCGGAGAAGGTGAGCGTGCCGTCGACGTGGCGGGCCCCGGCGTGCCGGACGGCGTTGGTGAGCCCCTCCTGCAGCACGCGGTAGAGCACCAGCTCCACGTCGGGCTCCAGAGGCACCTCGCCGCCCACCACCTCGAAGGACACCGCGAGGCCCGTGCCATCGAACGAGGCCGCCAGCCGCTCCAGCGCCGCGCTGCCGACGCGGCCCTCGAGCGCGAGCGGGCGCAGCGCGCGGACCCACCGGCGGGCGTCGGCGAGCGCCTCCACGGTCAGCTCCTTGGCCTGGCGCACCTCGTCCCAGGCGGCCTCGGGGCGGCGTGAGCGGAACCGCTCAGCGTTCTCCAGGCTCAGCTTGATCACCGTCAGGTGGTGGCCGATGGAGTCGTGCATCTCGGCGCCCATCCGCGCCCGCTCCTGGGCGACCGTCAGCTCCCTGATCCGGGCCAGCAGCCGCTGCGCCTCCTCCCGCCTGCGCCGCGCCTCCAGCACGGCCGACGTCATGCCCAGCACGAACGCGGCGAAGACGATGACGGGCACGGCCTGCACGGTGGCCTCGGACAGGCCGCGGCCGAACACCGCCAGGACCGTGACGAACAGCGTGCCCGCCAGGCAGCCGACGATGACGGCCGCGGTCCGCATGCCGTAGACGAACGCCACGTTGGCGATCGCCAGGAGCGTCAGCAACTGATGGATCTCGGCCGACCCGGTGTAGCCCAGCGCGAACGTCGCCAGCAGGAACACCACCGGCAGGGGCCGCCGCCACCCTTCGCAGCGCCGCCAGGGCAGCAGCAGCCAGAGCACGGCCACGAGCGCCAGGTTGGCCCCGAAGGGCCCGGCCCAGGGCGGCGTCGTGGGCTCGACCGCGTACGCGACGGCCCCGGTGGCGATGAGCACCACCCAGAACACGACGGTGAACAGGACGGGCCGCTCGGGGACGCGCAGCCGGGCCAGAGGACGCTGCATGGCTTCGACCATAGTTTCCCGCGAGGGCGTTGTGATCCTCCTTGAGGACCCATGACGAAGGTCATGACGGGTTCAGACCACGGGCCGATGTGCGGCGCCGCGGGGCTTCATAGCGTGGCGGTCCATGAAAGCCACTCATCCTGTCTGGGCCGTGCTGATCGCCGTCGCCGCGATGTTCGCGCAGGTGTACGGCGGCGCCCTCCCGGCGATGCTGCTCCTGGACCCGGGCGACGCCCTCTACCGGCCGGTGGGCGTGGCCGGGATCACGCTGGCCTCGCTCGGCATCGTCTACCTGATCCGCCGCTTCCTCGGCCGCCAGTCGTGGCGGGGCGTGGGGCTCACGAGGTCCTGGCGGGCCGTGCCGCACCTGCTGGCGGGTGTGCTGGCCGGCGCGGCCGCGGTGACCGCCTCCAGCGCGCTGTCGGTGGCGCTCGGCGTGGCCACCTGGGCGCCGTGGGACGTGGTGCGCGTCCAGCTCCCCTACCTGCCGCTCTACGTCGCCATCGCCCTGCTCGGCCAGGCGTTCCCCGAGGAGCTGCTGTGGCGGGGACACCTGTTCGACACGCTGTCGGGCCGGCTGTCCCCGAGGGCCGTGCTGATCGTGGTCTCCGTGACCTTCGGCGCGCTGCACATCATCTCCCAGAGCGCGGCGGACACCCCCGCCGAACGCCTGCTCTACGTGCTCCAGGCGATCGGCCTCGGCTTCGCCTGCGCCGCGGCGCGGGCGCGCACCGGAGCGGTGTGGATGGCGGTCGGCGTGCACACCGGCTTCCACACCGGCAACATCGTGCTCCCGACCGAGGACGTCCAGTACGGCGTGCAGCTCGTCATCCTGGCCTGCACGCTCACCGTCGCCGGCCTGCTCATCCTGGCCAGGCGCAAGGACGGCCAGACCGAGCCCATGGAACCGGGATCCGGTGGGTTGGCCCGGGAGAGCTCCTGGGAGGCGGGGCGTTCCGGTGGTGATCCGACGAGCGGGCGCGGCCGGGGTGGGCAACCCTCGCCGTCGTCGCGCCGCGGCTCGTGGGGCAGGATCCAAGGGTGAGCGAACTGCACTACGTGACCGCGACCGAGCTGGCGCACCTGATCAGGACCAGGCAGGTGAGCGCCGTCGAGGTCGTCCAGGCCCACCTCGACCGCATCGAGCAGGTCAACCCGCGTGTCAACGCCATCGTGACCCTGGTCGCCGAGCAGGCGCTCGACGCGGCCAAGGCGGCCGACGCGCGGGAGCCGGCCGGTCCGCTGCACGGCCTGCCCGTCGCGCACAAGGATCTCGTCGACACGGCCGGCATCCGCACCACCTACGGATCGTCGCTCTTCGCCGACAACGTCCCGGCCCAGGACGACGTGATCGTCCAGCGGCTGCGCGCCGCCGGGGCCATCACCATGGGCAAGACCAACACGCCGGAGTTCGGCACCGGCTCCCACACCGTCAACGAGGTGTTCGGCGCCACCAGAAACCCCTACGACCTGTCCAAGTCCGCCGGCGGCAGCAGCGGGGGCGCCGCCGCGGCCCTGGCCACCGGCATGGTCCCGCTGGCCGACGGGTCCGACATGGGCGGCTCGCTGCGCAACCCGGCCTCCTTCTGCAACGTCGTCGGCCTGCGCCCCACCCCGGGCCGCGTCCCCGACCCGTCCGACACCAACGCCTGGTACACGCTGTCCGTGCAGGGGCCGATGGCCAGGACGGTCGAGGACGTCACGCTGATGTTCGGGGCGATCGCCGGGTTCGACCGGCGCTCCCCGTACTCGATCAAGGAGGTCTTCGCCCCGGAGCCGGAGGAGGGCGTGCGGGGGCTGCGCGTGGCGTGGAGCCCGGATCTCGGCGGCCTGCCGGTGGACCCCAGGACGGCGGAGGTCACCGCGACGGCGCCGCAGGTGTTCGAGCGGCTGGGGGCCGCGGTCGAGCAGGTCGAGCTGGACCTGTCGGAGGCCGAGGACGCGTTCAGGACCTACCGGGCGTGGAACTACGTGCTGTCCTTCGGCGACCTGACCGGGCTCGGCCCCAACACCGCCTGGAACGTCGAGCAGGGCCGCAAGGTCACGGGCGCCGACCTGGCCCGGGCCGAGCGGGGCCGCAGCCGCCTCTACCAGCGGATGGCCGCGTTCTTCGACACCTACGACGTGCTGATCGCTCCTGTCAGCCAGGTGCCGCCGTTCCCGGTCGAGCAGCCCCACGTCAGCGAGATCAACGGGGAGCCGATGCCCGACTACCTCGCCTGGATGCGCTCCGCGTACTGGATCAGCGTGCTGCACGCCCCGGCGGCGTCCGTGCCGGCCGGGTTCACGGCGGACGGGCTTCCGGTGGGGGTGCAGATCGTGGGCCGGCCGTTCGAGGACGCCAGGGTCCTGCGCGTGGCCCGCGCGTTCGAGCAGGCCACCCGGCACGGCGAGCGCCGCCCGCCGCTGTAGCCGCCGCGCAGGTGGCTCAGAGGGGCTCGGACGGGTCGCCGTACGGGTGGCGCAGCGGCGACTCGCGATAGCCGTGCATGCCCTCCAGAAACCCGAACAGCCCCACCGCCAGCAGCGGCCAGGACACCAGCACGCCGGAGGCCGTCAGCTTCAGCGCGCCGGGGACGACCTTCACCCCGGGCGCGGCGGCGGCCTCGACCACGACCGCCCCGATCGTGAACGTGGACCCGACCCACAGCGTCAGCATCGCCGCCAGGATGCCGCCCGCGCAGAGCCCGAGCAGCACCGCCAGCATCCACCGCCGCGCGGCGAACCACGCGACCCCGCCGCACAGCAGCCCCAGGCCGCCGGTGATCACCGCGAACCACCCGTCGGCCGCGATCAGCGCCTGCGTGGACGGGTCGGCCAGCACCGTCCCCTGAGCGGTGACCTGGTACGGCGCCCGCGGCGTGATCCCTGACCAGACCAGCCCGGCAGCCGCTCCGAGAGTGGCGAGTGCGAGGACAGTTACCGCGAAAGCGCGCACTTCCCTCGTCACGCCACTCCCCCTTACATGTGTGTCCGAATCAGCTCGATGGTATCCCCCGGCTAGGCTCGCTTCGTGATTGCAGAAGAGGTCTGGTTGATAGAGCCCTCCGGCCCGCTCCGGGGGGACGTCGAAGTACGCGGCTCCAAGAACGGAGTCTCCAAGCACATGGTCGCCGCCATGCTGGGCGGCGGTGAGAGCAGCATCCACAACGCCCCCGAGGTGGGCGAGGTGGAGATCACCGCCGCCATGCTGCGGGCGCTCGGCATCCATGTCGAGATCTCCCGCACGGAGATCAGGATCGCGCGGGGGCAGGCGATCGAGCCGAGGGTGCCGGACGCGTTCACCGGCCTGAACCGCATCCCCATCCTCATGCTCGGCCCGCTCCTGCACCTGGCGGGGGAGGCGTTCGTCCCGCTGGTGGGCGGCGACCCGATCGGGCGGCGGCCGGTCAACTTCCACGTGGAGGCCCTGCGCGCGATGGGCGCCGAGGTGGAGGTCGGCGACACCGGCATCTTCGCCAAGGCCGGCCGGCTCCACGGCACCCGGATCGAGCTGCCGTACCCGAGCGTGGGCGCCACGGAGACGATCCTGATGTCGGCGGTCCTGGCCGAGGGCAAGACGGTGCTGAAGAACGCCGCGATGGAGCCCGAGGTGGTGGAGCTGGCGCTGTTCCTGCAGCGGATGGGGGCCAGGATCGAGCTCTCGCCCGACCGCAGGATCGTCATCGAGGGCGTCGAACGCCTGCGCGGCGCCTCCACCTGGCTGACCGGCGACCGCATCGAGGCGTTCTCCTACCTGGCGGCCGGCCTGGTCACCGGGGGAGAGGTGCGGGTGCACGGCTGCCCGCAGGACCGCCTGGTCACCGCGATCACCACGCTGGCCAGGATGGGCGCCCAGTTCGACATCAACGACGAGTACCTGTGCGCCACCGCGCCGCCCGAGGGGCTGCGCGCGGCGGCCGTGCAGACCGACACCCACCCCGGGTTCATGACGGACTGGCAGACGCCGCTCATGGTGCTGTTCACGCAGAGCCAGGGCATGTCGGTGCTGCACGAGACGGTCTTCGAGAACCGCCTGGTGTACGTGCCCGCGCTGCAGAAGATGGGCTGCGAGATCGAGGTGTTCGACCAGTGCTTGGGCGGCCCGGCCTGCCGTTACCACGACACCAACGCCAGGCACTCGGCCGTCGTGCGCGGCGTGTCCAAGCTCAAGGGCGCCGACGTGACGCTGCCCGACATCCGGGCGGGGTTCTCGGCCGTGCTGGCGGCCGCGGTGGCCGACGGGCCGTCCACGCTGCGCGGCGTGCACCACATCGAACGCGGTTACCACCGGCCGTTCGAACAGTTCGCCTCCCTCGGTCTGCACATCCGCAGGCAACGGTAAACAGGTGACAAGCGGGCGTTTGGCGCGGATCCGGACGTCGCAGATCATGTGACGTGACCGTACTCAGATCCGTCGGCGCGCTCGGGCTGGCGGGGGCGCTCGGAGGGGTGCTGACCGCGGCACTGGCCGCGCCCGTGGTGAGCGGGGGCGGCATCGCCGCCAAGAACGTCGCGAACACCTTCGTCGACCTGCCGCCCGCCCCGCGCGAGGAGCCCCTGGACCAGGTGACCAGACTGCTGGACAAGGACGGCAGGACGTTCGCCCAGTTCTACGAGGCCAACAGGACGGCCGTGCCGCTGCACGCCGTCGCCCCGGTGATGCGCAAGGCGATCGTGGCCATCGAGGACGCCCGCTTCTACGAGCACGGCGGCCTCGACGTCCGGGGCACCTTCCGGGCACTGCTCACCAACACGCAGGCCGGCGGCATCAGGCAGGGTGGCTCGTCCCTGACGCAGCAGCTCGTCAAGAACATCCTGATCGAGGCCGCCCGCAACGAGGCCGAGCGCGACCGCGCCCGCGCCCCGAACCTGGCCCGCAAGATCACCGAGCTGCGGCTCGCGCTGGCGCTGGAGAAGAAGTACCGCAAGGACCAGATCCTGGAGCGCTATCTCAACATCGCCTACTTCGGCGCCGGAGCCCACGGCGTGGAGGCGGCGGCCAGGCGGTTCTTCTCCACGTCGGCCTCCCGGCTGAGCCTGAGCCAGGCGGCCACGCTGGCGGGCGCGGTGCGCATGCCGTACTCGACCGACCCTTCGCTCGGCAGGGCCCATCGCGAGCGCCTGAAGACGCGGCGGGACCTCGTGCTCGACCGCATGGCCGGGCTGAAGCTGATCAGCCAGCAGGAGGCGACGAGCGCCAAGGCCGCGCCGCTGGCCATCAGGCTCAGGCCCGAGCCCGGCGGGTGCGAGCAGAGCGCCTACCCCTTCTACTGCCTCTACGTCCAGCGCGAGCTGCTGTCGAACCCCGTCTTCGGCAACACCGAGGCCGAGCGGCGGACCCGGATGGCCAGGGGCGGTCTGACGATCAGGACCAGCCTCGACCCGATCGCGCAGCGCGCCGCTGAACAGGCCATCCGCCGCCACGTCTGGCCGGAGGACACCGAGGTGGCCGCCGAGGCCATGGTCGAGCCGCGAACCGGGCGGATCAGGGCGATAGCGGCAAGCAAACGCTTTGGCCGCAACCCCGGCAACCGGAAGAACGGCCCCAAGACCACCTTCAACCTGGCTGCGGACGTGGCGCACGGAGGCGGTCAGGGGTTCCAGGCCGGGTCGACGTTCAAGGTGTTCACGCTGGCCACGGCGCTCCAGCAGGGGTGGCGGTTCGGGGACGGCTTCAACACGCCGGGCGAGCTCGTGCCCGGGCAGGGCTACCGCGACTGCTCGGGCCGCGCCGTGAACGACCCGGACACCCGCATACTCAACGCCACCGGCGAGGGCTCCGGCGGCCCGCACAGCATCGAGACCGGCACCTGGAAGTCGGTGAACATCTTCTACATGATGCTGGAGCGCAAGGTCGGGCTCTGCAACGTGGTGCGGACGGCCAAGGCGCTCGGGATCGCCAGGGCGGACGGGGAGCCGCTGAAGGAGGTGCCGACGTTCACGCTGGGCGTGAACGAGATGGACCCGGTGACGGTGGCGGCGTCGTTCGCGACGTTCGCGGCCAGGGGCATCTACTGCCGGCCGCTGGCCATCGTCGAGATCGTCGGCAGGGACGGGCGGCGCACCCACGTGCCGCCCTCGTGCGAGCGGGCCATCGAGCAGGAGGTCGCGGACGCGGTCAACCACGTGCTGGAGGGCGTCTTCTCCAAGGGCACCATGCAGGGCCAGAGCATCGGCCGGCCGGCCGCCGGCAAGACGGGCACCAACAACGGGTACACCTCGGCCTGGTTCGCCGGCTACACGCCCTCGCTGGCGGCGGCGGTCAGCGTGGGGGACATCCGCGGGTCGTATCGCTTCCCCTTGCAAGGGGTGCAGATCGGTGACGACTACTACGGAGCGGTGCAGGGGGCGTCGCTGCCCGGGCCGATCTGGGTGGAGTCGATGGAGTCCGCGCTGCGGGGCGTCGAGCCCAAGGGCTTCTCCGGGCCGGACATGGCCCGCTTCGGCGGCGGCAACACGCCGGGCCTCGAGCAGGCGCTCGCCGAGGAGGAGCGGAAGAGGCGCGAGGCCGAGCGCGGGCGGGGGCGCGGCGACCACCCGTTCTTCCGGCGGCACCGGCGGCTCTTCGAGTGGCTCCTCGGCCAGTCGCCCCTGGAGACGCCGGAGCCCCGGCGGCCGCGAGGAGCGCGCGGCTAGGAGGACTTCCCGATGGGAGCGGTGACGGCTCTGGTGAGCGTGATGAGGTTGTCGGGCGCGGTCTCGATCTGGAGGCCGCGCTTGCCGGCCGAGAAGTAGATCGTCTCGAAGTCGAGCGCCGAGGAGTCGACCACCGTCGGCAGCTGCTTGCGCTGGCCCAGGGGGCTGATGCCGCCCACGACGTAGCCGGTGACGCGCTCCACCTTGGCGGCGTCGGCCATGGCGGCCCGCTTGCTGTTGAGCGCACTGGCCAGGGCCTTGAGGTCGAGCTTGCCCGCCACGGGCACGACCGCCACGGCCAGCCCGCTCTCCACCTCGGCCACCAGCGTCTTGAAGATCCGCTCGTACGGGACGCCGAGCGCGTCCGCGGCCTCCTCGCCGTAGGCCTGGGCCGAGGCGTCGTGCTCGTACGGGTGGAGCGTGAACTCGGCCTTGGCCTTGGTCAGCGCCATGGTGGCCGGGGTGCCGCCCTTGCCTTTCGATTTGCTCACGGAATCCGATTGTAGCGAATCTACAACGTAAAGGCCTTGCCGGGGGTGTACCCGAACGCCCGCCTGAACACGTCGATGAACGCGCTCGCGGAGGCCCATCCGCACCGGTGGGCGACGGTCGTCACGGCGACGCCGTCGGCCAGCAGGAGCAGCGCTTGGTGCAGGCGGAGCTGGGTGCGCCACTGCGGGAAGCTCATGCCCAGCTCGCGCCGGCACAGCCTGGCCAGCGTACGGTCGCTGGTGCCGGCCTGGGCGGCCAGCTGTGCCAGGGTCCTGCCGTCGGCGGGGTCGCGGTGCAGGATCGCACAGACGGCGGCCAGCCTGGGGTCGCGGGCGGTGGGCAGGTGAAGCGGCTGCTCGGGGGCGCGCTTGAGCTGATCGACGAGCACAGCCCACAACCGCTCCCGCTCTCCGCCGTCCCCACCGCCACGCCCTCCGGCGTCGCCCACACCACCGCGTCCACCACCGCGTCCACCGCCGCCCTCACGGCCGTCCCCGCCGTCGCCCGCGCCGCCTCCACCGCTGCGCTCTCCAACGCCGCTGCCACGCCCTCGGATACCGCCTCCGCTGTCTCCCGTGCTGTCGCCGGTGCCAGGGACGGTGCCGGGGCTGCGATCGTCGCGCAGGGCGTCGGAAAAGGCGTGGTCGGCGCTGCCGGGGGTGGTTGGTGGGCGGCGGGTGGCCGGAAGGGCGTGGCCGGTGTTCGCGGGGTCGAGGGGGACGTCCTTCAGAGTGCTGGAGTTCCTTGGGCGGCCGTCGTCCGGGCGCGGTGGTGGGGTGCCGGGACCGTCAGGGTGGCGGGGTGGGGAGGGTTGGGTGTCGGTCGTGTAGGCGATGATCAGCTCGCGGAGCAGGGGGCCGACGACGAGGACCGTGGGGTGGTCGAGGCCGAGGGGGTTGTCCGCGAGGCCCACCAGGCGGAGGTCGGTGTCGCCGTGGGCGCGGTGTTCGTGGACGGTGCCGGCCGGGATCCAGATGGCGCGGTTGGCCGGGGCGACCCAGGTGCCCGCGCTGGTGGTGACCGAGAGCACGCCGCGGCAGGCGTAGACGATCTGGTGGGTGTCGTGCCGGTGGGCGTCGATCCCCGCGCCCGGCGCCAGTGGCCGCCGCCCCGTCGGCGCCTCGGGGAGATGGCGGATTGGCGTCATGGATTGGCATTTTATCGGAAGCGGGCCAGCCGCCATCGGGAAAGGATCGGGGGGTGAACAGGACCCCGATGCTCGCCGCCGGCCACGCGGCCGTGGATTTCTACCAGGGCGCCGTCCCCGCGCTCGTGCCTTTCCTGGTGGCGGGCCGCGGCTACGGGTACGTCGCCGTGTCCGGCATCGTGCTGGCGGCCACGCTGCTGTCGTCGGTCGTGCAACCGGTGTTCGGCGTGCTGACGGACAAGTGGCGGATGCCGTGGCTGATCCCGGTGAGCACGCTCGTCGCGGGCGCCGGGGTGGCGCTCGGCGGGGTGACGGACTCCTACGTGCTGACCTGGCTGGCCGTGGCGCTGTCCGGCCTCGGCGTGGCGGCCTACCATCCGGAGTCCGCGCGGCTGGCCAGGATCGCGAGCGAGGGCAGCCACGTCCGGATGAGCTGGTTCTCGCTGGGCGGGACGCTGGGCTTCGCGTCGGCTCCCGTGCTGGTGACGCCGTTGCTGGCGGGGTGGGGGCTGGGCGCCTCGCCGTTCCTGGCCGCGCCGGCGGTGCTGGGGGCGGTGGCGACACTCCCGGCGGTCCGGGCGCTGGCCGGGGGAGGGCGGGCGGCGCGGGCCGCGGCGCCGGTGTCCGGCCGGGACGACTGGCCGTCGTTCGTCAGGCTGACGCTGGTGATCGTGTTCCGCTCGGTCGTGTACGTCGGGCTGAGCGCCTTCGTGGCCCTCTACATGGGCGGCGGGGCGGCGGGCGCGGTGGCGTTGTTCGTGCTGTTCGCGGGCGGGGCGGTAGGGACGGTGCTGGGCGGCAGGGCGGCGGCCCGGTGGGGGCGGATGCGGACGATGCGCCTGGCCTACGCGCTGGCGGTGCCGGCGGTCGCGGGGGTGGTGCTGGCGCCGGGACCTGTCGCGTACGTCTTCGTCGCGGCCTCCTCCATCGCCCTGTATGCGCCGTTCTCCCTGCATGTCACGCTGGGCCAGGACTTCCTGCCCACCCGGGTGGGCACGGCCGGCGGCGTGACCCTGGGGCTCGCGGTGAGCGTGGGCGGCCTGGCCAGCCCGCTGGTGGGCGCGCTCGCGGAGGCCACCACGTTGCGGACGGCGCTGGCGTGCCTGATCGTCTTCCCGGCCCTGGCCTGGCTGCTGGCCCGGACGCTGAAGGAGCCGGTGCTGGAGCCCGCCGCCTGACCTTCCGTCGCGCAGGGTCAACCGTGGCCCACGGAAACGGGGAAGTCGGCGACGTCACGGTCCGCGCCCGCGCGGCCGAGGGGCGTTGAAGTGAGGGCCGGTCGTGACGGCGGCGGGCGGCGGCCGGCCGTGCTCCGCCGTAACGGCTGGGGGTGGGCGGGTGTGGTCGGCGGCGAGGCGGGGTGAGGCCGGGTGTGGTCCGTGGCGAGGCCGGGTGTGGTCTGGGGTGTGGTCGGCCTTAAAAGACTCGGGTGCTGTTCAGCGGCGGTAGGTGGAGAGGGCGACGGTGCTGGTGTTGTCGCCCGGGTTGGGGTCGAGGCGGGACGAGTCCACGTGCGTGGTGACGCGCGGGTAAAGGGCGGCGCGGCGGTTGACGCGGACGCGGGCCGTCAGCCGGACCGGGCTCCCGGGGTGGATGGCGGCGATCGTGCAGGTGGCCTGCTTGCCCGAGCGCTTGCACGACGCGCCGTTCACCGAGGACAGGCTCGTGCCGGCCGGCACGTTGAACGTGACGGGCACCTGGGCGGCGCCCATCAGTCCGCGCATGGTCACGGTGGCCCTGACGACCGCGGTGCCGCCGCCGCGCCTGACCGGGCGGCGCGGGCCCGAGGAGCTGATGGACAGCGCGTCGTACACCCCCTGCGGGTCGGCCTGCTTGATGATCGCACCGTAGCTCTCGGCGTTGAGGGCGTTCGCGACGGAGTAGCCGTCCGCGCCGCCGTCCTCCGTGCCCGCCGACAGCACGCCGATCAGATCGTCGGTGCCTCTGAGCAGCCACGGACCGCCGCTGTGGCCCTTGAACAGGTGGCAGTTGCGCGTCTCCATGCGCCCGCTGTCGGACGTGGCGGTGATGCGGGAGACGAGGAGGGTGCCGGTGTCGGCGATGCCGCCGGTGGGCTCGGTCTTGGCCAGGCACCAGAGCTGGTCCCTGCCGTCGTACGGCTTCCTGCCGGTCACGCCGGGGTAGCCCGTCGTGGCGACGGTGTACTCGCCGCCCTGGTTGCGGATCGGGGTGAAGGCGCCGACGGCGTCCTGGAGCGTGCGGTTCTTCCTGCCGACCTCGATGAGGGCGATGTCGTAGTGCGAGTTCCAGTCGCCGCCGCTCATGCCGGTGTAGGCGTCGGGCTTCCACGCCCGACGGGCGCCCCACCGCCCGTACGGCTCGCGGCCCCGCACGTCGGCGGCCTGTCCGTCGTACGCGGGCACGAACGCGAAGTTCGTGTGCCACCGGCCGGCCGACGCGCCCAGCGGCACGCTGTAGACGCAGTGGGCGGCGGTGACGATGAGCAGCCCGACCGCCGAACGCACGACGGACGCGCTGCAGGAGTCGTCCAGCCCGTTGGAGTTGACGTAGAACAGCCGGCCGGTGACGCGGCTCTGGGAGGCGGCGGTGTACGGGCGGGGCGTGGAGGCGTAGCCGTTGGCGTCCCCGCCGGGGGTGATCCGTTTGTCCTCCGGCACGCTGCGCAGCTGGACCTGAGCCTCCAGGCTCTTCGGCAACCCCGCGGCGCCCTGGGCCCGTGCCTTGAGG
This sequence comes from Nonomuraea sp. JJY05, assembly GCF_043496855.1. Taxonomy (NCBI): domain Bacteria; kingdom Bacillati; phylum Actinomycetota; class Actinomycetes; order Streptosporangiales; family Streptosporangiaceae; genus Nonomuraea; species Nonomuraea sp. JJY05. The sequence goes on from NZ_JBIEIS010000009.1 coordinate 256,205, forward strand.
CTCTTGGGCAGCTCCGCGGCGTTGGCGCGGGCCTGCTTGCTCGCGGTCCAGTAGCGCACGGCGCGGGCGGGTTGCATCAGGGGGGACGACGCGGCGCCCCAGGCGCGGTCCTGGACGGGGGTCAAGGGGGGCTGCTGCCCGGCGGTCGCGGGCACCGCGAGGGCGACGCCGGCCAGCGTGGTGAGCGTGGTGACCAGGACCTTCGGCACGGTGTCCCCTTTAAGCGAAATCGGCAACGTCTCGATAACTCTAAGTTACGAAATGCAGACGAAGCGTAGTTAGGCGACCCGTGTCGCCATACCGTCCCGGGCGTTCAGCCGGCTGCGGCGTCGCTGTCACGACCCGGCGGCAGGAACTCTGCGGTGCCGGCCTCGGACGGCTCGCGGTCGGGCCGCAGCCCGCGCCACGACGGGTGGCGCAGGCGGAGGTCGCCGGTGACCTCGGCGTACTGCACCTCACCGACCACGCGCGGCTCCACCCACCGCGCGTCCCTGGCGTGCTCGCGCGGCACCGGCTCGTCGAACGGCGGGCCCGGGCGTTCCAGGGGCGCCAGGCGTTCGCCCAGGTCGCGCAGCATGGCCTCGGTGAACCCGGTCCCGACGTGCCCCACGAACCGCAGCCGTCCCCGCTGGTCGTAGGCGCCCAGCAGCAGCGACCCGATCATCCCGGAGCGCCGCCCGCCCCCCGGCTTCCAGCCGCCGATCACGACCTCGGCGGTGCGTACGTTCTTGACCTTCGTCCAGTCGCCGCTGCGCCTGCCGGGCCGGTACGGCGAGCCCATCCGCTTGCACACGACCCCTTCGAGCCCGAGCTGCCGGGAGGAGTCGAACGCGAGCCCGGCGTGGTCGGCGAACCACACGGGCACCTCCCAGCGGTAGCCGGGCGTGAAGGTGGTCTCGAGCAGTTCCCGGCGGGCGCTGTAGGGGCGGGAGACGGTGCTGTCGTCGTCGAGGTGCAGGATGTCGAACGCCATGAACGTCACCGGCACCGACCTGGCCAGTTCGGCCACCGCCGCCGGATGGCGCTGGTGCATCCGGGGTTGCAGCGCCTCGAAGCTGGGCCGCCCGGTCTCGTCGAACGCCACGATCTCCCCGTCGATCACGGCCGCGTGCCCGCCGGCGGCGCCGGCCATGAGCTGGAGCTCGGGGTAGGCGGGGGTGATGTCCTTGGCGTTGCGCGACATCAGGCGGACGGAGCCGCCCTGGAGGTAGGCGAGGGCGCGCACGCCGTCCCATTTCATCTCCACGGCCCAGTCCGCACCCTGGACGGAGGTCAGGGTGCCGAGCTGCGCCAGCATCGGCGCGTAGGCCGGCAGCCGCACCATGGTGCATGCCGTACCCCGGGGGGCTGATCGACAGTGGCGGAGCGGGGTCTACAGATGGTCAAGCGCGGTGTCTTCGACGAGCTCGGCCAGGTCCACGCCGTGGGCGGCGAGCTCGGCGACGGTGGCGCAGTAGCCCTGCAGGTACGTCGTGCCGTTGACCCGGTGCGAGACACGCAGCAGCGGGCGATCGTCCAGGATGATCGCCTCCACCACGATGCCGCCGGGGCCTCGCCACTGTCCCACCCGCGTAACTGTAAGGGCGTGGACATAATGGACACGTAATGGGAAAGTCCGCACCTGGCCTCGGCGGGCGGGGTGACGGCTTTTCCGGGACATGGGCTCACAACCTTTGGGTAAGGAGAAATTGCCGCCTTTTGGGCGTTCGGCGTTATCGGGGGCCTGGGGCGGGCAGTGGTGACGACTCTCGGCTTTCCCGGCCGTGGCCGTGCCCCGCGACGGCCGCGGCAGTGCCCCGGCGGGCCCGGTCCGGGGCTGCGGCGGCCGTGGGCTGCGACGTCGGCGAGCGCCGCCCACGGCCACCCGCCGTCCTCCGCTCCGATGAGGGCGGCACGCCGTCCCGGATGGTGGACAGAACCTGATTCAGGGGCCGGACTCCGTAGACTGTGATGGTGATTTCCCGTATTGACATGCGCGGTTCTCTTCCGGAGGACCTGCGCGACGTGCTGCCCCGCGCCGAGCTCGACGTCGAGGCCGCCCTGGAGAAGGTGCGGCTCATCTGCGACGACGTGCGCCATCGCGGGGCGGCAGCCGTACGGGAGCTGACCGCCAGGTTCGACGGCGTCGAGATCGCCTCCACCCGCGTCTCCGCCGAGGCCATCGGCAAGGCCCTGCGTGAGCTCGACCCCAAGGTCAGGGTGGCGCTGGAGGAGTCGATCAGGCGGACCAGGCTGGTCCACCGCGATCAGCGGCGCACCGACGTCACCACCCAGGTCGTGCCCGGCGGCACCGTCACCGAGCGGTGGGTGCCGGTCGACCGGGTGGGCCTCTACGTCCCGGGCGGCCGCGCGGTCTACCCCTCCAGCGTGGTCATGAACGTCGTGCCGGCGCAGGAGGCCGGCGTCGGTTCGCTGGCCGTGACCAGCCCGGCGCAGAAGGAGTACGGCGGGCTGCCGCACCCCACGATCCTGGCCGCGTGCGCGCTGCTCGGCGTGGACGAGGTCTACTCGGTGGGCGGGGCGCAGGCGGTGGCCATGTTCGCCTACGGCACGGAGGAGTGCCCGTCCGCCACGATGGTGACCGGTCCCGGCAACATCTGGGTGGCGGCGGCCAAGCGGCTGCTCAAGGGGCGCATCGGCATCGACTCCGAGGCGGGCCCGACCGAGATCGCCATCCTGGCCGACGAGACGGCCGACCCGGTCCACGTGGCCGCCGACCTGATCAGCCAGGCCGAGCACGACCCGATCGCCGCCGCCGTGCTGGTCACCACCAGCGTCGAGCTGGCCGACGCGGTCGAGAAGGAGCTGCCGGGCCAGGTGTCGGCGACCAGGCACTCCGAGCGCATCGCCGAGGCGTTGGGCGGCAGGCAGTCCGGCATCGTGCTGGTCGGCTCGATCGAGGACGGCATCAAGGTCGTGGACGCCTACGCCGCCGAGCACCTGGAGATCCACACCGCGAACGCCGCCGAGGTGGCCGGGAAGATCCGCAACGCCGGGGCCATCTTCGTGGGCACGTACGCCCCCGTGTCGCTCGGCGACTACCTCGCCGGGTCCAACCACGTGCTGCCCACGGGCGGCTGCGCCTGCCACTCCAGCGGCCTGTCGGTGCAGTCGTTCCTGCGCGGCATCCACGTCGTCGACTACACCCGCGAGGCCCTCGCGGGCGCGGCGGCCCATGTGTCGGTGCTGGCGGACGCCGAGGACCTTCCGGCCCACGGCGCCGCGGTCCGCGCCCGATTCGACTGGCAGATTCCCACGGAGACCGCGTGAACCTCGACGACCTGCCCATCCGAGACGACCTCCGGGGTAAGTCGCCGTACGGCGCGCCCCAGATCGACGTCCCCGTCAGGCTCAACACCAACGAGAACCCCTACCCGCCCTCGCCGGAGTTGGTCGCCGACCTGGCCGAGGCGGTCCGGGCGAGCGCGGGCGAGCTCAACCGCTACCCCGACAGGGACGCCACGGCCCTGCGCGCCGACCTGGCCGGCTACCTCGGCCACGGGCTGACCACCGGGCAGGTGTGGGCCGCCAACGGCTCCAACGAGGTGCTCCAGCAGATCCTGCAGGCCTTCGGCGGTCACGGCCGCACGGCCATCGGGTTCGAGCCGTCCTACTCGATGCACCCGATCATCACCAGCGGCACCAGCACCGAGTGGGTCGCGGCCAGCCGCGAGGACGACTTCTCGATCGACCCCGGCAAGGCGACGGCGGCGATCGAGGAGCACCAGCCCGACATCGTGTTCCTGGCCTCGCCCAACAACCCGACCGGCACCGCCCAGCCGCTCGAGACCATCAAGGCCGTCTTGGGCGCCGCCCGGGGCATGGTCGTGGTCGACGAGGCCTACGCCGAGTTCGCCCGCGAGGGCACGCCGTCGGCGCTCACCCTGCTGCCCGAGCACCCCAGGCTGATCGTCACCAGGACGATGTCCAAGGCGTTCGCCATGGCGGGCACCCGGCTCGGCTACCTCGCCGCCCACCCGGCCGTGGTCGAGGCGCTGCTGCTGGTGCGCCTGCCGTATCACCTGTCCACGCTCACCCAGGCGGCGGCGCGCGTGGCGCTGCGGCACCGCGCCGAGCTGCTGGGCACGGTCGACGCCCTGCGGCGCGAGCGCGACGACACGGTCGCGTGGCTGCGCTCCAAGGGCCTGGCCGTGGCCGACTCCGACGCCAACTTCGTGCTGTTCGGGCGCTTCCCCGACCGGCGCCAGGTGTGGGAGGGGCTGCTGGAGCGCGGGGTGCTCATCCGCGAGGTGGGCCCGCCACAATGGCTGCGGGTGTCGATCGGCACCGGTGAGGAGATGGCGGCCTTCCGCGCCGCCCTGGAAGGAGTCTTGTGAGTCGCGTAGGCCGCGTCGAGCGCGTTACGAAGGAGACCTCGGTCCTGGTGGAGGTCGGCCTCGACGGCACCGGCCGGGTCGAGGTGTCCACCGGGGTCGGCTTCTTCGACCACATGCTGGCCCAGCTGGGCAAGCACGGGCTGTTCGACCTGACGGTCAAGACCGAGGGCGACCTGCACATCGACTCCCACCACACGATCGAGGACACCGCCCTCGCGCTGGGCGCGGCGTTCCGCGAGGCGCTGGGCGACAAGTCGGGCATCAGGAGGTTCGGCAGCGCGTCGTGCCCGCTGGACGAGTCGCTCGCCCAGGTCACCGTCGACCTGTCCGGGCGCCCCTATCTCGTGCACTCCGAGCCCGAGGGCATGGCGCCGATGATCGGCCCCGAGTACGACACGACGATGACCCGCCACATCCTGGAGTCGCTCGTCGCGCAGGCCGCGATCTGCCTGCACGTCCACGTGCCCTACGGGCGCAACGCCCACCACATCGTGGAGGCCCAGTTCAAGGCCCTGGCCAGGGCGCTGCGCGAGGCGTCCGAGCTCGACCCGCGCGCCACGGGCGTGCCGAGCACCAAGGGCGTCCTATGACCGAGAACATCCTCGCCATCGCGATGGTGTTCATCGGCCTGTTCCTGATCGGCGGCGTGTTCTCACTGGCCAAGCAGGGGCTCAAGATCGGTGCGGCCGTCTGCGCGCTGGGCGCGGCGATGGCGATCACGGCGGGGGTGCTGTGGTGGTAGGCAAGAAGGTCGTGGTGCTCGACTACGGGTCGGGCAACCTGCGCTCGGCCGAGCGGGCGCTGGCCAGGGTGGGCGCCGACGTGACCGTCACGTCCGACTTCGACGCCGCCATGGAGGCCGACGGTCTCGTGGTGCCGGGCGTCGGCGCGTTCGAGGCGTGCATGACCGGGCTCACCAGCGTGCGCGGCGAGCGGATCATCGGGCGGCGCCTGTCCGGCGGGCGTCCGGTGCTGGGCATCTGCGTGGGCATGCAGATCTTGTTCGCCCGGGGCGTCGAGCACGGCGTGGAGACCGAGGGCTGCGCCGAGTGGCCGGGCACGGTGGAGCGGCTCGAGGCGCCCGTGCTGCCCCACATGGGGTGGAACACGGTCAAGGCGCCCGCCGACAGCGTGCTGTTCGCCGGGATCGACGCCGCGACGCGTTTCTACTTCGTGCACTCGTACGGGGTGCGCGAGTGGGAGCTGCACGCCGGCGAGGGGTTCGCCGAGCCGCTGGTGACCTGGGCCGAGCACGGCGTCCCGTTCGTGGCCGCCGTCGAGAACGGCCCGCTCAAGGCCACCCAGTTCCACCCCGAGAAGTCCGGCGACGCCGGAGCCGTGCTGCTGAAGAACTGGCTCGGCACGCTGTGAGCGCGCCGAGCACCCGGCTCTCGTGAGCAAGGAGCTCCCATGAGCAAGGAACGCGCGCGCCGCAGGGCCGAGCGGGAGGCGGAGCGGGCGCGCGCGATCCGGGCCAACGAGGAGCGGCAGGCGCGCCGGGCCCGCCGCCGCGCCCTCCTGGCCCGGCTGACCCCGCGCCCGGTGCGGTTCTACCGCCAGGGCGGCCTGATCGCCCGCCGCCACCGCGCCCAGAACATCGTGGTCGCGCTGGGTTTCCTGTTCGTCCAGGCCATCGTGTGGCTGGTGTGGGGCTCGTTCCCGCTCAGCCTCGCCGTCCTGGTCTTCTCGCTGCTGCTGGTGCCCGTTGTCGTGACCCTCGCTTTCGACCGGAGGATCTGAATGTCGCTCGTATTGCTGCCCGCCGTGGACGTCGTCGACGGCCAGGCCGTGCGCCTGGTGCAGGGCGAGGCCGGGACCGAGACCGGCTACGGCGAGCCGCTGGCCGCCGCGCTGGCCTGGCAGGAGGCGGGTGCCGAGTGGATCCATCTGGTCGACCTGGACGCCGCGTTCGGCCGGGGCGGCAACCGGGAGCTGCTCGCCGACGTCATCGGCCGGCTCGACGTGAACGTGGAGCTGTCCGGCGGCATCCGCGACGACGACTCCCTGGCCGCGGCGCTGGCCACCGGCTGCCGCCGGGTCAACATCGGCACCGCCGCTCTGGAGAAGCCCGAGTGGTGCCGGAAGGTCATCGCCGAGCACGGCGACAAGATCGCGGTCGGGCTCGACGTGCGCGGCACCACGCTGGCCGCCCGCGGCTGGACCGAGGACGCCGGTGACCTGTGGGAGGTCCTCGACCGCCTCGAGGCCGACGGCTGCCCGCGTTACGTCGTCACCGACGTGACCAAGGACGGCATGCTGAAGGGCCCGAACCTCGACCTCTACCGTCAGATCCTGGCCCGCACCAGCCGGCCCGTTGTGGCCAGCGGCGGCGTCTCCTCCATCGATGACCTGGTCGCGCTCGCGTCCCTCGTCCCCGACGGGCTGGAGGGCGCCATCGTGGGCAAGGCCCTCTACGCTCACGCGTTCACACTGGAAAACGCGCTTGCCGCAGTACGCGTGTAGCTCTTGCCGGGAGGGGGCGAGATGAGCGTCAGCATCTTTGGTATGGAAAGCACCGGACGCAGGGTGTTTTCCGGCGGCATCTGGGAGGAGCGGTACGGCTACGCCCGTGCCGTCGTGGCGGGCGACCGGGTGATCGTGTCCGGCTGCACCGCCACCGTCGACGGAGAGGTGCGCCATGTGGGCGACGCCTACAGGCAGAGCCTGACCGCGATCGACATCGCGCTGGAGGCCGTCCTGATGGGCGGTCTGACCAGCGAGGACGTGGTCATGGTCCGTTACTATGTGGTGGAGCAGCGCCACTTCGACCTCGTCGGGCAGGCCATCGGCGAGGTCTTCGGCAAGGTGCGCCCCGCCTGCACCGGAGTGAGGGTCGCCGGGCTGGTCGACCCGAGAATGCTGGTCGAGATCGAAATCGAGGCACACCGAGCATGACCGTAGCCGTAAGAGTCATCCCCTGTCTCGACGTGGACGCCGGCCGCGTGGTCAAGGGCGTCAACTTCGAAAACCTCCGCGACGCGGGCGACCCCGTCGAGCTGGCCAGGCGCTATGACGAGGAGGGGGCCGACGAGCTGACCTTCCTCGACATCACGGCGTCGTCCGGCGAGCGGGAGACCATGCTCGACGTGGTGCGCAGGACCGCCGAGCAGGTGTTCATCCCGCTCACCGTCGGCGGTGGCGTGCGTTCGGTGGAGGACGTCAACCGCCTGCTGCGGGGCGGGGCCGACAAGGTCTCGCTCAACACCGCGGCCATCGCCCGGCCCGAGCTGCTCACGGAGGCGTCCCGGCGCTTCGGCGCCCAGTGCGTCGTGCTGTCCGTGGACGCGCGCCGCGCGCCCGGCACCCCCAGCGGGTTCGAGGTGACCACGCACGGCGGTCGCCGCGGCACCGGGATCGACGCGGTGGAGTGGGCGGCCCGCGGCGAGGAGCTCGGCGTGGGGGAGATCCTGCTCAACTCGATGGACGGTGACGGCACGCTCGACGGCTACGACCTGGAGATGCTGCGCGCGGTCCGCGCCGCGGTGCGGGTGCCGGTGATCGCCAGCGGCGGCGCCGGACGGCTGGAGGACTTCCCTCCGGCGGTGGCGGCGGGCGCCGACGCGGTGCTCGCGGCGTCGGTGTTCCACTTCGGCACGCTCAAGATCTCCGAGGTCAAGGACACGCTCCGGATGGCGGGCCACCCGGTCCGCTAGCCCGCCGGGGCGGGTGTCACGCGTGCGGGCGGGTCGCGAGGCCCGCCTGCGCGCGTCCGTCAGAAGACCCGCAGGTGGTGGAACAGCTCGTACGCGACGTCCTTCGCGGCGAACGCCGCCGCCTCCGAGCGCTTGACCGCCAGGTACGCGCTGCGCCGCAGCGGCCCCAGCGCCTCCATGAGCACCTCGTCGGCCTCCAGCGCGTCCAGCGCCTCGTCCAGCGACGCGGGCAGACGGGTGTACTGGCCGGGCCGGGTGTCCGGGTCGACGTCCACCGGGGCCCCCGGGTCCAGCTTGCGCCGGATGCCGTCCAGGCCGGCGTGAATGACGGCCCCGAGCGCCAGGTAGGGGTTGGCGGAGGAGTCGGACGGCTTGAACTCCAGGTTGGGTTCGCCGCTCTCGCCGAGCGGGGAGCACACGCGTACCGCGGCCTCGCGGTTGTCGGGCCCGTAGACGGCGTACGCGCTGGACCACGTGCGGGGCGCCAGCCGCCGGAAGCTGTTGACGCTCCCGCACGTCAGCGCCGTCAGGCCGGGCAGGTGGGCCAGCAGGCCGCCGATGAACCCGTCGCGCACCTCGCCGTCCTCGGCGAAGACGTTGCGGTTGTCGCTCCACAGGGACAGATGCAGGTGGGCGCCGTTGCCCGCCTGGTCGGCCAGCGGTTTGGGGGCCAGCGTGGCCCACATCTGCATGCGCAGCGCCGTCCCGCGCACGGTCTCGCGGTAGAGGACGTGGTTGTCGGCGGCGCGCAGCGCGGGCGCGTGGCGCACCGACAGTTCCTGCTGTCCGGGACCCAGCTCGGGATGGTAGTGCTCGACCCGCAGGCCCTGCGTCTCCAGGGCGTGGATGAGCTTGATCGTGTAGTCGTGGGCCGTGTCGAACCCGGCGTTGGCGTAGCACAGCGAGTCGTCGAGCGGGACCAGCCGGTCGGGGCCGCCGGTCGGGTCGGGCAGGCGGCGGCCGAGCGTGAACTCCGGCTCGAACGCCGCGACCAGCGTGTAGCCCTCGGTGGCGAGCTCGGCGACGGCGTCCTTGAGGAAGGTGCGCGCGCAGGCGCCCCATGGCGAGCCGTCCGGCAGGCGCAGGTCGGACAGCATCGCCGCCGCGCCCGGCGCATGGGGCAACGGGACGTAGGTGGCGGGGTCGGGGACAATGCGGACCTCGCCCACCGGACCCATGTGCTCGACGTCCTGGAGCTGGTCGAGCATGTTCATCGCCATCATGGCCACCGTGTGCCCGATGCCCGTGTTGAGCCGTTCGGCCAACCTCGACCGGGACGCGGCCTTGCCCCGGATCACGCCACCGTGGTCGGCGTAGAGAAAACGGATCAGCTCGATGCCCTCGAGCTCGGTTCGCTCGAGGATCCGCCGCGCGTTCGGATCGAGCTGATTGATCTTGTTGCCGCTCGGGCGATCTCTCATCCTGCCTGCGTAACACGATCCGGCAGCGCGGGGAAGCATCTGGCGCAGACAGAAGCCTCGCGTCAGGTCAGAACATTTGTGAAGAACACAGCCAATTGGTCGGCTCCGTGAAGGATTCCTTCAAACACTCCGTTGACCGCCGCCGCAGCCTGGGTCGGCTTGGTGAACAGGTAGAACACCACGAACGCGACAGCCACGTAGGTGATCACCTTCTTGACCTGCATGGGGGCCTCCTGCAGTCCATTCCCAGCCGTATATACCCGGATCTGGGCGATCATCGGCATCTTCTGTGAAGATGTACATGATCCTAACCGGGGGGCTTCCTTACTGAGCCAATGGTAAGCGCAGAAGGTCTGGCGTGAACCCCTAGTTCATCGGGATTTCCGCGATAGGTCGTCTGGATCACTCAGACGCCGAGGGAGGCGTCGCGCAGCCGTTCGACGGCCTCCGGGTCGCCCGTCAGCTCCACCCTGGTGTGCCGCTGCCGCCCGAAGCAGAACATGAGCAGCTCGGCCGCCCGGCCGGTGACCTCGACCCGCGCGCCGCCGCGGGGGCCGCCGAGCGCCACGCCGCCGCCGAGCCGGTGCAGCACCACGCCGACCGGCGCCTTGCGCAGCATCAGCCGGGCTCCGGTGGCGACCCGCTTCCAGACGAGCCGTTCGAGGTCGTCGGACAGCTCGCGGGGCTCCCATGACGGCTGGGCGCGGCGGACGTCCTCGTGGTGGACGAAGAACTCCAGCGTGTTGACGGCGTCGTCGAGGAAGGGCAGCAGCCCGTAGACGCCGCCCGGCTTGCGTACCAGGCCGACCAGCTCGGGGAAGGGGTGGCGGGCCTTGAGGCCGTCCTGCACCGAGGCGGTGTAGCCGGCCAGGGGCTTGAGCGCGATGCCGCCCATCGCGTCGGGCCTGCGCTCGCGCAGCACGAGGTGGGCGGCCAGGTCGTAGGTGGTCCAGCCCGTGCAGAGCGTCGGGGCGTCCGGGCCGAGGCGGTCGAACAGGTCGCAGAGTGCGGAGCGTTCGTCGCGAGCGTACGTCACGTGGTCAACCCTACCGGTGGGAATAACGTGCACATCTGGAGTGATAGTGACTTAGGTAGAAATGCCGGATTGAAAGGGGAACGTGCCGCGTGGCGACCAAGGTCACCTCGGCCGTGATGCGTCAAGGGCTGCGTGTCCTTGGGGTGGCCATTCGCACGGAGAAGGCGGTGTTCGCGCTGGCGGTGCTGGCCAGCGCGCTCTACGGCGGCATGACCGTCGCGTCCGCATGGGCGCTGGGCTGGGCGACCCAGAACGTGGTGCTGCCGGCCTTCGAGTCGGGCCGCATCGCTTCGGGGGCGCTCTGGACAGGAGTGCTCCTCATCGTCGGGACGGCGCTGCTCAAGGCGGTCGGCGTGGCCGGGCGCCGCATCCTGGCAGGGGTCATGCAGTACCGCATGCAGGCCAGGTCGCGCAGGGACGTGACCAAGCAGTACCTGCGGCTGCCGCTGTCCTGGCACCACCAGCACCCGACCGGGCAGCTCCTGTCGAACGCCAGCGCCGACGCCGAGGCCGCCTGGGCGCCGCTCGCGCCGCTGCCGATGGCCGTGGGCGTCATCGTCATGCTGTTCACCGCGGCGATCGCGATGCTGTTCACGGATCTCGCGCTCGCGCTGGTGGGTTTCTTGATTTTTCCGGCTATCGCCGTACTTAACCTGATTTATCAGCGCAAGCTCAGCCCGCTCGCCACCCGCGCGCAGCAGCTGCGCGCCGAGGTCAGCGAGATCGCTCACGAGAGCTTCGACGGCGCCCTCGTCGTCAAGACCCTCGGCCGGGAGGAGCTGGAGACTGACCGGTTCCGGCGGCGCGCCCACGAGCTGCGCGACGCCAACATCGCGGTCGGGCGCGTGCGCGGGCTGTTCGACCCGCTGCTGGAGGCGCTGCCCACGATCGGCGTGCTCGCGGTGCTCGCCGTCGGCGCGGCGCGGCTGTCCTCCGGCTCGATCGACTCCGGCGACCTCGTGCAGGTGGCGTACCTGTTCACGCTGCTGTCCTTCCCGATCAGGGCGCTCGGCTGGGTGCTGGCCGAGCTGCCGCGCAGCGTCGTCGGCTGGCAGCGGGTGCAGGCCGTGCTGGAGGCCACCGGCTCCATGGAGTACGGCGGCGTGGCGGCCACGACCTCCTCCACCCCCGCCGCGCTGGAGATCTCCGGCGTCTCCTACGCCTACGGCGAGGCCGAGGTGCTCCACGACGTCACCTTCGACGTGCCCGCCGGCCGTACCGTCGCCCTGGTCGGGCCCACCGGGTCGGGCAAGTCCACGCTCGTGCAGCTGCTCGTCCGGCTCGTGGACCCCGGCACCGGACAGGTGCTGCTCGACGGCGTGGACCTGCGCGAGCTGGCCTACGGCGGCATCGCCGAGTCGGTGGCGCTGGTGCCGCAGCAGACGTTCCTGTTCGACGACAGCGTGCGCGGCAACATCGCGCTCGGGCTGGAGACCGGTGACGAGGACGTGTGGGCCGCCCTGCGGCTGGCCCAGGCCGACGGTTTCGTGGCCAGGCTCGCCGACGGGCTCGACACGCGGATCGGCGAGCGCGGCGCGACGCTGTCCGGCGGCCAGCGCCAGCGCCTCGCGCTGGCCCGCGCGGTCGTGCGCCGGCCCCGCCTGCTCATCCTCGACGACGCCACCTCCAGCGTGGACCCGCAGGTCGAGGCCAAGATCCTGTTCGGGCTGCGGGACGCGGCCGAGGCCTCGACCGTCGTGGTCGTCGCCTACCGGATGGCCACGATCGCCCTGGCCGACGAGGTGGTCTTCCTCGACCACGGCCGGGTCGTGGACCGGGGCACGCACGAGGAGCTGCTGGAGCGCTGCGAGGGCTACCGCAACCTGGTGACCGCCTACGAGCGCGAGGAAGCCGAGCGCGCCGCCATCGACCTGCAGGCCGAAGAGGAAGAAGGGGTCAGCGCATGACGGCGCAGAGCATCCAGGCCAATTCTGAGCGTTCCGCGCTGGCCACGATCCGGCAGGGGCTCTCGTTCACGCCCGAGTTCCGCAAGGGGCTGGCGGGCACGCTGGCGCTGGCCGTCATCGCGACCATCGGCAAGATCATCGTGCCGATCGCGGTCCAGCAGACCATCGACACGGGGCTCAAGGGCGGCTCGCCGGACCTTCCGTACATCACCAAGGCTGTTGTCATATGCGCGGCCGCGGTGCTGCTCACGGCCCTCGCCGCGTACGTCATGAACGTCCGCCTCTACAAGGCCACCGAGTCGTCCCTGGCGACCCTGCGCGTGCGCGGTTTCCGCCACGTGCACGACCTGTCGGTGCTCACCCAGAACACCGAGCGGCGCGGCTCCCTCGTCTCGCGTGTCACCAACGACATCGACCAGATCAGCGCGTTCATGCAGTGGGGCGGGCTGATGATCATCGTGGCGTTCGGGCAGCTGTTCGTGGCGACCGTGCTCATGTTCGTCTACTCCTGGCAGCTCACCCTGCTCGTCTGGGCGTGCTTCATCCCGCTGATGGTCGCGTTGCCGCGCTTCCAGCGGCTGCTGTCGCGGGCGTACACGATCGTGCGCGAGCGCACCGGCGACATGCTGGCGGCGGTCAGCGAGTCCGTCGTCGGGGCCACCGTCATCAGGGCGTACGCCTCCGAGCGCCGCACCGCCGAGCGCATCGACACGGCCGTGAACGCCAACCGGCGCGCCCAGGTCAGGGCACAGACCATCGTCGGCTTCGTCTTCCCCCTGACCGAGATCGTGGCCGCCGTCGCCATTGGCGCGATCGTGGTGTTCGGCGTGCGGCTCGGCCTGTCGGGCGACATCACGCAGGGGCAGCTGGTGGCGTTCCTGTTCCTGGTCACCCTGTTCGTCTCGCCGCTGCAGACGGCCACCGAGGTGCTGAACGAGGCCCAGAACGCCGTCGCCGGCTGGCGCCGCATCCTGGGCGTGCTCGACACGCCGCCCGACGTGGCCGACCCCGGTGACAAGGGCGTGAGCCTGCCCCGTGGCCCCATCTCGGTCGCCTTCGAGAACGTGCACTTCTCCTATCCCGGCGGCGCGCCCGTGCTGCGCGAGGTCACCGTGGACATCCCGCCGCGCTCGCGGGTCGCGGTGGTGGGGGAGACGGGGTCGGGCAAGACCACGTTCGCCAAGCTCCTGACCCGCCTCATGGACCCGGCCGCGGGCCGCGTCACGGTGGACGGCCACGACCTGCGCGACGTCCGCTTCTCCTCGCTGCGCGAGCGGATCGTCATGGTGCCGCAGGACGGCTTCCTGTTCGACGGGACGCTGGAGGAGAACATCCGCTTCGGCAAGCCGTCGGCCACCGCCGAGGAGATCCGGCTCGCGCTGACCGAGCTGGGCCTGGCCGACTGGCTGGAGGGCCTGCCCGCCGGGCTGGACACCCCCGTGGGGCAGCGCGGCGAGTCCCTCTCCGCGGGCGAGCGGCAGCTCGTGGCGCTGGCCCGGGCGTACCTGGCCGACCCCGACCTGCTCCTGCTGGACGAGGCCACCTCGGCGGTGGACCCGGCCACGGAGGTACGGCTGGCGCGGGCGCTGGAGGGCGTGACGCGGGGCCGTACGGCCGTCTCGATCGCGCACCGCCTGTCGACGGCGGAGAACGCCGACGAGGTCCTGGTCTTCGACGCGGGCCGCCTGGTCCAGCGCGGCCCGCACGCCGAGCTGGTGGGAGAGCCGGGCGTCTACGCCGACCTGCACGCGTCGTGGGTGTCGGCGGCCCGCTCCTGATGGAACGCGCGGCCTGCCGGCGTGGGTGTCGGCGGCCCGCTCCTGATCGAACGCGCGGCTGCCCGCGTGGGTGTCGGCGGCCCGCTCCTGATCGAACGCGCGGCTGCCCGCGTGCCCGGTAAACCGGCCACGCGGGCAGGCTGGTTGAATGGACGCATGTCCCTTGACCCCAAGATCGCCGCGCGGTTGAAGCGCGACGCCGACGGCCTCGTCGCCGCCATCGCCCAGCAGTACGACACCGGCGAGGTGCTCATGCTGGCCTGGATGAACGACGAGGCGCTGCATCGGACGCTCACCACCGGCCGGGCCACCTACTGGTCCCGCAGCCGCGCCGAGCTCTGGGTGAAGGGCGACACCTCCGGCCACGTCCAGCACGTCAAGTCGGTGGCGCTCGACTGCGACGGCGACGCCGTCCTCCTCAAGGTCGACCAGGTCGACGGCGCGTGCCACACCGGAGACCGCACGTGCTTCGACGCCGACCAGCTCGAGATCGCGCTCGGATAGCAGGCCGCATGGGGCACAGAGAGCTGTGGGGCTGGCTGGGCACGACCGTCCTGGGATGCGTGCTCGTGCTGTTCGGCGCGAGCCGGGCCTGGGTGCGGATCCTGGAGGCGGGCTTCGCCGCGCCCACCGGAGCCGAGCTCAGCCCCGTCCTGACCCCCGTCGCCCTGGCCGCGCTGGCCGGGGTGGTGGCCGTGCTGGCCACCAAGGGCGTGGGCCGCCGCGTCGTCGGGGCGCTGGTCGCCCTGTGCGGGGCGGGCGCCGCGGCCGGGACGTGGGCGGCGCTCGGCGGCGACACCGTCACCGGCTGGCTGCGCGAGCAGAACGTCCTGCGCGGCACCGCCGACCTCCCCTGGGAGGTCGCCCCGCTCTGGCCGGCGGTCACCGCCGCCGGGGCGATCCTGGTGGTCGCCGGCGGGATCGCCGCGATCGTGCGCGGCGGCAGGTGGGCGGGCATGTCGGCGCGCTACGACAGGGGCGCCGACGGGAGGGCCGACGGGGGCGCCGACGGGGGCGCGGACGGGGGCGCGGACCAGGCCCGCGCCGAGGTCAAGGACGACAGGGCGCTGTGGGACGCGCTCGACCGCGGCGACGACCCAACCGACTCCCGCTGACTCCGTGGCCGCGGCTCCGGCGGGCCTGCGCTATGACGATTTCTTTACTGTTCTGAACCTCTGTCTGCTTGGCAAACGTTTCCTCAATAAGCTGCCGTTGCAACGCCACGAAGACTTAGGAGCCAAGCGCATGAGCTACGGGGATCAGGGCAGCGGCGGCGGCTACGGCGCGCAGCAGCCCGGCGGCGGGTACGGTCAGCAACCCGGCAGCGGGGGCGGCGGGTACGGTCAGCAGCCCGGCAGCGGGGGTGGCGGCTACGGCCAGCAGCCGCCGAGCTACGGGGGCGGTTACGGCCAGCAGCCCCCGAGCGGGGGCGGCGGTTACGGCCAGCAGCCCGGCAGCGGGGGCGGTTACGGCCAGGGCGGCTATGGCGAGCAGCCGCCCAGCTATCCGCAGGAGCCGCTCGGCTACGGCCAGCAGCCCCCGAGCGTCGGCGGCTACGGCCAGCAGCCCCCCAGCTACGGCCAGCCGGCCTACGGCTACGGCATGCCGCCACAGCAGCCCCGCTCGACCAACGGCATGGCGGTGGCCTCGCTCGTCCTGGGCATCATCGGCCTGATCTTCTGCGGTCTGACCAGCATCCCGGGCGTGATCCTCGGCCACATCGCCCTCAGCAGGATCAAGAAGACCGGCGAGGAGGGCTCGGGCATGGCCGTCGGCGGTCTCGTCACCTCCTACATCACCGTCGTGATCTGGGTGCTGTGCTGGCTCATCTTCGGCGGATTCATCCTGTCGATGATCGGGCTCAGCGCGGCCGCCACGTCGTCCTCGTACGACTACTGAACCGGTCGGTAACCCTCCGCGAGCGTGGCCGGACCGTGACGAGCCGCTTGCGGTCCGATTACGAATTGTCCGCAAAATGGACGTTATTCCACGTAGGGGACTTATCCTCGCTAGGCTGCCGCGCGCAACGCCACAGATGACGACATGAGAGGTCCTTCATGAGTTACGGCAATCAGGGCGACGGCGGCTACGGCTCGCAGCCGCCCGGCGGCGGCTACGGTCAGCAGCCTCCCAGCGGCGGTGGCGGCTACGGCCAGCAGCCTCCGAGCGGCGGCGGTGGCTACGGCCAGCAGCCCCCGAGTGGCGGTGGTTACGGCGGTGGCTACGGTCAGCAGCCCCCGAGCAGTGGTGGCTACGGCCAGCAGCCTCCGAGTGGTGGCGGCTACGGCGGCGGTGGCTACGGCCAGCAGCCCCCGAGTGGCGGTGGCTACGGCGGTGGCTACGGCCAGCAGCCCCCGGCCGGCGGCAACCCGCCGGACAACCACCTGGTCTGGGCCATCCTGACCACCCTGTTCTGCTGCCTTCCCCTGGGCATCGTGTCGATCGTCAAGTCTTCGCAGGTCAACTCGAAGTGGCAGATCGGTGACTACCAGGGCGCCGCGCTGGCGAGCGAGGAGGCCAAGACCTGGTGGAAGCGGTCCTTGATCGCGGGCATCATCTGGTGGGTGTTGATCATCCTCTTCTACGTCGTGGTGTTCGTCCTCCTGGCCGCCAGCGTCCCGAGCACGTCGAGCTACTGAGCCGGAAGGCGGATACTGGGAGCATGGGCATCGCAACAACCGAGCGGCGCGGCACGGCACGCCTCAAGGGGCTGCTCGCGCCGCTCGGTGTTGCGGGCGCGACGGCCGCCGTGTTCGCGTTCGTCGGGGTGGTGGACCCCAACCAGCCGGGCCACTACCCGACCTGCCCGTTCCTGTACATCACCCACCTCTACTGCCCGGGCTGCGGCACGCTTCGCACCATCCACGCGCTCGCCCACCTCGACCCGGTCACCGCCCTGGGGATGAACCCTCTCGCCGTGGCCATGATGCCGTTCCTGCTGTTCTGGTGGGGGAGATGGGTCGTACGCGCCTGGCAGGGCAGGCCGAGACGCACCACGCTCGCCCATCCGGCGTGGCTGTGGGCCTTCATCGCCCTCATCATGGTCTACTGGGTCGTCCGTAACCTGCCGTTCGGGGCGTTCCTCGCTCCGTAGGGCCTTCCACTTGGGGGGCCTGTGGTGAGGTGACCCCGTGCGGGCCGATACCATCGCAGGACAGGCAGAGAGCGGACGCGACGCGAACTCTCAGCCGCCCCCACAGTCGACCGGAGGGACCTCAAGCGCGTGAGTGAGCGGACGGAAGGGCCGAGTGTCCTCGACGACATCCTCGACGGGGTGCGCGCCGACCTCGCCGCACGTCAGCAGGCCGTGTCCATTGACGAGCTCAAGCGGCGGGCCGAGCGCGCCCACGCTCCCAGAGACGCCATGGCCGCGCTCGGGGGCGACAGGATCTCGGTGATCGCCGAGGTCAAGCGGTCGAGCCCGTCCAAGGGCGCGCTGGCCGCCATCGCCGACCCGGCCGCGCTGGCGGCCGACTACGAAGAGGGCGGCGCCCACGTCATCAGCGTGCTGACCGAGCGGCGCAAGTTCGGCGGCAGCCTCGAGGACCTGGCGGCGGTGCGCGCCCGGGTCGACATCCCGATCCTGCGCAAAGACTTCATTTTGACCTCCTACCAGCTCTGGGAGGCCCGGGCCCACGGCGCCGACCTGGCCCTGCTGATGGTCGTCTGCCTGGAGCAGGAGGCGCTGGTGTCGCTGATCGAGCGGGCCGAGTCGATCGGGCTCACCCCGCTGGTCGAGGTGCACACCGAGGAGGAGCTCGAGCGGGCGGTCGCCGCCGGTGCCCGGGTCATCGGGATCAACGCGCGCAACCTGAAGACACTCGAAGTCGATCGCGAGGTCTTCACGAAGCTGGCGCCCAAGATCCCCGATAATGTGATCAAGATTGCCGAGTCGGGCGTGCGCGGCCCGCACGACCTGCTCGCCTACGCCAGGGCCGGCGCCGACGCCGTCCTGGTCGGGGAGAGCCTGGTCACCGGCAAGGACCCGCGCAAGGCAGTGGAGGCCCTGGTGACCGCCGGCGCCCATCCCGCGACGCGCCCCGACCACTCAGCAGAGGGATAGCAGTGGCACACGAAGGCTCCATCCTGACCGCCGCCGACCTGACGGGCAACGGCCCGCTCGGCGACGACCCCGACGTGCACGGCAAGTTCGGCATCTTCGGCGGCCGGTTCGTCCCCGAGGCGCTCATCCCGGCGCTCGACGAGGTGGCCGCGGTCTACGAGAAGGCCAAGAACGACCCGGAGTTCCTGCGGGAGTTCGACCATCTGCTGCGCACGTACGCGGGCCGGCCGACCACGCTGACCGACGTGCCGCGCTTCAGCGAGCACGCCGGCGGCGCCAGGATCGTGCTCAAGCGTGAGGACCTCACCCACACCGGCGCTCACAAGATCAACAATGTGCTCGGCCAGGCCCTGCTGACCAAGCGGCTGGGCAAGAAGCGCGTGATCGCCGAGACCGGCGCGGGCCAGCACGGCGTGGCCACCGCCACCGCGGCCGCCCTGCTCGGCCTGGAGTGCGTGATCTACATGGGCGCGGTCGACTGCGAGCGCCAGGCCCTCAACGTCGCCAGGATGAAGCTGCTCGGCGCCACCGTGGTGCCGGTGACCAACGGCTCCCAGACGCTGAAGGACGCCATCAACGAGGCGTTCCGCGACTGGGTGACCAACGTCGACACCACCCACTACCTGTTCGGCACGATCGCCGGGCCCCACCCGTTCCCCGAGATCGTCCGCGACTTCGCGCGCATCATCGGTGTCGAGGCCCGCCGCCAGATCCAGGAGCTGACCGGCGGACTGCCCGACGCGGTGTGCGCGGCGGTCGGCGGCGGCAGCAACGCGATCGGCATCTTCCACGCGTTCCTCGGCGACGAGGGCGTGCAGCTGCACGGCTACGAGGCCGCCGGGCGCGGGCTGGAGTCCGGCGAGCACGCGCTCACGCTCACCGCCGGGTCGATCGGCGTGCTGCACGGCTCGCGCACCTACGTGCTGCAGGACGACGAGGGCCAGACCATCGAGTCCCACTCGATCTCGGCCGGGCTCGACTACCCGGGCGTCGGCCCCGAGCACGCCTGGCTGAAGGATTCGGGCCGTGCCTCCTATCACGGCGTCACCGACGACGCGGCCATGGCCGCGTTCTCGCTGCTGGCCAGGACCGAGGGCATCATCCCGGCCATCGAGTCCTCCCACGCCCTGGCGGGCGCGCTGGAGCTGGGCCGCGAGCTCGGCCCCGAGGCGACCATCCTGGTCAACCTCTCCGGGCGCGGCGACAAAGACATGGGCACGGCGATGAAATACTTCAACCTCTGACGAGCCGCCACCCCCGGCGCGGGGCCCTGCGCCGGGGGATAAATGGTGGGACTCGACCTTCGAAACGGACAGACATGACGACTCTTCAGACGGTTTTCGCCAAGGCGAAGGCGGACAACCGGGCCGCGCTCGTCGGCTACCTGCCCGCGGGCTTCCCCTCCAAGGGCGGCGACGTCGCCGCGGCTGCGGCCCTGGTCGAGGCCGGCTGCGACGTCATCGAGATCGGCCTGCCCTACTCCGACCCGCTCATGGACGGGCCGACGATCCAGGACGCGGTGCACCGCTCGCTGGTCAACGGCACGCGCATCGCCGACGTGCTGCGCACGGTCGAGGGCGTCGCCGCCACCGGCGCCGCCACGCTCGTCATGACGTACTGGAACCCCATCGACAAGTACGGCGCCGAGCGGTTCGCCCGCGACCTCGCCAACGCGGGCGGCGTGGGCACGATCACGCCCGACCTGACGCCCGAGGAGTCGGAGCCGTGGCGGGCGGCATCCGCGTCCGCGGGCATCGACACGGTGTTCCTGGTGGCGCCCAGCTCGACCGAGCAGCGCATCAAGGCCGTCGTCGACTGCTGCACGGGCTTCGTGTACGCGGCCTCGCTGATGGGCGTCACCGGCGCCAGGGAGAGCGTCAACGTCGCCGCGGAGGGCCTGGTCGAGCGGACCCGGGCACACACGGACCTGCCGGTGTGCGTGGGCCTCGGCGTGGGCACGGGCGCGCAGGCGGCCGAGGTGGCGGCCTACGCCGACGGCGTGATCGTGGGGTCGGCGTTCATCCGCCGCATCCTCGACGCGCCCGACGAGGCCGAGGGCCGGGCCTCCATCGGAGCCCTGGCCAGGGACATGGCGCAGGGGGTCCGCCGGTAAGGGCGCTTTACCGCCTATGTGACGAAATTTCGGGACTGGTGCAAGGATCTGGCGCGTAGGTCCTTGGCGTGCGGTCCCGCGCGGGTGATGATCGGGGCCCCGAAGCGGTGTGACGCACGACCCCGAAAGGACACCGATGCGTCCCAGTCCCGTCACCTTCGCAGCGGCCCTCACACTCGCGGTCACGGCCATGACCGCACCGGCGTCCGCCGGTCCCGACCCCGTACCGGCTGCCGCCCTGACGCCTGCCCCAGCGCCCGCCCCGACGTACGAGTTACCGTCCCCGGAGGCGCCGCGGACCGGTGCGCCCCCGCCCGGCCCCACCGCGCAGAACGAGCAGCCCAGGCCGGCGCGCGTGGCCCGGCCGATCGCGATCTCGTCCCCGGCGCTGCGCGTGGAGCTCGACCCGGACTTCCCGCGCGTCCTGGGCTACGTCGACCGGGCGAGCGGCGCAAGGCTCGGCGGCAGCGCGGGCGTGCCCGCCGTCGTCCTGAACGGCCAGGCACGAGCCGTCACCGTGGCGCTGACCGGGAGCGACGGCGCGACCGCCCGCTACCGGCTGGCCTTCCCCGATCTCGACGGCGTCGCGCTCGGGGCGAGCATCGGGGTCAAGGGCCGGGTGACGACGTTCCGGATCGATTCGGTGGCCGACACCGAGGCGTTCCGCGTCAACACCATCGACCTGCCCGGCCACGACCTGGTGTCGGTGTCGAGCGCGCAGCCGGGCGCGGCGACCGCGTTCACCCGGCTGGACCCGAACTCCACCCGCACCGCCGACGTCTTCGCCGCGGTCACCCCGGGCACCACGCCCGACGACGATCCGGTCGGGGCCACGTACGGGATCGTCAACACCGACCGGCTGGCCGCCGCGATCGAGACGAACTCCACCTACGACCGCCCCTCGGGCCTTACCGACCGCGACGCCGCCAGGCTCTGGCACCAGGCCAGGAAGGACGCCGGCGGCACGGTCACCGTGGGCGTGTGGAGCGGCCAGTGGACATACCGCGCGACCGGCTCGCCGTTCACCGAGGAGCCGCCCTGGGCCAAGGTCGTGGTCACGCCCGACGCCAACGGCGACGGGGCGCTCGACTGGCAGGACGGCGCGGTGGCGTTCCGGGCCGTCGCCGTCAAGGCGCCCGGCGCGGAGCGGACCAGGGACCGGGTGGTCACGCACATCCCGTTCAACTTCTCCAGCCAGGCCACGCACCCGTTCCTGCGCACCCTGGACGACGTCAAGCGCATCTCGCTGGCCACCGACGGCCTGGGGCAGCTCGCGCTGCTCAAGGGCTACCAGTCGGAGGGCCACGACTCGGCGCACCCCGACTACGGCGGCAACTACAACCGGCGCGCGGGCGGGCTGAAGGACCTGAACGCGCTGCTCAAGGCCGGCAAGGGCTGGAACGCCACGTTCGGCGTGCACGTCAACGCCACCGAGTCCTACCCCGAGGCCAGGAACTTCAGCGAGCAGCTCGTCGACAAGGGCGCCAAGGGCTGGAACTGGCTCGACCAGGCGTACCTGATCGACCAGCGCGGCGATCTCACCAGGGGCACCCTGGCCGGGCGCTTCGCGCAGCTGCGCGCCGAGACCGACCGCAACCTCGCGGTGCTGTACCTGGACGTGTTCAGGCCGTTCGGCTGGGTCGCCGACCGCACGCTGGCCGAGCTGCGCGAGCAGGGCTGGCAGGTGAGTACGGAGTGGTCGGACAAGCTGGAACGCGCGTCCCTGTGGTCGCACTGGGCCAACGACCTCAACTACGGCGGGGTCACCAACAAGGGGCTCAACTCCCAGATCATCCGGTTCATCCGCAATGACGAGAAGGACGTCTGGAACGCCCATCCGATCCTCGGCAACGCCCGCATCGTCGAGTTCGAGGGCTGGCAGGCGAAGAACGACTTCACCGTGTTCTACCGCAACATCTGGGAGCACAACCTGCCGGTCAAGTTCCTGCAGCACTACAAGATCATGGACTGGAACGCGGACGAGATCGTCTTCACCGGCGGCGTGCGCGGCACGTATCGGGACGGGAGGCGCGAACTGTTCGCCGGTGGGCACAAGGTGCTCGACGGGGGCACCTACCTGCTGCCGTGGCAGGGCAGGTACTACCACTACAACCCCGCGGGAGGGGAGACGACCTGGGACGCCGACCGGCCGATGACCGTTTACCGGCTCACCGACCAGGGGCGGGTGGCGGCCGGCACGGTCACCCCGGTCCGCGGGAGGATCACGTTGCGGGCGGAGGCGGGCGTGCCGTACGTGCTCTACCCCGGCAAGGCGCCCCGGCAGCCGGACCCCGGCTGGGGGCAGGGTAGCGGGGTGCGCGACCCCGGTTTCAACGGCGACCGGCTCGCCGGATGGACCGTCACGGGCCCCGTGAGCGTCCGCAAGAACGATCTGGGCCAGCGGGTGGCGCTGCTCGGCGGCGGGGCGCAGGCGCGGCTGGAGCAGCGGCTGACGGGCCTGCGGCCCGGCCGCACCTACACCGCCTCCGCCTTCGTCGAGGTCGAGCCGGGCAGGACGCGCGAGACCACCCTGGAGGCCGCCGGGCAGGCGGTGACCGTGAGCCGGTCCACGGCCAGGAACTACATCGCCTCCGACGAGAAGCACGACACCTTCTTCCAGCGGGCCAAGGTGACCTTCACCGCGCCCGGCACCTCGGCCACGCTGCGGATCACGGCCGCCGCCGGGGACGGGGACGTGCGGGTGGACGACGTGCGGCTGTTCGAGCGGGAGCCGGCCGGTGACGTGGAGACGTTCGAGTCGGCCGAGCCGGGCTGGGGGCCGTTCGTGAAGGGGGACGCGGGCGGGTCGTTCGACGCGCGTACGCACCTGTCCGAGCGGCACGAACCGTACACGCAGGCCGGGTGGAACGGCAAGACGATCGACGACGTGCTGAGCGGCGACTGGTCGCTGAAGGCGCACGAGGAGCGTCAGGGGCTCATCTACCGCACGCTGCCGTGGACCGCCCGGTTCGAGCCGGGGCACGCGTACGAGGTGTCCTTCGCCTACCAGAGCGCTCAGGCGGACGCGTACCAGTGGGTGACCGGCTACGACAAGGGCGGATCCAGCGTCGAGACGCGGCGCACGCCCATCCCCGAGCGGCGGAGCACGGCGACGTTCAGGGAGCGGGTGGTCGCGGGATGCGGGGACATGTGGGTCGGGCTGCGCTCGCTCAAGGCCGAGCAGGCCGGGGCCGACTTCGTCCTCGACGACTTCTCCGTGACCGGCCTCGGCCCGGTGCCGGACGCGCAGGCGTGCGGGTCGCTGGAGGTGACGCCCGCCGCCGTCTTCGAGCAGGGGAAAGCCAACGAGGTCGTCACCACGTTCACGAACCTCGAGGACGCGCCGGCGCAGGACGTGCGGGTGACGCTGGACGTCCCGGACGGGTGGACGGTCGCGGGCGACGGCACCGGCACCGTCGATCCCGGCGGGAAGCTGACCACGACCTGGCAGGTCACCCCGCCCGCGGACGCCTCCGGGAGCTACGAGCTGGGGGCCGGCGCCGGCTACACGGTGGGCGGCGTGGCGAAGCGGCTCACCGCGTCCGCGGTCGTGCGCACGCTGCCTCCGCCGCCCGCGGGGGACGCCTACGCGAGCGACCTGGAGTGGGTCACCGCGGACAACGGCTGGGGGCCGGTGGAGCGCGACCGGTCCAACGGCGACACCGGCGAGGCCGACGGCGGGCCGATCGTCGTCGGCGGGCGGACGTTCGCCAAGGGGCTCGGCACGCACGCGCCGGCCAGAGTCCGGTTCTACCTGGGCGGCGCGTGTACGAGGTTCACGGCGTCCGTCGGGGTCGACGACGTGCAGGCCACGCGGGGGTCGGTGCGGTTCGACGTGGTGGCGGACGGGGCGCCGGTGGCCCGTAGTCCGGTCCTGCGGACCGCCGACGCGGCGTACGAGCTGAGCGCCGACCTGACCGGAGCCCGCTACGTGGACCTGGTGGCCGGGGACGGCGGCGACGGGAACGGCAACGACCACGCCGACTGGGGCGAGGCCAGGTTCACGTGCGGCTGAGCGGGGCCCTCATGCCCGGACCGCCCTGGCGAACAGCCCGGCCAGCTCGTCGGCGTACCCGGCCGGGTCCGCCTCCGGATCGGCCTCCAGCAGGAACGGCAGCCCCTCCAGCGCGCGCCGGACCGCCATCGCGGTCACCCGCACGTTGAACGCCCCGAACTCGCCGCTCTCCTGCCCCCAGACCAGTAACCGCTCGACCTGGGACAGCGCCGACAGGGCGGTGGCCTCGGGGCGGAAGTTGAGTGAGATCTCCGCGGCCGCGCGCATCTCCGCGCGGTGCTCGCCCGCGTACTCCGCCAGGGAGCGGATGTACGTCTCCAGCGCCGCGCCGGCCGTGCGCCGGGCGCTCACCCGCTCGGTCACGAACGCCGAGAGCCGCCCCTGGATCGTCGCGATCACCTGGCGGATCAGCTCGTCCTTGTCCTCGAAGTGGTACGAGATCAGGCGCGTGCTGCTGAGCCCGGCAGAACGGGCGATCCGGGCGAAGGACGCCTGGTGGTAGCCGAGCTCGGCGATCGTGGTGATGGTCGCTGTCACGATCTGCGCCCTTCTGGCGGAGCTCGTGACCGTTACTGGCATGAGTAAATTTTTACTTGACTGCGTAATTCCCGCAAGAAACACGGCTTAGCCGGTGCTTATCCGCCGCGTGGTCATATGGATTCCCGGTACTGTGCCCATCCCGGCGCAGAGGAAGAGGAGATGGCGTGTGGACGCGTCACTATCGTCACGCGGTGAGTTCTCGGCGATACCCTGGGTGACGACCGTCGCCCGGCTGGTCCTGGGCGGGGTGCTGATCGCGGCGGGTGGGCTCAAGATCGGCAACCCGGCCGATTCGGTCGTGGCGGTCAAGGCTTACCAGCTGCTTCCCGAGTCGATCGCCGTCACGGTGGGCTACGCCCTGCCGATCCTGGAGATCGTGGTCGGCCTGCTGCTGGTCGTCGGTCTGCTGACCAGGGTGGCCGCGGTGATCGCCGGGCTGCTCATGTTCGCCTTCGTGTTCGGCATCGCCTGGGCGTGGGCGCACGGCCTGCGGATCGACTGCGGCTGCTTCGGTGGCGGCGGCCAGCTGGGGGTAGGGGAGGAGCCGACGTACTTGCTCGACATCCTGCGCGACTTCGGGCTCGTGCTGCTCGGCGCCTGGGCCGTGCGTTTCCCGCCGGGCCGTTTCGCGCTCGACGGCGCCCTCGGACTGGGGGGCGACAATCGTAATGAAGGGGATGACGACGATGAGCAAGGCTGAGCGCACCAAGACGAAGACGGCGCGCGAGAAGATCAGGGAACAGCAGGCCGAGGCGCGGCTGCGGGACAGGCGCAGGCGCATCGCCACGTACGTGACCGCCGGGGCGGTCGCGGTGGCCGCCGTCGGGCTCGGCTGGTGGTACGCGGCCAGCACCTCGCAGTCGGAGGTGGCCGGCGGGGCGCTCGCGGCGGTCACGGTGCAGCCCGACGGCTCGGTCGCGATGGCCAACCAGGGCGTCACCGCGCCGGTGGTGGACATCTACGAGGACTTCCAGTGTCCCGCCTGCAAGGAGCTCGAGCGGGTCAGCGGCCAGACCTTCAAGAACCTCGCCGCCGAGGGCAAGGCCAAGGTCGTCTACCACCCGATCACGATCTTCTCCCAGGAGCCGACCAAGTCCAACTCCGTACGCGCGGGCAGCGCCGCCCGGTGCGTCGCCGACGGCAAGCAGTGGATCGCCTTCCACGACCTGCTCTACCAGAACCAGCCGTCCGAGACCGAGGCCGGCTTCACGGTCGACCAGCTGAAGAACTGGGGCAAGCAGGCCGGGGTGACCGCGCCGGACTTCGACCAGTGCGTCACCACGCAGAAGCACGCCGATGCGCAGCTCGCGTACAGCAAGAAGGTCATCGACGCACAGAAGATCGACCATACGCCGACGGTGAAACTGAACGGCAAGGAAATCGACAATCCCGTACTCTTCAGCCCGCAAGATCTGCGCGAAGCGATTACGAAGGCGGCCAAGTAGTCTCACTTCCGCTACCCTCACCTGACATGCCCCTTGCCTCGATTCCCAGCCCTTCCCAGGGGGTCTGGTATCTCGGAATCATCCCGATCCGGGCTTATGCGCTATGCATCGTGCTCGGCGTCATCGTCGCCGTCTGGCTGAGCGAGCGGCGCTGGCAGGCCCGCGGTGGCCAGAAGGGGACGATCGTCGACATCGCGGTCCCCGCGGTCATCTTCGGCCTGATCGGCGGCCGCCTCTACCACGTCATCACCGACTGGCAGACCTACTTCGGCCCGCGCGCGATCAAGGAGCCCATCAAGGCGCTCTACATCTGGGAGGGCGGCCTCGGCATCTGGGGCGCGATCTCACTCGGCGCGCTCGGCGTCTGGTTCGCCGTGCGCAAACGCGGCATCTCCATGAGCGCCGTCGCCGACACGGTCGCGCCCGGCATCGCCTTCGCCCAGGCCATCGGCCGCTGGGGCAACTGGTTCAACCAGGAGCTCTACGGCTCGCCGACCACGCTGCCGTGGGGCCTGGAGATCGACGGCGACCACGGGGGCGAGCCGGGGGTGCTCTACCACCCGACCTTCCTGTACGAGTCGCTGTGGGACGTGGCGCTCGGCTTCGTGCTCATCTTCGCGGGCCGGCGCTTCGCCCTGCACCACGGGCGGCTGTTCGCCCTCTACGTCGCCGGCTACACGCTGGGCCGCTTCTGGATCGAGGGGCTGCGCATCGACCCGGTCGGCGGCGTGGACCACGCGGTGACGTTCCTCGGGCTGCGGATCAACCAGTGGACGTCGATCGTGCTGTTCGTGGCGGCGCTGGCGTACTTCTGGCTGGCCAGGAAGCGGGACACCGTGGAGATCGTGGCCCCGGCCGACCCGGCCGACCCGGCCCACCCCGCCGACCAGGCGGACGCCGACTCCGAGGACCCGCAGGAGCCGGCCTCCACCGACGACGGTGCGGACACTCCGGCGGCCGAGAACGCCAAGGACGCCGAAGTCGCGGACGACGGGGCACCGGCGGCCGAGAATGCCAGGGACGCCGAAGTCGCGGACGACGGGGCACCGGCGGCCGAGAAGACCACGGACGCCGAAGTCACGGACGCCCCGGCGTCGTCGGCGGATGATGTGACCCCCGCCGACGGGGTAGATGCATCTGACGCCGAAGTCGTGACGAAGGAGAAGAACTCGCGATGAGCGGTCGCGCGGAGATCCACCACCAGCATCGTGACGTCACCGGAGGCTGGTTGCGGCCCTCGGTGTTCGGCGCGATGGACGGCCTGGTGTCGAACTTCGCGCTCATCGCAGGTGTCGCGGGCGGCACGGCCAACACCAAGGTCATCGCCCTCGGAGGCGTCGCCGGGCTCGCCGCCGGCGCGCTGTCCATGGCGGGCGGCGAGTACGTCTCGGTCGCCAGCCAGCGCGAGCTGGCCCAGGCCGAGATCGCCGTCGAACGGCGCGAGCTCGCCCGCAACCCTGACGACGAGCAGGCGGAGCTGGCGGAGACGTTCGTCGACAAGGGCGTGGAGCCCGGCCTGGCCGCCGAGGTGTCCAGGCAGATCTCCCGCAACCCGGATCGCGCGCTGGAGGTGCACGCCCAGAACGAGCTGGGCGTCGTCCCCGGCGACCTGCCCTCACCGGCGCTGGCCGCGGTGTCGTCGTTCCTGTCGTTCAGCGTGGGGGCGGTGCTGCCCCTGCTGCCGTACCTGTTCGGCGCCAGGGACCTGGTGCTGTCGGCCGCGGTGTCCTGCGTGGCCCTGTTCGCGGCGGGCGCGCTGGTCTCGGCGGTGACGGCGCGCAGCTGGTGGTTCTCAGGATTGCGCCAGCTCGTGGTGGGCGCGATCGCCGCGGCGGTCACGTTCGGCCTCGGCAGCCTGATCGGGGCGGCGGGCCTGTGATGGCCCGCAGAAGAGCCGGTTCGGGCGGTCACGGCAGATCCTCCTCCGGCCAGGACGGCACGGGCCGCACCCGCGGCGGCCGCTCACCCGACAGACCCCAGGACGCCCCCGGCCCCGGCCCTGGCCAGCCGATCCCAGGCCCGGAGGCCACCGGCCAGGCCGGTGGTAGTTGGCCTGCGCGGGACATGCGGGACACCGGTGGTAGCTGGCCTGCTCGGGATGTCCAGGATGCCGGTGGCAGTTGGCCGGCTCGGGATATGCGGGACGCTGGTGGTGCTGATGGTCGCCGGGCGTCAGGTCCCGATGCTGCTGGCCGGGCTGGTGGTAGTTGGCCGGCGCGAGATGTGCAGGACGCCGGTGGTAGTTGGCCTGCTCGGGATGTCCAGGACGCGGGCGGCAGTTGGCCGGCCCGCGATGTGCCGGGCGCGGGCGGTAGCTGGCCGGCCCGGAACGTGCAGGACACTGGTGGTACGTGGCCTGCACGGGATGTCCAGGGCGCGAGCGGCAGTTGGCCTGCACGCGATGTCCAGGACGCCGGTGGCAGTTGGCCGGCCCGCGATGTGCCGAACGCGCGTGGTAGTTGGCCTGCTCGGGATGTCCAGGACGCCGGTGGTAGTTGGCCGGCCCAGGATATGCGGGACGCTGGCGGTGCTGGTGGTCGGCGGGCGTCAGGCTCGGGTGACATCGACCGTACTGGCGGCGGGCGGCCCGCGTCGGAGGGACGAGGCAGCCGTCGTGCCGGTGGTCGCCGGTCGGCGGGCTTGGCCGATGAGGGGCGGGCCGGTCGTGCTCGGCCGCCTGTAGGTCCGGACGGTGATGGACACGCGGCCGGCGGAGCCTCTGGCGGGTCTGGAGTCTCTGGCGGGGCTGGAACCGGCGGCGGTGGCTGGCCGGCGGGAGGCCAGGGCGACGATGGTCGGCTGTTGGCCGAGGCGACCGGTGGCGGGCGGTTGCCGACCGGCGACAGCGGCGAAAGGCGTTCCGGGCCCAGGCGGGCGAAGGCGAGCCACGGCGCCGATGACCAGTCGGCGAGCGACGGCGACCGGGGAAACTGGGCGGCCGACGGCGGCGAGCCCGGGGCCGAGGCGGTCGGTGGCGACTGGGCGGTCAGCGGCATGCGGTCCGTCACCGACGGGACCCGATCCCGCCGATCCGGCGGCCGACGTTCGACGGCCGAGACCGACGGAGGTCGTTCCGCATCCGGAGGCCGCGGTCGCCGTTCGGCGGCCGGATCCCAAGGCGGCCATGCGGAGGCCGAGTCCCGAGGCGGCCATGCGGCGGCCGGGACCCAAGGCGGCCATGCGGCGGCTGGATCCCGAGGCGGCCATGCGGCGGCCGGGACCGAAGGCGGTCGTTCGGCGGCTGAGCCCGACGGTGGTCGGTCGGCCGCAGGGGCCGATGGTGGTCGCTCAGTAGCTGGAGCCGATGGCGGCCGGTTGGTGGCTGGGGCCGATGGCGGTTGGGCAGTGGTCGGGGCCGAGGATGATCGGCTGGGCGACGATGACCGATGGGACTTCGGGGCCGACGGTGGGGCTTCGGCTTCTGCGGCTCGCGACGGGAAGGCCGATGATGGTGGGCGGCCGGGGAAGTTCTCGCGTACGCGACGGCGTCCCCCGCCTTCCGACTGGCAGTTCCCGCTGCTCACCCACATGGGACTGCAACCCAAGCAGCAGCGGCTGATCGTCATCATCGCCACGATCGTCGGCGTGCTTGCAGGCGGGGCCGGGCTGGTGGCCGCCATCAACTCCATCGGCGACTACTCCTCGGAACGGCAAGCCGGCGCCTCCGTCATAGCGCCGGACACGGCGCTCCCGCGCGTCTTCCGAGGGTGGGGCTCGCCCAAGCTGTTCGATCCTGTCACGGACAGGGCCAAGGACCAGCGAGCACTGACCGAGAAGGAGGTGTTCGGCCAGAGCGAGCTCGCCGTGTCCAAGAAGCTCAAGCTCAAGCTGGTCGCCAAGAAACTCGACACCGACTGCTCGGCGGCGCTGTGGGGCCCGAACCTCCTCGAACTGGTGTCGGACGCCGAATGCACCCAAGTCGCCCGCGGCCTCTATGCGAGCTCCGACGGCCGGTACATCGGCCAGTACACGCTACTCAACCTCAAGGACGGCAAGTCGGCCGCCGACCTGGTGGAGTCCTTGAAGTCGCTTTACCGGGGCGGTTGGACGCGTCCCCTGGAGTCCCCCAAGGCCGCCTTCCCCGCGGGCGGCTACTCCGAGGCGGGCGGCTACGCCCTCGGCCACTACGTCGGCCTGGTGTGGCTGGGGAAGACCGACGGCGCGGACCCCGGCCCCAAGGACGACTTCGTCTCGCTCACGCTGGCGCTACGCGGCGCGGAGAAGGCCGTCTACCGCCGTGTCGTCACGATCGCAGGACCGTCCTCCTGATGCCGAACGACCTGCCCCCGAACAACACCCGCCCCTGGCCCCGCTGCCGTGACGTCGCCACGATCGCTCGGAGCGGTCACATGAGCCCCGGGGGAACTGGGAGCGGTCGCATGAGCCCCGCGGGAACTGGGGGCGGTCGCCTGAGCTCCGGGAGAGCTGAGGGCGGTCGCCTGGGGCCCGGGGGAACCGGGGGCGGTCGCCTGAGCCCCGGCGGAGCCGGCGGCGGTCGCCTGGGGCCCGGAGGAGCTGAGGGCGGTCGTCTGAGGCCCGGGGGAGTGGTCGCGATCATGGAGGGCGGCCGCCCTGGGCCCCGGGATGTCGTCGCGATCGCGGAGGTGGCCTGCTGATGTCGCGTCGAGTCGTCATCCCCTTGGGCATCGCCCTCGTGGCGGTCGTCGCGGTGGCCGGTTGGCTGTGGCTGCGGCGCGAGGATCCCAGGCCTGCCAGCTTCCACGCCGAGCCCACCTCCGCCTTCTACTCCGCCATCAACAGCCGCCAGAACGACGCCGCGCCTCTCACCCTGAACGAGGTCTTCACCCCGGCCACCCAGACCCTGGGCACCATGCGTCGGGACGCCACGCAGCAGTTCAACGACTGTAATGAGGTGCTCTCGGGGGTCTCGGCCACGGGCTGCACGCAGGCGCTCCAGGCCACGTACAAGGGGGGTGCGGTCGCGGGTCAGTTCGTCATCTTCAACCTGAGCGACGGGCGGGCGGCTGACGCGCTGGTGTCGGCGCTGGGCAAGGACGGGTTCGTACGGCAGGACATCGGGTTCGAGCCGGCCGGCAGCCGGGCCCAGGCGCGGGCGATGGGCCACTACGTGACCGTGAGCTGGGCCGGAGGATCGGCGCCCGCCCAGGACCTGGTAGCCGCCCTCGTGGCGCTGGACGGTTTGGGACGCGTGGTCCAGGGCCGCATCGTCGCCGCAACCTGACCCAACCGCTGCCGTCCAAGCTCCGATGGCGGCCGCGACTGCGATGGCGACTCGGGAAGTCGCGGTTGCATGACGGCGCCCCACGACCGCGGCGGCGGCCCGGGACGGAGATTGCGATGGTGACCGGGACGGGCGACCGCCGGCTGGGACCGTGATGATGATCCGCCACGGTGACTGGGGCGGCGATCGTGACCCGCGCCCCGCGATGGTGACCGGGATATCGGCCGAGATTTGCGTCGGTGAATCGGGGACGGTAGCCACGCCCAAGACGGCGGCGACGGCGACCCGCGAGCGTGGTGGTGACCGGGACTCGCGGCTCCGGGGTTGATCGCGACCGCGACCCGTGCCCCGGAGCGGTGACCGGGGTGGTGACCGCGACTCGCGGCGGTGAACCGGGACGGTGGCCACGCCCCAGACCGCGACTACGGCGGCCCGCGAGCGCGATGGTGGCCGGGATGGGTGGCCGAGATTCGCGGCGGGTGAACCAGGAAGGTAGCCACGCCCGCCACCCGCACGCCATGGCAGCGGTGAGGGCGGCCTGCGGCATCGATCCGCTGCCGCTCGACAGCCCGGTTCGAGTGGACCCCGGCCTTGACCGGACTCGGCCGTGACGCATCGGTCGGGCTCTGGCCGTGACCGGATGACCCGGGCCCTTCGGTGGAGGGCGGTGGGGGTTCGGGGTGGGTCAGGTGGTTGTGGTCAGGGCGGAGATGGTTGTGGTGACTGCTTCGGGGAGGGTGGAGAGTCGGTGGAGGGGGGCGTCAAGGGGAGTCAGGCCTTCCGACCATGGGGCGGCTTCGGCGATGAGGGTGCGGGCCTCGTTCTTGGTCAGGGCCGAGCCTTGGGTACGGGCCACCGCGATGAGGGCCTCGCGCCATGTGTTGGCCAGCTTGGCGTGCCCGTTGTCCAGGATCCTGCGCAGCACCGAGGCCGCATCGCCGGGCGGCTGCGGCAGGCGTACGGCGTCCAGGACGTCGCCGCCCGCGCTCAGCTTGTAGACCGTGGACAGTACGTCAGGCAGCGCCGGCAGCTCGGCGCCCACGACGCGTACGTGGGAGGCGCGGGTGGCCAGGAGAATCCGGGGGAGGGCGGCCTCCAGGCCCGGGGGCAGGGCCACGGCCACGCGGTCCAGGGTGGCGGCGTAGGGCTTGGCGAGCCAGGTCGAGAGCCGTACCCGCGGTTCGGTGAGGTCCTTGGGCCACTCGCCCACCAGCAGGTCGGGGTTGAAGTCCCGGATGGCCTCCTGCGGCGCTGAGAGGGCGTTATGGGCGCTTTCGACCGATTGTGGGCCTTGAGTGTAGATGGAGGTGGTTTGGCGGCTCAGGCGGGACGTCACGGCCGGGCGCGTCTTGGTGGTGGGCCGGAGGATGTACATGTCGGCGGCCGAGCCAATGGCTTCTGCACCGAAATATCGGTTGAAGTCGGGATAGATGGCTTCGTAGGCGAGGTTGAGGTCCGCCAGGGCCTGCTGGACCTTGAAGGCCAGCATCGGCGTACGTTCGCTGGCACCGTACGCGAGCAGGATGCGGCCGTTGTCCGTCAGCGCCTCGGCGGCGCGCGCCACGAACAGGCCGGTGCCCTCCGGCGTGTACGGCGGGTCGGTGAGCGCGAGGTCGTGGTCACGGGCGGACGCGGGCAGGCCGAGACGCAGGTCGGCCCAGCGCGTGCGGACACCCAGGTGCTGGGCGTCGATGTACGCCAGGACGCGCTCGTCGATGTCGACCACCGTGACGTCGGTCTCCGGATGGACCAGCTTGACGGCCAGCGAGGTCAGGTCGTGGTCCCCCACGCACAGCAGTCGCGTGCCGGGGAGCCAGAAACGGGAACCCAGCAGCAACGCCCGCCTCAGGATCGTCTCCGGAGTGGCCGAGACGTGGTCGAGCACGTGACGGGCGCGCGGGGCCCGGGCCACGAGGTCCTTGAGGCGGGAGAGCTCCGCGGCGTAGTGGGGGAGCAGATGGGCCACCGGATCCTCCGGCGGCGGGGCCAGCGCGAGGAGGTCCTGGTAGTCGTTGGCGTGGGTCAGCGGGACCCGGAACGCGTCGCCCTTGCGCTCCAGCGGGACCTCGCGCAGGAGGGTCTCGACGGTACGCCTGGACGTGGCGGTCTCCCTGACCAGATCGGCCAGCGTCCACCACTGGGCATCGCACAGGAGGGTCAGGGCGTGCCGCAACCGCCTGCTGTCCGGCCCGGCCTCCGCGAGCAGGCGCTCCACCCCGTCACGCTCCATCAGATCCGCGCGGAGATGACCGCCTGCCTCAGCCGGCGGAGGAGTCCGCGCTCCCTCCCTCCAGATTTTGTCGGCGCATGCCGATAGCGTGGTGATGTCGTTACCGAGGGTGGGAGGTGGTGGGACGCGATTCGTCCGCGTTCCTGCCGCGTCCCACCGGCGAGCAGGTGTACGGCACGCTCGGTCGGGCCGGGTGTGACGTCGCCGGCACGTCTGGATCGAGTGGATCGATCCTGGGCGCGGGTCGGAGGGTGTTCGCGGCGGTGCTTGGGCGCGGGGCCGCCGCGGGTTCTCGGCGCGGGCAGCGTGGGCACGCCGATGTCGACGCGTCGATCAACCTTCGCGACATTGCGCAGGCGGCTTGGCGAGAAGCCGCTCCCTTCGAGGAGCGGAGGAGTCACGAGGGCAACCCTATCGAGGCGCGAGGGTGGACAGCCCGGGACGGCAGGCGCGTGCGGCCCTGCGTGAGCGGGGGCTCGGTGGTGAGGGCGGCCTTCGGGGCTTTGCTTCGGCCGACGCTGCGGCAAGCGGTGGCAGCTAAAGCGGTGTGACTGTGGTGGTTCGGTGGGAGTTGGAGGGCCGCGGGCGTGGCACGTGGGTGAGGCGGTGGAGGGAGCCAACGGCGCCAGGGTGAGGCGCTGAAGGGAGCGGCGCGGCGGTGAGGTGCTGGAGGGAGCCAAGCGGCGGTGGATGCTGAAGGGGCATGACGGCGCGGGGTGAGGTCGTGCGGTGAGGTGGTGGGTTGGGATTTCGGCGGTCCGCTCCGCGGGGGTGGGGTGGTGGGGATCGTGGCGGCGTGGGGATGGAATCTGGGGGCGGGCGGGGTGGTGTGCCGGCGGATTGGTGGGGTTGGGGTTTGGGCGGGGGATGGAGTGGGGACGACTCGCTCCCCATGCCGCAAATCGTGGACCTGTGGCGGGAATTTCTTTGCCCACGTCCGGGGTTTGGGATAGGGAGTTCGGATGTTGGGATGGGGCCGAATGTTCGCAATGCGGACGTGGCGGGCACCATTCCGGCAGCGTGCGGTAACCTCTACCCACGATATGCAGCAGGGCCAACGTCGTCCCCGCCTGTAGAGCAGTTAGAGACAGACGATGACGACGGGAGGGATTAAATGCCTGCTGCCCACCTCGGGTTCCCCGAGCCCCAGGGCCTGTACCACCCCGCCAACGAGCATGATGCCTGCGGTGTCGCCATGGTTGCCGACGTCGCGGGGCGCCGTGGGCACGGGATCGTGGTCAAGGCGCTGACGGCTCTGTGCAATCTTGATCATCGGGGGGCCAAGGGTAGCGAGCCGGACACCGGCGACGGAGCCGGGATCCTGACGCAGATCCCCGATGGGTTCTACCGCGAGAGCGTGCCGTTCGCGCTTCCCCATGCCGGCGCGTACGCGACCGGCATCGCCTTCCTGCCGTTCGACGAGCAGGCCAGGGGCGTCGCCACCGGCCTGATCGAGGAGATCGCGGCCGAGGAGGGCCTCACCGTGCTCGGCTGGCGCGAGCTGCCGGTCGACCGCGAGCTGCCCGGGCCCAGCGCCAGGGCCGTCATGCCGCACTTCGCCCAGCTGTTCGTGGCCGACCCCGGGGGCCGGGAGGGGCTGGAGCTCGACCGGCTGGCCTTCTGCCTGCGCAAGAGGGCCGAGCACGAGGCGGACGTCTACTTCCCCTCGCTGTCCGCCAGGACGATCGTCTACAAGGGCATGCTCACGCCCGACCAGGTCGAGCCGTTCTTCCCCGACCTGAGCGACGAGCGTTACGAGACGGCGATCGCGCTGGTGCACTCGCGCTTCTCCACCAACACGTTCCCGAGCTGGCCGCTCGCCCACCCGTACCGCTACATCGCCCACAACGGCGAGATCAACACGGTCAAGGGCAACCGCAACTGGATGCGGGCCCGTGAGGCGATGCTGGAGTCCGCCCACATCCCGGGCGATATTTCACGACTTTTCCCCATCTGTGACCCGGATGGCAGCGACACCGCCAGCTTCGACGAGGCCCTGGAGCTCCTGCACATCGGTGGCCGGAGCCTGCCCCACGCCGTGCTGATGATGATCCCGGAGGCGTGGGAGAACCACACGGAGATGGACCCCGCGCGCCGGGCCTTCTACGAGTTCCACTCCTCGATGATGGAGGCCTGGGACGGCCCCGCGTCGATCACGTTCACCGACGGCACCCTGGCCGGCGCCGTGCTCGACCGCAACGGCCTGCGCCCCGGCCGCTTCTGGGTGACCGCCGACGGCCTGGTCGTGCTGGCCTCCGAGGCCGGCGTGCTGGACTTCAAGCCCGAGGACGTGGTCAGGAAGGGCCGCCTGCAGCCGGGCCGCATGTTCCTCATCGACACCGCCCGCGGCAAGATCATCGAGGACGACGAGATCAAGGCCGAGCTGGCCGCCGAGCTGCCGTACGAGGACTGGCTGCACGCGGGGCTCGTCCGCTTCGAGGAGCTGCCCGCCCGGCAGCGGGAGATCCCCACGCACGAGGCGCTCGTCAAGCGGCAGCAGACCTTCGGCTACACCGAGGAAGAGCTGCGCATCATCCTGTCGCCGATGGCCAAGGCGGGCCAGGAGCCGATCGGCTCCATGGGCACCGACACGCCCGTGGCCGTGCTGAGCGAGAAGCCGCGGCTGCTGTTCGACTACTTCACGCAGCTGTTCGCGCAGGTCACGAACCCGCCGCTGGACGCCATCCGTGAGGAGCTGGTCACCTCGCTGGCCAGCACCATCGGTCCCGAGGGCAACCTGCTCGACCCGGGCCCGTCGTCGTGCCGCCAGCTCGTGCTGCCGTACCCGGTGATCGACAACGACGAGCTCGCCAAGATCATCCACATCAACGACGAGCACGACCTGCCGGGCTTCCACCCGTACGTCATCAGCGGCCTGTACGAGGTCGCCGGCGGCGGCGAGGCGCTGCTGAGCCGCCTGGAGGAGATCAGGGCCGAGGCGTCCGAGGCGATCGCCGGCGGCGCGCGGATCATCGTGCTGTCCGACCGCGGCTCGTCGGAGACGCTGGCGCCGATCCCGTCGCTGCTGCTGACCGGCGCGGTGCACCACCACCTGATCCAGGAGAAGACCCGCACCAAGATCGGTCTCGTGATCGAGACCGCCGAGGCCCGCGAGTGCCACCACATGGCGCTGCTCATCGGGTACGGCGCCGGCGCGATCAACCCGTACCTCGCGATCGAGACCATCGAGGATCTGGTCGACACCGGCGCGCTCGAGATGGACAAGCGCAAGGCCGTGCGCAACCTGATCAAGGCGTACGGCAAGGGCGTCATCAAGGTCATGTCCAAGATGGGCGTGTCCACGGTGGCCTCCTACACCGGCGCGCAGATCTTCGAGGCGCTCGGCCTGAGCCAGCAGGTCATCGACTCCTGCTTCACCGGCACCACCTCCCGCCTCGGCGGCGTCGGCTTCGACGTGCTGGCCGAGGAGGTCGCGCAGCGCCACCGCCACGCCTACCCGCGCGCGGAGAACGCTCACCGCAGGCTCCAGGTCGGCGGCGAGTACCAGTGGCGGCGCGAGGGCGAGCCCCACCTGTTCAACCCCGAGACCGTCTTCAAGCTGCAGCACGCCACCAGGACCCGCCGCTACGAGATCTTCAAGGAGTACACGAACCTCGTGGACTCCCAGGCGGAGCGGCTGATGACCCTGCGCGGCCTGTTCAAGCTGCGCAAGGGCAACCCGATCCCGATCGAGGAGGTCGAGCCGGCCTCGGAGATCGTCAAGCGGTTCTCGACGGGCGCGATGTCGTACGGCTCCATCTCCATGGAGGCGCACGAGACGCTCGCCATCGCGATGAACCAGCTGGGCGGCAAGTCCAACACCGGCGAGGGCGGCGAGGACCCCGAGCGGCTCTACGACGCCGCCCGCAGGTCAGCGATCAAGCAGGTCGCCTCCGGCCGGTTCGGCGTGACCAGCGAATACCTGGTGAACGCGGCCGACCTGCAGATCAAGATGGCCCAGGGCGCCAAGCCCGGCGAGGGCGGCCAGCTGCCCGGCCACAAGGTCTACCCGTGGATCGCCAAGACCAGGCACTCCACGCCCGGCGTCGGCCTCATCTCGCCGCCGCCGCACCACGACATCTACTCGATCGAGGACCTGGCCCAGCTCATCCACGACCTGAAGAACTCCAACCCGGAGGCCAGGGTCCACGTGAAGCTGGTCGCCGAGGTCGGCGTCGGCACGGTGGCCGCGGGCGTGTCGAAGGCGCACGCCGACGTGGTGCTCATCTCCGGGCACGACGGCGGCACCGGCGCCTCGCCGCTCACGTCGCTCAAGCACGCGGGCGCGCCGTGGGAGCTCGGCCTGGCCGAGACCCAGCAGACGCTCCTGCTGAACGACCTGCGCGACCGCATCGTCGTCCAGGTCGACGGCCAGCTCAAGACCGGCCGCGACGTCGTCATCGCCGCGCTCCTCGGCGCCGAGGAGTACGGCTTCGCCACCGCGCCCCTCGTCGTCAGCGGCTGCGTCATGATGCGGGTCTGCCACCTCGACACCTGCCCCGTGGGCGTCGCCACGCAGAACCCGGAGCTGCGCAAGCGCTTCAGCGGCAAGCCGGAGTTCGTGGTCAACTTCTTCGAGTTCATCGCCGAGGAGATCCGCGAATACCTCGCCGAGCTGGGCTTCCGCTCGCTCGACGAGGCGATCGGGCACGTCGAGATGCTCGACATGTCGGCGGCCGAGGACCACTGGAAGGCCAGCGGCCTCGACCTGGCGCCGATCCTGCACCAGCCCGAGCTGCCCGCGGGCACCGCGCTGCGCAGGGTCGTCGAGCAGGACCACGGCCTGCAGCACGCGCTGGACAACACGCTGATCCAGCTCGCCGAGGGCGCGCTCAACGAGGGCACCCCGGTCACGCTGGAGCTGCCCATCCGCAACGTCAACCGCACGGTCGGCACCATGCTCGGCTACCAGGTGACCAAGCGGTACGGCGGCCAGGGCCTGCCCGACAACACGATCGACATCTCGTTCACCGGCTCGGCGGGCAACTCGTTCGGCGCCTTCGCGCCACGCGGCATCACGCTGCGGCTGACCGGCGACGCCAATGACTACCTCGGCAAGGGCCTGTCCGGCGGGCGGATCACCGTCCGGCCGCACGAGGAGGCCCCGCTCGACGGCCACATCATCTCCGGCAACGTCGCCCTGTACGGCGCCACGTCCGGTGAGGTGTTCGTCCGCGGCGTCGTGGGCGAGCGGTTCTGCGTGCGCAACTCCGGCGCCACGGCGGTCGTCGAGGGCGTGGGCGACCACGGCTGCGAGTACATGACCGGCGGCCGGGCCGTCGTCCTCGGGCCGACCGGGCGCAACTTCGCGGCCGGCATGTCGGGCGGCATCGCCTACCTGCTCGACCTCAAGGCCGAGCGGGTCAACCGCGAGATGGTCGCCATCGAGACGCTCACCGAGGAGGACGGCGAGTTCCTCAAGGAGACCGTCGAGAAGCACTTCGCGGAGACCGGCTCGCCGGTCGCCAAGGAGCTGCTGGCCGACTGGGACGCGGCGCTGGGCCGGTTCGGCAAGATCATGCCGACCGACTACAAGCGGGTGCTGGCCGCCGCCGAGGCCGCCCGCATCGAAGGCAGGGACATCGACGAGGCCGTCATGGCGGCCGCGGTGCAGTCATGACCCGCCGTAACGAGCCCTGCCGCCATGGCGGGCTGTTCTGGCCGAAGCACGTGCAGGGTTAAAGGAGGCGTACCGAATGGCTGACCCCAAGGGTTTTCTCACGCATGACCGGGAGCTGCCGGCGCGCCGCCCCGTGGACGTCCGCATCAGCGACTGGCGCGAGGTCTACCAGGACTTCTCGCGGGAGAAGCTGACCAAGCAGGCGGCCCGCTGCATGGACTGCGGCATCCCGTTCTGCCACAACGGCTGCCCGCTCGGGAACCTCATCCCCGAGTGGAACGACCTCGTCTACCGCACCGACTGGCGCGAGGCGATCGAGCGGCTGCACGCCACGAACAACTTCCCCGAGTTCACGGGCCGGCTCTGCCCGGCCCCGTGCGAGGCGGCGTGCGTGCTCGGCATCAACTCCGACCCCGTGGCGATCAAGCGGGTCGAGGTCGAGATCATCGACCGGGCGTTCGCCGAGGGCTGGGTGACCCCGCAGCCCCCGGCCGTCAAGACCGGCAAGAGGGTCGCGGTCGTCGGCTCGGGCCCTGCGGGCCTGGCCGCCGCGCAGCAGCTCACCAGGGCCGGGCATGACGTGGTCGTGTTCGAGCGGGCCGACCGGATCGGCGGCCTGCTGCGCTACGGCATCCCCGAGTTCAAGATGGAGAAGCGGCACATCGAGCGCCGCCTGGAGCAGATG
The DNA here is from genome assembly GCF_043496855.1 of Nonomuraea sp. JJY05. Classification (NCBI taxonomy): domain Bacteria; kingdom Bacillati; phylum Actinomycetota; class Actinomycetes; order Streptosporangiales; family Streptosporangiaceae; genus Nonomuraea; species Nonomuraea sp. JJY05. The sequence goes on from NZ_JBIEIS010000009.1 coordinate 296,251, forward strand.
CGGGCCGAGGGCACCGAGTTCCGCACCGGCGTCAACGTCGGCGTCGACATCACCGCCGCCGAGCTGCGCGAGCAGTTCGACGCCGTGGTGCTGTCGGGCGGGGCCACCCAGTGGCGCGACCTGCCGGTGACCGGGCGCGAGCTCAAGGGCGTCTACCAGGCGATGGAATACCTGCCGCTGTCCAACAAGGTCCAGGAGGGCGACTTCGAGACCTCGCCCATCTCGGCCGAGGGCAAGCACGTCGTGGTGATCGGCGGTGGCGACACCGGCGCCGACTGCATCGGCACGGCGATCCGGCAGGGTGCCGCGTCCGTCACCCAGCTCGAGATCATGCCCCAGCCGCCGGCGAGCAGGCCCGGCAGCCAGCCGTGGCCGACGTTCCCCATCCTGTTCAAGATGGAGAGCGCCCACGAGGAGCTGGCCGACGGCGGGGGAGAGCGGGTCTACGCGGTCTCCACGACCGAGTTCGTCGGCGACGCCGACGGCAACGTGCGGGCGCTGCGGCTGGTCGAGGTCGAAGGGCCGCAGGCCGGGTTCAAGCCGATCCCGGGCACCGAGCGCGAGATCCCGGCCGAGCTGGTGACGCTGTCGATGGGCTTCCTCGGCCCGGAGAAGGGCTCACTGCTGCAGGACCTGGCCGAGGCCGCCGGTGACGGCTTCTACGACGCGCGGGGCAACGTCTCGCGTGACAAGACGTACATGTCCAAGGTGGACGGCGTCTTCGTGGCCGGCGACATGGGCCGCGGGCAGTCGCTCATCGTGTGGGCCATCGCCGAGGGGCGGGCCGCCGCCTCGGGCGTGGACCGGTACCTGACCGGGGAGACGGCACTGCCGTACCCGATCCTGCCGACCGCGCGGCCGCTGGTTTAACGAGGAGAGGCCGGGACCGCTCAGCGCGGTCCCGGCTTTTTCACGCGCATTCGTGGGCGATGGCGTCGAGGACCCGCTGGGAGTCGGCGTCGGCGGCGCGGTAGATGACCAGCCGCTGGCCGGGGGCCTGGATCGGGGCCAGCACCTCGTAGTCGACGGTCAGCGGGCCCTTGACGGCGTGCCGCAGCCGCTTGCGGCCCCGGCCGTTCACCCGGACGTCGCGCAGCGCCCACAGGCGGGCGACCTCCTCGCTGCCGGCGGTGAGCTCGTCGACCAGCTCGATCAGCGCCTTGTCGTCGGGATGGGCCGCCCACGAGGCCCGCAGGTCGGCGATGCCCTCGCGCAGCGTGCGCTCCCTGTCGCGGTAGAAGTCGCGCAGGCCCGGGTGGAGCATGCACAGCCACAGGCTGTTGCGCTGCTGCGGCGGCAGCGTGCCGAAGTCCATCATCAGCCCCGCCATCTCCGGGTTCCACGCGAGGATGTCGAAGCGGTGGTTGAGCAGCATGGCGGGCAGCGGCGACAGATCGAGCACGAGCCGCGCCAGCGGACCAGCCTCCTCCGCGGCGGGCGCCTGCCGGTTGGGGCGCTGGCGGGCCAGCTCGAACAGGTAGGCCCGCTCGTCCTCGCTCAGCCGCAGCGCCTCGGCCAGCGCCTCCAGCACCTCGGCCGAGGGACGCAGGCCGCGGCCCTGCTCCAGCCGGATCACGTAGTCGACGCTGACGCCCGCGAGCTCGGCGACCTCCTCCCTGCGCAGGCCCGGCGTGCGCCGCTGGGCGCGACGGGCGGGCAGGGCGACGTCGCCCGGATCCAGGCGTTCGCGGCGGGTGCGCAGGAAGGCGGCGAGCTCGCGGGTCTGGTCCACGGTGTTCATCCCTTCGATCCTACGACCCGCCTGCCTAGGAAGGCCCGTCCCAGGAAAAGCCTTCCCTTCCCCCTGGATCCCGGCCGGAGCAGCCTTGATGGCATGACGACTCTTGACACCTACCGCCTGCTCGGCCGCTCGGGACTGCGCGTCTCGCCGCTCGCTCTGGGGACCATGACGTTCGGTACGGACTGGGGCTGGGGCTCGGACAAGGACGAGTCGCGGCGGATCTTCGACACGTACGTGGAGCGGGGCGGCAACTTCATCGACACCGCCAGCCAGTACACCGAGGGCACCGCGGAGACGCTGATCGGCGAGTTCGCGTCGGGACGGCGCGAGGAGCTGGTGCTGGCCACGAAGTACACCATGGCCAGGCGGGCCGGCGACCCGAACTCCGGCGGCAACCACCGCAAGAGCATGGTGCAGTCGGTCGAGGCGAGCCTGCGCCGGTTGAACACCGACTTCATCGACCTGCTCTACCTGCACGCCTGGGACTTCACCACCCCCGTGGAGGAGATCCTGCGGGCCATGGACGACCTGGTCAGGGCGGGCAAGGTGCTCTACGTGGGCATCTCCGACGCGCCCGCCTGGCAGGTGTCGCGCATGCAGGCCATCGCCGACCTACGCGGGTGGGCGCCGCTGATCGCCCTGCAGATCGAGTACAGCCTGGTCGAGCGGACCGTCGAGCGCGACCTCATCCCGATGGCGCGGGAGATGGGGCTGGGCGTCATCCCATGGTCGCCCCTGGCCGGCGGGGTGCTGACCGGCAAGTACAGCCGGGACGACCTCGCCGAGGAGATCTCCGCCGACCCGTCCGGCACGCGCAAGAACGTCGCGGCGGCCAACGGGTCGCTGACCGAGCGCGCCCTGGACATCGCCGACGTCGTGAAGCAGGTCGCCGGCGAGCTCGTGGTCAAGCCCTCGCAGGTCGCGCTGGCCTGGACGACGCTCAACCCCGGCGTCACGGCGCCCATCGTGGGGGCGCGCACGCTGGGGCAGCTGGAGGACAACCTGGGAGCCCTGGACGTGCGCTTCAGCGACAGTCAGCTGGCCGCGCTGGAGGAGGCCAGCCGGGTGGATCTCGGATTCCCGCACGAGTTCCTGGCCCGGCCGATGCCGCGCCAGGTCATCCTGGGCGGTGTCAAGCTCGACCTCGCCCGCTGACCCCTTGCGTTGAGGCGCCCGTCTGTACGGCGGGCGCCTTCGCATGTCCGGGGAATTGCACTCCCTGCAAGGCTTGCAGAGTGTGCAAGGGTTGCGTACAGTGCAAGGTATGGAGAGTCCGCAGCAGCGTCGAGACCGTCGGCGGGCCGAGAAGCGGCAGGCCATCCGGATGGCCGCGGTGAAGCTCGCGCTCGACGAGGGGATCGAGGCCGCGACCGTGGAGGCGATCAGCGCGGCGGCCGACATCTCGCCGCGCACCTTCTTCAACTACTTCGCCTCCAAGGAAGAGGCGCTCGTCATGGAGCCTCTCTGGCACCCTGAGGAGCTCGTCGGCATGCTCACGGAAAGGCCCGCCGGCGAGCCCGCCTTCCAGGCGCTGAAAACGGTCATGCGGACCTTCGCCGTCCGGAGTCAGCGGATCTGGACGGACATGGAGCCGTTCATGGAGCTGCGCAAGCGCCACCCCGAGCTGGCGGCCAAGGCCAGGGCGGCCGACGAGACGAAGATCATGGAAACGGTCTTCGAGGCCGTCAGGAGCCGTCCGGGCGTCACCGGTCCCATGCACGCCAGGCTGCTCATCGTGGCCTCGTTCGGCGCGGCCATCTCGGCGATCCAGGAGGCGACGGCCGGCCGCGGCTCGGTGGAGGACCTGCTGGAAGAGGCGTTCACGCTGCTCGAGAACGGGCTCTGACCCCATAGAGGAAGCGGCGACCGGGGTGGCACCCCCGATCGCCGCCGATCACTCCTGCCCTCGCGAAAGAAGCAAGGAGACGACCAATGCTATCCACAACCACAGCCGAGGCCGCACCTGGGCGCTCACTCTGGGTGAGCATGGGCTCACTCATGCTCACCATGTTCCTGGCCGCCGTCGACCAGACCGTGGTGGCGACCGCCATGCCGACCATCGTGGGCGAGCTGCACGGCCTGGAGAGCCTGTCGTGGCTGGTCACCGCGTTCGCCCTGACCTCGGGCATCGCCACGCCCCTCTACGGCAAGCTCAGCGACATGTACGGCCGCAAGAACCTCTACCTGTCGGCCATCGTCCTGTTCGTCCTGGGCTCGGCCCTGTGCGGTCTGGCGCAGTCGATGGGCCAGCTCATCGCCTTCCGGGCCTTCCAGGGCATCGGGGCGGGCGGTCTCATGGTGCTGACCATGACCATCGTCGGCGACCTGGTCACGCCCCGCGAACGGGCCAAGTACCAGGGCATCTTCGGCGGGGTCTTCACCCTGGCCTCGATCGCCGGGCCGATCCTCGGCGGCTACCTCACCCAGCACGTCTCCTGGCGCTGGATCTTCTACATCAACCTGCCGCTCGGCGTGATCGCGCTGGCCGTGGCGTTCGCCGTGCTGAAGCTGCCCAAGCGCGTCTCCCCGCACCGGATCGACTGGCTCGGCGCCGTGCTCATCTCCGGGGTGCTGACCTGCCTGACGCTGTTCGCCTCCTGGGGCGGCACCCTCTACGCCTGGTCCTCGCCGGTCGTCATCGGGCTCGGCGGCGGCGCGGTGCTGCTGGCCGTGCTGTTCGTGCTGGTGGAGCGGGCGGCGGCCGAACCGGTGCTGCCGCTGCGGCTGTTCCGCGACCGGATGTTCACGATCCCGGTGGCCTGCGTCGTGCTCATGGCCACCGCGATGCTCGGCGCGGCCACGTTCCTGCCCGTGTTCCTGCAGCTGGCCACCGGGGCGAGTGTGGCGGACTCGGGGCTGCTGCTGCTGCCGATGATGATCGGGATGGTCGTCTCGTCGACGCTGACGGGGCAGCTGGTGCACCGGTTCGGCCGGTTCAAGTGGTTCATGGTCACGGGGACGGCGCTCGCCGGGGTCGCCGGGTTCCTGTTCTCCACCATGGACTTCGGGACCAGCGGGTTCGTCTCCGGCGCGTACATGGTGCTCTTCGGGGCCGGGCTCGGCATGGTCATGCAGAACGTGCTGCTGGTGGTGCAGACCAGCGCCACGGCGGCGGAGCGGGGCGCGGCGACCTCGGCCGTCACGTTCGCCCGGGGCGTCGGCGGCGCGGTGGGCGTGGCGGTGCTGGGCGGTGTCTTCAGCGGCAGGCTCGCGCTGGGGCACGCCTCGCTCACGCCCGAGGCCATCCAGGCGCTGCCTGAGGCCGCGCGGCACGCCACGCAGCTGGCCTTCTCCGACGCCATCAGCGGGGTGTTCGCCTGGGTGGGGCCGATCCTGCTGGCCGCCGCGTTGCTGCTGGCCTTCCTGAGGGACGTACGGCTGACCGACCAGGTCCCGTCCGAGCCGGCCCCGAAGTCCGGCGTACGGGCCTGAGCCCAGGGCCGAGCGGATCCCGCACCCGGGGTCCGCTTAGCCACCTATAGTCCGAAATTTCATCAGTAGGTTGCATCACCTGGTAACTGTCGGGAAGATGCAGAATCTGCGGCAGTGGGTGGATGGGGGAACAATGCGGCGAGTCGCCTCGGGCTTGACAGCGCTGGCCGCCGTGGTCGCGATGGCCGCCTGCTCGCCCGGCACATCGGACACCCCTTCCCGCCCCGTCTCCTCCGCGGGCCCCGAATACCTCGTCTTCTACACCGAAGGCGGGCAGCGCCAGGCACAGCAGGCCGTCGAACGCGCCGGCGGCACCACCCTCGCGAACGACGCCAAACTCGGCTACCTGACGGCCACGGGCGGTGGCGCCAGGTTCGTCGAGAGCGTGGGCGCCGACGGGTCCGTCGTCGGGGTGTCCCCGGACCGCAGCATCGGCTTCGCCGAGGCCGGCCGCGCCGCCCCCGTCACCCGCCGTACCGGAGGAGCCAAGGCGCGCACGGTGGCCGCCCTCTCCACCCGCGGTACCGGAGGAGCCGAGGCCCGGACGGTGGCCTTCCCCGACGCGCGGTCGCTCATCAAGGGCGCCTCGGGAGAGCCGCTCGCCGGCCGCCAGTGGGACATGCGGATGATCGGCGCCGACCGCGCCAACGCCAAGGCGCCCGGCAGCAAGCAGGTGCTGGTCGGCGTCATCGACACCGGCGTGGACGGCAAGCACCCCGACCTCGCCCCTAACTTCAACCGCGAGCTCAGCCGCAACTTCGTCACCGACAAACCCAAGGACGAGGACGGCGAGACGCTCGACGGTCCGTGCGAGGTCAGCGGCTGCAAGGACCCGGTGGACGAGGACGACGACGGCCACGGCACCCACGTGGCCAGCACGATCGCCGCCCCGATCAACGGCCTCGGCATCGCGGGCGTCGCCCCCGGCGTGCAGATCGTGAACATCAGAGCCGGCCAGGACTCCGGATTCTTCTTCCTCAAGCCCAGCCTCGACGCGCTCACCTACGCCGGCGACATCGGCGTGGACGTCGTGAACATGAGCTACTACGTGGACCCCTGGCTGTTCAACTGCACGGCCAACAAGGCCGACTCCAAGAAGGAACAGCTCGAACAGGCCGCCGTCATCACCGGCATGCAGCGGGCGCTCGACTACGCCCGCCAGCGCGGCGTCACGCTCATCTCCGCCCTCGGCAACGGCTCCACCGACCTCGGCCACCCCAAGGTCGACAAGGAGAGCCCCGGCTACCCGGTGGGCGAGAAGAAGGAGCGCAAGGTCGACAACTCCTGCATCAACGTGCCCGCCGAGTCCACCGGCGTGATCTCGGTCGCCGGGCTCGGCCCCTCCGGCCGCAAGGCGATCTACAGCGACTACGGCGTCGAGCAGGCCGATGTGTCCGCGCCGGGCGGCGACGCGCTGGACGGCAAGGGCGCCAGGGCCACCCGTTCGATCCTGGGCGCCGCGCCCGAGAACGTCCTGCGGGCCGCCGGGCGGATCGACGCCAAGGGCGAGCCCAAGGGCGCCGACGTCGTCAAGGACTGCAAGAACGGCACCTGCGGCTATTACCAGTACCTCGACGGCACCTCCATGGCCGCCCCGCACGCCACGGGAGTCGCCGCCATCCTCATCAGCCGCTTCGGCAAACCCGGCAGGGGCGGCCTCGAACTGGCCCCGGCCACCGTCGAGGACCTGCTGTACAAGACCGCCACCCCCAAGCCGTGCCCCACGCCCCGCCAGTACGTGTACAAGGCCTACGGCCAGGACATCACGCAGGTCTGCGAGGGAGACCAGGCGGACAACGGCTTCTTCGGGCACGGTGTCGTGGACGCCTGGAAAGCGGCTACCGTCGAACCATGATGTATCGCATCATCGCGGAGGCCGCGATGGTGATGCACTTCGCGTTCCTGGTCTACCTGGCCGTGGGCGGGTTCCTCGCGTGGCGCTGGCGGCGTACGCTCTGGGCGCATCTGGCCGTGGTCGGCTGGGGCCTGGTCTCGATCGTGACCGGCGTCGAGTGCCCGCTCACCGTGATCGAGGACTGGGGACGCCGCAATGCCGGGCTGGCCGGGCTGCCTGCCGGCGGATTCATCGACAACTACATCGAGGGCGTGATCTACCCGGAGCAGTACACGAACTTGGTACGTCTGGGGGTTGCCGTTCTCGTTCTGTTCTCTTACGTAGGCTACGTTCTCCGTCGTCAGTGACTGCCAAGTGGTCTGTACCAATTAAGGTAGGACTCGTGACTCGTCGCGCGAAAATCGTCTGCACCCTAGGCCCCGCCACTTCGTCCAAAGAACGCCTCCGCGAGCTGATCGCCGCAGGCATGGACGTGGCACGGTTCAACCTCAGCCATGGCAATCATGACATGCACAGAGAGGTCTACGACCGGGTCAGGGAGGTGGCGGCCGAACTCGGCCGCGGTGTAGGCGTGCTCGCCGACCTGCAGGGCCCCAAGATCCGTGTCGGCACGTTCGAGGAGGGCCCCGTCAGGCTGGGCTTCGGCGACGTCTTCACCATCACCACCGAAGACGTCCCGGGCGACCGCGAGCAGGTCTCCACCACCTACAAGGGGCTGCCGAACGACGTGCGCCCCGGTGACACGATCCTCGTCGACGACGGCCGCCTCGTGCTCGAGGCCACCCGCGTCGACGGTGAGCGCATCACCACCCGCGTCGTCATCGGCGGCATGATCTCCGACAACAAGGGCCTCAACCTGCCCGGCGTCAACGTCAGCGCCCCCGCCCTGACCGACAAGGACGAGGCCGACCTGCGCTGGGCGCTGCGCACCGGCTTCGACATGATCGCCCTGTCCTTCGTCCGCCGCCCGTCCGACGCCGACGTGGTGCGCAACATCATGGAGCAGGAGGCCGTACGCCTGCCGCTGATCGCCAAGATCGAGAAGCCGCAGGCCGTCGACCGCCTCCCCGAGATCGTCGACGCCTTCGACGGCATCATGGTCGCCCGCGGCGACCTCGGCGTCGAGCTGCCGCTGGAGCAGGTGCCGATCGTGCAGCGGCGCATCATCGAGCTGTGCCGCGAGAAGGCCCACCCGGTCATCGTCGCCACCCAGATGCTCGACTCGATGATGAACGCCCCGCGCCCCACCCGCGCCGAGGCCTCCGACGTGGCCTACGCGGTCATGGACGGCGCCGACGCGGTCATGCTGTCGGGCGAGACGTCGGTCGGCAACTACCCGATCGAGTCCGTGTCCACGATGGACCGCATCGCCTGCGCCGCCGAGGAGACGTCCCTGCACGCCACCCACAAGCTGGAGCGCATGCCGGAGACCACCGGCGGCGCCATCGCGCGCGCCGCGGCCGAGGTGGGGGCCGTCGTCGGGGCCAAGGCGCTGGTGGCCTTCACGATGTCCGGCGAGACGGCCCGCCGCCTGGCCCGCTACCGCTCGCCGATCCCGCTGCTGGCCTTCACCTCGTCGCCGCACGTGCGGGGGCAGCTGTCGGTGACGTGGGGGGTGGAGACGTTCCACGTGCCGTTCGTGCACCACACCGACGACATGGTGCGGCAGGTGGAGGCGTCGCTGCTGTCGTCCGGGCGGCTGGAGAAGGGCGACAAGGTGGTCATCGTGGCCGGCTCGCCTCCCGGCACCCCGGGCTCCACCAACGCCCTGCGCGTCCACACCATCGGCTCCGCCGTCTCCCACGCGCACTGAATTTTACGGCTTCGTGGGCGGGCACCGTCCGCCGACCGTGGCTGGGGCTTTTTGGGGTCTTTTCTGGCTAGCCACGGTCGGCACCACCCGCCGACCGTGGCTAGGGCTTTTAGGGTTTTTTACGGCCGGCCACGGTCGGAACCATCCGCCGACCGTGGCTGAGGGCCCTCCAGGGAGACGCTCACCCGCCTCACCGGCGCGCCGCCGTAGCAGCGTGCCGTGAGCCATCTCCGTGGTTTTCGCCTGACCGGCGCGCCAGGGGACGTGCGGTGCGCCCAGGGCGCCTTCGGGCTCCGGCCTGGCCGTGCGCGGAGGATGCCTGCGTGCTCCGGTTGGCCGTGCGCCGAGGGATGCAGGGCGCCCACGGTGCTGCCTGCTCTTGCTTGACGGCGGCCCCACCGCCATGCGCCCAGCGACGTGCGCTGTGTCGAGGGGTGGGCGCCACCCGCGGGGTCAGCGGGGCCGTCGGCGGGCGGCGCTGGTTGTCAGGGCGCCGCCCGTGGGAGCGGTCGGTGTGTCAGTTGGCGTGCAGGGCGGCGTTCAGTTCGATGCCGCCGCCCGTGCGGGGCACCGCCTCCACCGCGCCCGACTGCGAGTTACGGCGCAGCAGGACCCCGTTCGAGCCGGACAGCTCGGCGGCCTTCACCACCGTGCCGTCCGGGAGCGTCACCTTCGTGCCCGCCGTCACGTAGAGCCCGGCCTCCACCACGCAGTCGTCGCCCAGCGAGATGCCGATGCCCGCGTTGGCGCCGAGCAGGCAGCGCTCGCCGATCGAGATGACCTGCTTGCCGCCGCCGGACAGCGTCCCCATGATGGAGGCGCCGCCGCCCACGTCGGAGCCGTCGCCGACGACCACGCCGGCCGAGATGCGGCCCTCGACCATGGAGGCGCCCAGCGTGCCGGCGTTGAAGTTCACGAAGCCCTCGTGCATGACCGTGGTGCCGCTCGCCAGGTGGGCGCCCAGGCGCACCCGGTCCGCGTCGGCGACCCGGACGCCGGAAGGCAGCACGTAGTCCACCATCCGCGGGAACTTGTCCACCCCGTACACCGTCACCGCGCCCCTCGCCCGCAGCCGCAGGCGCGTCCGCTCGAAGTCGGACACCGGGCAGGGGCCGAAATTGGTCCACACGACGTTGGCGAGCAGGCCGAAGACGCCGTCCAGGTTGACCCCGTGCGGCCTGACCAGGCGCGCGGACAGCAGGTGCAGCCGCAGGTAGACGTCGTGGGCGTCCACGGGCGCCTCGGAGAGCTTGGCGATGCCGGTGCGCACCGCCACCACCTCCACGCCCCGCGCCGCGTCGGGACCCGTCAGCTCGGCCAGCTCACCGGCCTCGCCGGCGGAGAGCCGCTGCGTGCCCGTCGCGGGCGCGTCGCCCAGCTCGGGGGCGGGGAACCAGGTGTCGAGTACGGTGCCGTCGGCGGCGATGGTCGCGAGGCCGACGCCGAACGCGCCGGTCGAGGTGGGATCGATAGCAGTCACGGGCCCAAAAATACCGTTTCCGGGTCAGCCGAGGGCGCCCAGGTCGGCGGAGAGCCAGTGCTCGGGCCGCATCCGGAACGTCATGAGCACGTGCAGGTCCGAGCCCTGCACGTATCCCTCCACCGCGTCGGGCGGCAGGTAGCGGGAGGAGATGCGTGTCAGGTCCTCCAGCGTCGTGGGCCCCGAGTGCACGACGGGCCCTTCGACGGACACGTACCGGTAGGTCGGGCTGGCCCGCTGCACCAGCATCGAGAACCTGGTCGCCTTCGCGATCAGTTTGGCCTTGCGCGAATCGCCGTCCGTCAGGAAGCGGATCTCGCCGCCGGGGACGTAGTCGTACCAGACGGGCACGATCAGCGGCGCGCGCCCGTCACCCGTCTCCACCGCCAGGCTCGCGATGTGCGGCTCCGCCAGGAACGCCTCCCTCGCCGCCACGCTCAACGGCATGCCGCCCCACCCCCGTCTGCATCGATCTTGAGACGGCTATTCCCGGTGGGAGCGGTCCCGAAAGCTGCTCAATCGCAGCTTTGCCCAGGTGATCCCCGTTCGCGGTGGCATGCCGGGCCGCGACCGTCGTCGCCGTGCGGACGAACGCCGCCAGCGCCCGCGACCGCGCCCCCTCCGGCCAGGCCAGCACGACCGTCGTCGGGGGGCCGTCGAGCACCGGCACGCACACCAGATCCCGCCGCAGCTGATCCCGCACCGACTCCGGGGCCACCGCGATCAACCGCCCCAACGCCACCAGCTGCATCAGCATGGAGGGATCGTTCAGGTCGGAATGCCGGCCCGGCCAGCACGGCGTCGGGTCGTCCTCCAGCTCGGCCAGGTGCACGAAGGGCCGCGTCGCCAGCCGGTGCCCGGGCCGCACGATCGCCACGCTGCCCTCCTCCCGGAGCGGCTCGCTGTCGAAGCCCGCCAGATCCTCGTACGGGCTGTGCAGGAACGCCACGTCGGCCGTGCCGTCACGCAGCATCCGCGCCCGCTCCGTCACCGCGCACAGGACCAGGTCCACCTCGACGGCGTCCGGATGGACGCGGTAGGCGGCGAGGATCTCCGGCAGCAGGCCGCCGTCGCCGCCCGCCTTCATCGCCACCACCAGCCGGGGCTCGGCGCGCCCGGCCCGCTGAGTGCGCGCCGTCGCGGCGGCCACCGCGTCGAGGACCTTGGCCGCCTCCCTGAACAGCACCTCGCCCGCCGGAGTCAGCGAGATCCGCCGCCCCGACCGGTCGAACAACGTCACCCCGAGCCGCCGCTCCAGCTTCTGGATCGCCCTCGACAGCGGCGGCTGCGCCATGCCGAGCCGCTCGGCCGCCCGCCCGAAGTGCAACTCCTCCGCGACGGCGGCGAAATAGGCCAGCTCGCGCGTTTCCATACCCTCAGGGTATGGCCCATGACCCACCGGGTGTTGGCCCCGGAACGGCCGGCGATGGTGTGCTTCCCGATATGACGGACAAGACCACAGCCCTGGTGACCGGGGCGAACAAGGGCATCGGATACGAGGTCGCCGCCGGGCTCGCGCGCAAGGGCATGACGGTGCTGCTCGGCTCCCGCGACCGGGCGCGGGGGGAGGAGGCCGCCGCCCGGCTCCGCGCCGAGGGCGGCGACGTGCGCCCCGTCGTGCTGGACGTCACCGACCCGGCCACGATCGACGCCGCCGCCGCCACGCTGACCCGCCTCGACGTGCTGGTCAACAACGCCGGCATCTCGGGCCCCATGGGCGACCCGCCCAGCGCCATGTCCCCGTCGATCGTCCGGGAGGTGTTCGAGACGAACGTCGTCGGCGTCCTCATGGTCACCAACGCCATGCTCCCCCTGCTCAGACGCTCACCGGCGGCCCGCATCGTGAACGTCTCCAGCGGCGTCGGCTCCCTCGCCCACCACACCGACCCCGGCCACTACATGTCGGCCCTGCCGCCCTCGGCCACCTATCCCGTGTCCAAGACCGCGCTCAACTCCCTGACCGTCCAGTACGCCAAGGAACTGCGCGAGGAAGGCATCCTCGTCAACGCCGCCGCCCCGGGCGCCTGCGCCACCGACCTCACCAGGGACCTGCCGTACGAGCTCACGCGCACGGCCGCGGACGGAGCCGCCGTCGTCATCCGCCTGGCCACCCTCGGCCCGGACGGCCCGACGGGCGGCTTCTTCGACGACGCCGGGATCGTGCCCTGGTGACCGGTCAGTATTTCGGGCCGACGTGAAGATCGAGCAGCTCCACCGCCTCTCGTCGGGCGACCGAGAGCTCGTCGCGGTTGTTGAACCGCCAGGCCACGCCGAGCCGATGGGGCGGTCATGCTTCTTACCGGGGCCGTGCTGCGGAACAGGTGCGGCCAGTGCTTGGAAAGGCTTCCTGACCTCGGTGCAGCCGTTGCGCCTGCGCCGGCTCACCGCCGAGGCGGGCATCACCCGCGCCATGGTGGCGGCGGCTTCTTCGATGAGGCCGGGCCGGCTGTCGTCGCAGTAGACGGTGAGCAGGTGGACCCCCTTGGGCAGCGCACGATGTGGCCGTCGCTGAGGTAGAGACCGAGCAGGTGGGCATAGCCGTCGGCGGGCGCCGGAGAGAGCGGAATCGGCGCACAACGGGCGCAACCGTGGGCCATGGGGGAGTGAGTCTCGGGCACCTCGCGCCACCGGCGGATGGTGCTCGGGCTGACGCCGGTCTGGCGACTCGCCTCGACGACGCTCAGCCCGGACTCCAGCAGGCGTAGCGTACGATTGCGTAGAGCGAGCTCGTGCATGCGGAGAGTGGCGCAGGCGGGTATGACAAAACCGCCCGGTCGAGAGGCCGGGCGGTTGAAAAGTGCCCCGGGTGGGATTCGAACCCACACTGAATGGATTTTGAGGCCATCTTCTCTGCCGTTGGAATACCGGGGCATTTCCGGATTTACGGTGCATCCTAGCGCCGAGCTAGATCGCCTGCCGACCGCCAGCGTGGCTCTAATGTACCGGACATCGGTACTCTTCTGCTCGTGAGTACGCAGCGGCGAGTAGTGATCGCGGAAGACGAGGCCCTGATCCGCCTCGACCTCAAGGAGATGCTCCAGGAGGACGGCTACGTCGTCGTGGGCGAGGCCGGGGACGGTGAGCAGGCGATCCGGCTGGCCGCCGAGCTGAGGCCGGACCTCGTGATCCTGGACGTGAAGATGCCCGTGCTCGACGGCATCTCGGCGGCCGAGCGGATCGTGGCCGAGCGGATCGCCCCGTGCCTGATCCTGACCGCGTTCTCCCAGCGTGACCTGGTCGAGCGGGCCAGGGACGCGGGGGCGATGGCTTATCTGGTCAAGCCGTTCACCAAGGCGGATCTGGTGCCGGCGATCGAGATGGCGGTCAGTCGGCACGAGGAGATGGTGGCGCTGGCGGCCGAGGTGTCGAGCCTGTCGGAGCGGCTGGAGACCAGGAAGCTGGTGGAGCGGGCCAAGGGTCAGCTGATGACGCAGCACGGCTGGAGTGAGCCGCAGGCGTTCAGGTGGATCCAGAAGGCGTCGATGGATCGGCGGTTGAGCATGCGTGAGGTTGCTCAGATCGTTATAGACGACGCGGCCGAGCGGAGCTGAAGAAGGCCAATATCAGCTCTTTCGGGCCGGTGGGTTGTGGTGTGGTCACGAGTGGGCATCCAACCGGCTTCGAGTGCTTTTCGTGGGAGGTGTCCCGGCGCGTAACTGATGGGCGGACGGAAGGTCCGCTCATCTCGAACGGAGACGCTTTCGATGATCCGTATTTCCCGCGCGCCGGTCGCCGCCACAGCGATCCGCGTACCGGTGCTCGCCGCCGCCCGCTTACCGGTCGCCGTCGCGGCGGCGTGCCTGGTGCTGGTCGCGTGTTCGGGCGGAGGTACGACCGCCGCCCCCGCCGGGTCCTCCTCGGCTCCGCCCTCCTCGGCCGCGGCCGCGAAGAAGGGGGACGGCACGCTGACGATCGGCACGGTGCTGCCGCAGACGGGTTCGCTCGCGTATCTGGGCCCGCCCATGTTCACGGGGGTGAACCTGGCGCTCAAGGAGGTGAACGAGGCGGGCGGGGTGCTGGGCAAGCCGATCACCAAGTACGACACCGACTCGGGTGACACCACCACGAACATCGCCTCGCAGTCGGCCGACAAGCTGCTGACGCAGAAGGTGGACGCGATCGTGGGCGCGGCGTCCTCGTCGGTGTCTGAGTCGATCATCGACAAGATCACCAGGGCGGGGGTCGTGCAGTTCTCGCCGGCCAACACCTCGGACAAGTTCACCACGATCAACGACCGGGGGCTGTACTTCCGCACGGCTCCGCCGGACAAGCTGCAGGGGCGGGTGCTGGGTGACCTCGTGGTGGCCGACGGCAACGACACGGTGGGCATCCTGGCCATGCAGGACTCCTACGGCACGGGTCTGGCCGACCAGGTGCAGAAGACCGTCACCGACGGCGGTGGCGAGGTCGTCGAGCGGGTCGACTACGACCCGAAGGCGCCTGACTTCTCCGCCGACGTGGCCAGGATCAAGGCCAAGAACCCCAAGGGCATCGTGCTGATCGGGTTCGAGGAGACGGCGAAGGTCGTGGCGGAGCTGGTCAAGCAGGGGCTGACGGCGGACAAGTACAAGTGGTACATGGTGGACGGCAACATGTCGAACACCAACTTCGCCAGGGCTCCGAAGGGCACGCTCAAGGGCGTCAAGGGCACGCTGCCCGGCGCGGCGGCGCCCGAGGCGTTCCAGAAGAAGCTGCTGACGGTCAATCCCAAGCTGACCGAGTTCACGTACGCGGCGGAGTCGTACGACGCGGTGACGCTGATCGCGCTGGCGGCCGAGGTGGCCAAGGACGACTCGGGGGCGGCCATCGCGGCGAAGCTGGTGGACGTGAGCAAGGGCGGCGAGAAGTGCATCGGCTTCAAGGAGTGCGTGGACCTGCTGAAGGCCGGTAAGGACATCGACTACGAGGGCGTCAGCGGGCCGGTCGACTTCAACGAGGTGGGCGACCCGTCGGTGGCGACGATCGGGGTCTACCAGTACGGCGCGGACAACAAGTTCGACGCGGCGAAGGCGCTCGAATATCGCCAGGGCAACATCGCGGGCTGAGGGGCGCCCGTTACAGCCCAGATCCGGACATTTCCGGATCTGGGCTGTCTTGTGCTCCGGCAACACCGTAACTCACACGAAACACATCATTACTATCAGTGTTTGGGACATTACGAATCCGCATAAAAGCCGCGTAAGAACTCCCCATCACCTGTTCGAACAGGCATGCTGAGCTCGGAAAACCCAGCGAAGGTGATCGTTCCTTCGTTGAGATAGGGGGAGTCTCTTTTATGATCCGCATTGCTCCAACGGGGCGCGTGCTGGCCGTCGCGGCCGCGGCGAGCCTGGCTCTGACGGCCTGTGGCGGTGGCGGTGGCGACACGGCCGCGAAGCAGTCCGAGTCGGCGGCCCCGTCCACGGCGGCCTCCTCGGCCCCCGCGGCGAAGGGCGACGGCACGCTGACCCTGGGCACCGTGCTGCCGCAGACGGGGTCGCTCGCGTTCCTCGGCCCGCCCGAGTTCGCCGGCGTGGACCAGGCCGTCAAGGAGATCAACGAGGCCGGCGGCGTGCTCGGCAAGCCGATCACCAAGGTCCACACGGACTCGGGTGACACGAGCACGAACATCGCCTCGCAGTCGGTGGACAAGCTGCTGGCGCAGAAGGCCGACGCCATCATCGGCGCCGCGTCGTCGTCGGTGTCGGAGTCGATCATCGACAAGATCACGGGTGCGGGGGTCGTGCAGTTCTCGCCGGCCAACACCTCGGACAAGTTCACCACGATCAGCGACAAGGGCCTGTACTTCCGTACGGCGCCGCCGGACAAGCTCCAGGGCCGCGTGCTCGGCGACCTGATCGCCGCCGACGGCAACGACACCATCGGCATCCTGGCCATGCAGGACTCCTACGGCTCCGGCCTGGCCGACCAGGTCACCAAGACCGCCGAGGAGGCCGGCGCCAGCGTGGTGGAGCGGGTCGACTACGACCCGAAGTCGGCCGACTTCTCCGCCGACGTGGCCAAGATCAAGGCGAAGAACCCGAAGGCGATCGTGCTGATCGGCTTCGAGGAGGGCGCCAAGGTCGTGGCCGAGCTGGTCAAGCAGGGCCTGACGGCGGACAAGTTCAAGTGGTACATGGTGGACGGCAACATGTCGAACTCCAACTACCTGAAGATGCCCAAGGGCACGCTCAAGGGCGTCAAGGGCACCATCCCCGGCGCCGAGGCGCCCGAGGAGTTCAGGAAGAAGCTGCAGGAGCTCGACCCCAAGCTGACCGACTTCACGTACGCTGCCGAGTCGTACGACGCGGCGAACCTGATCGCGCTGGCCGCCGAGGCGGCCAAGGACGACTCCGGTGCCTCCATCGCCGCCAAGCTGCCCGAGGTGAGCAAGGGCGGCGAGAAGTGCAAGAGCTTCAAGGAGTGCGTGGACCTGCTGAAGGCCGGCAAGGACATCGACTACGACGGCCTCAGCGGCCCGATCGAGTTCGACGACGCCGGTGACCCGGCGGTGGCCACGATCGGCGTCTACCAGTACGGCGACGACAACAAGTACCCCGGCAAGGCGCTGGAGTACCGCACCGGCAAGATCGAGGGCTAGGCCTTCCGACAAGAATCCTGCTCATCGGACTGCCGCCCCAGGCTTGTGCCCGGTCAACGCCGTAGCGGCAGTTCGCTTGGCAGGTTTCTCATCGTCCCAATCCGCACGTCTTCATCGCCCAGGGGATGAGGCGGTCCTGCAGCGGCTTGGGCGGCACCACGATGACCACGCGCTCCTGACCCCCGTCGATGCTGGCCCGTACGGGGAACAGGAAGGCCTTCTTGGCCTCGGCGAACGCGTGAGGGTCGCAGCGGCCGGGGGTGAGCGCGATCGGCACCTCCAGCCGCTGCCGACCGGCGGCCAGCACGCCCAGGGGCCGGTGCTCGGGCGTGACGATGAAGTGGGTGGTCCCGCCCATGTCGGTCACGGTGACGGCGCCGTTCCCGCGCCGGGTGATCACCAGGTTGCCCCGCATGGCCTTGCCGACGTCCTTCCACTCCGGGCCGAACTCGATGTCCGCCGCCTCCTTGATCAGGAACTCCGAGCACTCGTCGCGCAGCAGCCTGGCCAGCAGCGGATCGGGGTGGGGGACGCTGAAGACCACCTTCCGCGGCTGCTCGGAGCCGGTGCTGACGTGCGCCACGACTGTGGCAGGCTGGAGTTGGGGCAGCCCCTGGGGCAGGCAGTTGGCGGGCCCGTACGTGATGCGCAGGTCCGTCCGCTCGGTCTTCTTGATGGTGGCGTCGGTCCTTTGCGCCGGCAGGGTTTCGAACGAAGGCGTGACCAGCTGGACGTCGGCGAAATAGACCGGTGTGTCCTTGGTGTTGCGGACGGCCACTTCCAGCGCGTGCACGGGCTCGTCCGAACGCCACTGCGCCAGCGAGACGGATACTCCCGCCGGGGGCGTCGCGGGTGGCGGGGAAGGCCGTCCGGAGGCTCCGCAACCGGCGAGGAGGAGCACCATGGCGAGGGGAACCGTAAAGCGCTTCACTCGATGCAGATTAAGCGTGCTTGCCCAGGTCCGTAAGTTGAGGACTGATTACGACTCCGCATCCAAGTGCCGACAGTTCCCCAGTGCATCTGGTTGGAGCACGCAGCAGTTTTATACGTTTCCTGCATTCGTTCGGGAACGCTCGGCGGTGCTGACCGATCCCGGCCTGGAAATGAAGGAGACACTTCATGATCCGCATTGCTCCCGTGGGGCGGGCGCTGGCTGTCGTGGCTGCCACCAGCCTCGCCCTGACAGCCTGCGGCGGTGGCGGCGGCAACACCGCCACGCAGACGTCAGAGTCTGCTGCCGCGCCATCGTCGTCGGCGCCCGCCGCGGCGAAGGGCGATGGCACTCTCACCATCGGCACCCTGCTGCCCCAGACCGGTTCGCTGGCCTTCCTCGGCCCGCCCGAGATCGCGGGAGTCGACGCCGCCGTCAAGGAGATCAACGAGGCTGGTGGCGTGCTCGGCAAGCCGATCACCAAGTACGACACCGACTCGGGTGACACCACCACCAACATCGCCTCGCAGTCGGTGGACAAGCTGCTGGCACAGAAGGCCGACGCCATCATCGGCGCCGCGTCGTCATCGGTGTCGGAGTCGGTGATCGACAAGATCACCGGTGCGGGCGTGGTGCATTTCTCGCCGGCCAACACCTCCGACAAGTTCACCACGATCAACGACAAGGGCCTGTACTTCCGTACCTCGCCGCCCGACAAGCTGCAGGGGCGCGTGCTGGGTGACCTCGTGGTGGCCGACGGCAACGACACGGTGGGCATCCTGGCCATGCAGGACTCCTACGGCACGGGTCTGGCCGACCAGGTGCAGAAGACCGTCACCGACGGCGGTGGCGAGGTCGTCGAGCGGGTCGACTACGACCCCAAGGCGGCCGACTTCTCCGCGGACGTGGCCAAGATCAAGGCCAAGAACCCCAAGGGCATCGTGCTGATCGGGTTCGAGGAGACCGCCAAGGTCGTGGCCGAGCTGGTCAAGCAGGGCCTGCCCGCCAGCAAGCACAAGTGGTACATGGTGGACGGCAACACGTCCAACACGAACTACGTGAAGATGCCCAAGGGCACGCTCGACGGCGTCAAGGGCACGATCCCGGGTGCCGCGGCCCCCGAGGAGTTCGAGAAGAAGCTCCTGGCCGTCAACCCCAAGCTCCAGGACTTCAGCTACGCCCCCGAGTCCTACGACGCGGCCAACCTGATCGCGCTGGCCGCCGAGGCCGCCAAGAGCGACGCCGGCACGGACATCGCGGCCAAGCTCGCCGAGGTGAGCAAGGGCGGCGAGAAGTGCAAGTCCTTCAAGGAGTGCGTGGACCTGCTGAAGGCCGGCAAGGACATCGACTACGAGGGCGTCAGCGGCCCGGTCGAGTTCAACGAGGCCGGTGACCCGTCCGTGGCCACCATCGGCATCTACCAGTACGGCGCCAACAACAAGTACGCCACCAAGGCGCTGGAGTACCGCACCGGCAACATCGCCGGCTAGTACCGCCGCCTCACAGAGAAGGGCCCGGCCGTCACGGCCGGGCCCTTCTCGTCGTTACCTGCAGCCCGCCACGATCTGGTCGGCGGCCACGCGGTACTGCTTGAGCAGCGCCACCTGCCGCGCCCGGGGCACGTCGTTCCTGGACAGCCCGGCGGTCGTGGTCTTGATCGTCTGTACGGCGCCCTGCAGCGAGTCGGGCAGCCGGTCTCCGAACTCCAGCGTGATCCCGCGCAGCTCCGCCAGGCGGCCGATCACGGCGTCCTCGAAATATTGCCGGTCCTCCTGACCCTTCGGCTTCAGCATGAGGTTGGCGTACCCGATGGCCGAGACCACGCGGGCGCACGGGCTGTCGGTGGGATCGCCGCCGGTGCTGTATTTGGACGCGGACGAGGCGTTGCCCTGGCATCCGACGAGCAGGACGGGAAGGATGAGCGCGACTGTCGCCAAACGTTTCACAACGCACATTAAAGAACGGCGAAGGGGCCCCATGGGAGCCCCTTCGCCGTTCTCGGTCGTCTTACGCCTTGGCCAGCGTGCCGAGGTACAGCTCGATGACCTTGGGGTCGTTGGCGAGCTGCCGCCCGGTGCCGGTGTAGGCGTTGCGGCCCTGGTCGAGGACGTAGCCGCGGTGGCAGATCTGCAGGCAGCGCCGCGCGTTCTGCTCCACCATGATCACCGTCACGCCCGCCTTGTTGATCTGCTGGGCCTGGATGAACACCAGGTCCTGCAGCTTGGGCGACAGGCCCGCCGACGGCTCGTCGAGCAGGAGTACGGACGGCTCGGTCATGAGGGCCCGGGCCATCGCGACCATCTGCCGCTCACCGCCGGACAGGGAGCCGGCGCGCTGCTTGCGCCGCTCCTTGAGCGCGGGGAACAGCTCGGCCACGAAATCGAAGCGCTCCTTGAACTTCCCCGGCACCTGGAAGGCGCCCATCTCGAGGTTCTCCTCGATGGTGAGGCTGGGGAAGACGTTGTTGGTCTGCGGCACGTAGCCGACGCCGCGGGCGACCAGCGAGTGCGCCTTCATGTTCGTGATGTCCTCACCCTTCAGCAGCACGGTGCCGCTGCGGATGTTGACCAGTCCGAACATGGCCTTGAGCAGCGTCGACTTGCCGGCGCCGTTGGGGCCGATGATGCCGATCAGCTCGCCCTCTTTGACGTAGAGGTCGGAGCCGTTGAGGATGTTGACGCCCGGCAGGTAGCCGGCGATCAGCTCGTCGCACCTCAGCACGGCGTCCTCGGCGCCCGCCAGGTGGTCGCTGCGGTCGGTGACGGCCGCCTTCGACTGGGCCGGCTCAGGGACGGTCACTTCTGCGTCTCCTCTTCGATCTCGGCCTCCAGCGCCGCCTCGGCCTCGTGGAGCTGGGCCTCCAGCTCGGTCTCCGAGAGCGGCGCGTCGTGGTGGGCGCCCAGGTAGGCGTCGATCACGCGCTCGTCGGACATGATCGTCGAGGGCGGGCCCTCGGCGATGACCGCGCCCTGCGCCATGACGATCACCCAGTCGCTGATGTCGCGGACCATGTCCATGTCGTGCTCCACGAACAGCACCGTCATGCCCTGCTCGCGCAGGTCCTTGACGTGGCCGAGCAGCGACTGCGTCAGCGCCGGGTTGACCCCGGCCATGGGCTCGTCGAGCATGACCAGCTCGGGCTGGACCATGAGCGCGCGGGCCATCTCCAGCAGCTTGCGCTGGCCGCCCGACAGCGACCCGGCGAAGTCGTCACGCTTGGCGGCGAGCTTGAACCGCTCCAGCAGTTCCTCGGCCCGCACCGTGATCTCGTCCTCCTGGCCGCGCCACAGGCTCGGCACGAGCGCCCGGAAGAAGCTCTCGCCCTTCTGCTGCTGGGCGCCCAGGCGCATGTTCTCCATGACCGTCAGCCGGGACAGCGCCTTGGTGAGCTGGAACGTGCGCACCATGCCGGCGCGGGCCACCTTGTGCGCGGGCACCCCGTTCATGGCCCGCCCGTTGAACGTCCACGAGCCGGAGTCGGCCGTGTCGAACCCGGTGAGCTGGTTGAAGAACGTGGTCTTGCCGGCGCCGTTGGGGCCGATCAGCGCGGTGATGGAGCCGCGCTGGATCTCGACGTGGCCGACCTCGACCGCGGTCAGGCCGCCGAAGCGGCGCACCACGTTGTCCACCACGAGGATGGGGTCGGGCTTGGGCACGCCGGGATCGCGCGCCAGGTCCTTGAACGCCGCCAGGGCGGCCGCCTTGCGCTCGGTGGTGCCTGCCTGGGTGTGGGTTTCAGCGTGCATCGATTGCTATCTCCCTCTTGTCACCGAAGACGCCCTGTGGCCGGAAGACGAGCAACAGGATGAGGCCAAGACCCACGATGATGTAGCGGAAAGCGCCCACCTGGTTGGTGTCCATGAACGTGATGTACCCGGCGCCGACCGCCTCGGTGAGCACACCGTAGATGAAGACCAGCAGCACCCAGAAGATCATCGAGCCGACGACCGGGCCGAGCACCCGGGCCGCGCCGCCGAGGATGACCATGGTGTAGACGTAGAAGGTCGTCTCGGTGCCGAAGACGTCCGGCTGCACGGAGGCGAAGGCCAGGCCGTAGATGAAGCCGCCGAGCGAGCCGATGACGCCGCCCAGGATGAGCGACTGCATCTTGTACGAGAAGACGCTCTTGCCGAGGCTGCGCACGGCGTCCTCGTCCTCGCGGATGGCCTTGAGCACACGGCCCCACGGGCTCTTCATGAGCAGGTAGACGATGCCGCAGCAGATGGCGATCAGCACCCAGCCGACGAACAGCACCCACAGCACCCGGTTGTTGAAGAAGATCGGCACCGGGCCGAGGTTGAAGCCGTATTCGCCCTCGGGGAAGGGGTTGAGCGCGTAGAAGCCGTCGGAGAAGCCGCGCTGTCCGTCGGAGCCGCCGAAGATGTCCTTGAAGGCCACCGAGCGGAAGACGAGCCTGATGATCTCGGCCGCAGCGATGGTGACGATGGCCAGGTAGTCGGCGCGCAGCTGCAGCGTCGGGATGCCCATGAGGATCGCCAGCAGTACGGCGGCCGCCAGGCCGACGAAGATGCCGATCCAGAACGGCAGGCCCATGACGGTGACCGTGACGGCCAGGCCGTAGCCGGCCACGCCCATGAACGCGGCCTGGCCGAAGTTGAGCAGGCCGGTGTAGCCGAAGTGGATGTTGATACCGATGGCCGCGAGGGCGTACAGCACCGTGTCCACGCCGATGGCCGACTTGAGCGTGGTGCTGATGATCGTGATCCAGTCCATTCTGATCCTCCCCCGATCAGCCGATCCGCTCGCGGCGGCCCAGGATGCCCTGCGGCCGGACGAGGAGCACGATGATGAGTACGGCCAGCGCGCCGACGCTCTTGAGCTCCGGCGGCACCCACAGGGTCGAGACCTGGATGAACAGGCCCACCACCAGCGAGCCGACCAGCGCGCCGAACGCGGTGCCGAGCCCGCCGAGCGTCACGCCGGCGAAGATGAGCAGCAGGATGTCCTGGCCCATCGTGTATTTGAGGCTCTGCGACAGGCCGAGCATGATGCCCGCCAGCGCGGCGATGGCGCCGCCCGTGGTCCAGATGATCCTGATGACCTGGTCGACGTTGATGCCGGACGAGGCCGCGAGCGCGGGGTTGTCGGCCACGGCGCGGGCCGCCTTGCCGGTGCGGGTGCGCATCAGGGCCAGGCCGACGATGATCAGGACCGCGAGCTCGATGCCCATGGCGACGAAGTTCTTGGGGGCGGCCGAGATGGGGCCGACCTGGATGCCGGGCTGGGCGGTGTACTGGGCGAAGGCCTCGTTCTGGCCGCCGAAGAGGATCAGGAACACGTACCGCAGGAAGAGCGCCACGCCGATCGAGATGATCATCATGGCGATGGTGCCGGTGCCGCGCTTGCGCAGCTGGCCCCAGAACAGGCGGTCCTGCAGGTAGCCGAGGATGCCGCCGACCACGACCGCGATGACGGCGGCGGGTATGAGATGCAGCCCGAAGCCCACGTTGAACGCATAGGCGAGGATCGCGCCGAGCGTGACCAGCTCGCCGTGGGCGAAGTTGGTCAGGCCGGTCGTGCCGTAGATGAGCGACAGACCGAGCGCGGCCAGGGCGATGATCAGGCCGAGGTTGAGGCCCTCGAAGGTCAGCTGCGCGGCCGTCGTCCAGAACGAGCTCTCGCCGCCGCCGTCCTGCGGCTGCTGGCCAGGGGCGCCCTTGGCCTGGAGGGCGAACAGGACCGTCGAGCAGTTGCCCTCGAAGACGGTCGGTGTGCGGACGTTGTTGCCGCCACGCACCTCCGCGTTCTGCGGAAGGCTGCTGACGTCCAGGGTGACCTTGTACTTACCGGGTTTGTCGACCTGAACGTCCCAAGTGCCTTGTGCGTTGCTCGTGACCTCCTTAACGGGTTGTCCGCTCTCGGTGGTCACGGCGATTTTGGCGCCGTTCACTGGCTGGCCTTGGAGTTTGAGTGTTCCCCTCAGTCCCTGGCAATCGGCGGGCCCCGCGTGGGCGGGGCTGGCCAGCAGGAAGACGAGTCCACTCAGGAAGGCCGTGAACGCGATCACGGCTCTGCGCAATGGTGCTCCCTCAAGTAGGTCAAGGCGGGGTTGTGCCCCTCCATCTCGACACGCGCGCATCGCAGGCACAACTGGGATGCTGTGGCGGGAGCTTATTCTGGTGGCGCCCGGTTCAGTATCGTTCGTCACCAATTAGTGACATGTGTGTGTCGCTGATGTGAGCAAACAACAAGCCAGGTCAGGGGCTAAATCGCAGGAGACGCCTGGCGGCTTGGTGAACGAATCCGTAACGATCGCCGTAAAACGTGGACGAGCCCGCGCGGGCGGCCTTTGGGACCGTGTAGGGCTTCCCCGGCCGCACACGTTTTCTACTGGGCCACCCCGCGGGCTCGCGTTCGGACCACCGTATGACCTACGGGCGCGACGCGCAAAGGGGCAGGAGTTTCACCTGTCGCGCAGCATGCAGGTGAGACGAGAGGTGCAAACGAGTTTTCCCTGCTCATCGGTGATCTCGATGCCGTACGTCGCCAAGGTCCGGCCGCCGTGCAGCCTGGTCGCCACGCCGGTGACGTGTCCGGCGGTCGCCGAGCGGTGGTGGGTGGCGTTGATCTCGATGCCCACGGCGATGCGCTCGGGGCCCGCGTGGATGGCGGCCGCCACCGAGCCCAGCGTCTCGGCCAGCACGGCCGAGGCCCCGCCGTGCAGCAGGCCGTAGGGCTGGGTGTTGCCCTCGACCGGCATGCGGCCCACGACCTTCTCGGGGCCGGCCTCGAGGAACTCGATGCCCATGCGGTCGGCCAGCGTGCCCTCGTGCACGGCGCCGAGCACCGAGAAGTCCAGGGGGTTGGTCTGCGTCAAAGGGACGTCTCCACTCTTCCGAGCTCAGGTTTTCTGTCGCAGACGCAGACTAGGCTGCGGGTGTGCCGAAGAGTGAAGTGACCCCCAGCCGCCCGCGCCTGTTGCTGCTAGACGGGCATTCCCTGGCCTACCGCGCTTTTTACGCGCTCAAAGACGCCAACCTGATGACCACCGATGGTCAGCACACCGAGGCGGTCTACGGGTTCACCTCGATGCTGACCAATGTCCTGCGCGACGAGCAGCCGACCCATGTGGCGGTGGCCTTCGACAGGTCGGAGCCGACGTTCCGCCACGAGGCCTACTCCGACTACAAGGCCAACAGGAGCGAGACGCCGGAGGACTTCCGCGGTCAGATGCAGCTCATCTACGAGCTGCTCGACATCCTGCGCATCCCGCGCCTGTCCAAGGCGGGCTTCGAGGCCGACGACCTCATCGCCACGCTCGCCACCCGCGCGCACGCGGAGGGCATGGACGTCCTGATCGTCACCGGCGACCGCGACGCGCTGCAGCTGGTCAACGAGCACGTCACCGTCCTGATGACCCGGCGCGGCATCAGCGACATGACGCGGTTCACGCCCGAGGCCGTCGTCGAGAAGTACGGCCTGACGCCGGAGCAGTATCCCGACTTCGCCGCCCTGCGCGGCGACCCCAGCGACAACCTCCTGAGCATCCCGAGCGTGGGCGAGAAGACCGCCGCCAAGTGGGTGCGCGAGTTCGGCTCGCTGACCGCGCTGGTCGACCGGGTCGACGAGGTCAAGGGCAAGGTCGGCGACAAGCTGCGCGAGCACGTCGCCCAGGTGCTGATGAACCGGCGCCTCACCGAGCTGCTGCGCGACGTCCCGATCGAGGCCGACCTCGGCGACCTCACGCAGGGCGCGTGGGACCGCGAGGAGATCAACAAGCTGTTCGACTCCCTGCAGATCCGCGGCGAGCTGCGCGAGCGCGTCTTCAAGGTGCTCGGCAGCGGCGAGCAGGAGCCCGAGCAGGGCTTCGAGGTCGAGACCGTGCTGCTCGGCCCCGACCGGGTGGCCGGCTGGCTGTCGGCGATGCCCGCGGGCCGGGCCGGGCTGGCCTTCAAGGGCGCCTACGGCAGCGGCACCGGCCGCGTCGAGGGCATCGCCATCGCCTCGCCCGACGGCACCGCCGCCCACCTCGACCCCGTCAAGCTCACCGAGGCCGACGAGGCGGCCCTGCGGGCCTGGCTGGGTGACGAGAGCAGGCCCAAGGCCGTCCACGACGCCAAGGGGCCCATCCTGGCGCTCTGGGCGCAGGGCCTCGACCTGCGCGGCCTGAGCTGCGACACCGCGCTGGCGGCCTATCTGGCGATGCCGGGGCAGCGCACGTTCGCGCTCGAGGACCTCGCCAGGCGCTACCTCCACCGCGACCTGCGGGCCGAGGAGGAGTCCACCGGGCAGGCCGCGCTGTTCGGCGACGACGAGGACGCCCCGGCCAAGGACCTCGCGCTGCGCGCCCACGCCGTGCGCGAGCTGGCCGACTCCCTGGAGACCTTCCTGGCCGGGCGCGGCGGCACCCAGCTCCTGGCCGACGTCGAGCTGCCCCTGCTGACCGTGCTGGCCGAGCTGGAGCGGGCCGGGATCGCCGTCGACGGCCAATACTTCGCGGGCCTGGAGGCCGAGTTCGGGGCCGCGGTCAAGCACGCCGTGGAGGAGGCCCACCGCTCCGTCGGCGAGCAGTTCAACCTGGGCTCGCCCAAGCAGCTGCAGGAGATCCTCTTCGTCCGGCTCAACCTCCCCAAGACGAAGAAGATCAAGACCGGCTACAGCACCGACGCCGACCAGCTCGCCTGGCTGGCCACGCAGACCGAGCACGAGCTGCCGACGATCATGCTGCGCCACCGCGACCAGCAGAAGCTGCGCACCACCGTCGAGGGCCTGATCAAGGAGATCTCCGACGACGGGCGCATCCACACCACGTTCAACCAGATCATCGCCGCCACCGGCCGGCTGTCCTCCGAGAAGCCCAACCTGCAGAACATCCCGATCCGCACCGCCGAGGGCCGCCGCATCCGGCAGGGCTTCGTGGTGGGCGAGGGCTACGAGACGCTGCTG
This sequence comes from Nonomuraea sp. JJY05, assembly GCF_043496855.1. Lineage (NCBI taxonomy): Bacteria > Bacillati > Actinomycetota > Actinomycetes > Streptosporangiales > Streptosporangiaceae > Nonomuraea > Nonomuraea sp. JJY05. The sequence goes on from NZ_JBIEIS010000009.1 coordinate 322,990, forward strand.
ACGGCCGACTACAGCCAGATCGAGCTGCGCATCATGGCCCACCTGTCGGGCGACGAGTCGCTGATCGCGGCGTTCGAGTCGGGCCACGACTTCCACCAGGCCACCGCCGCGCGCGTGTTCAACCTGCCGCCCGAGCAGATCGACGGCGAGCTGCGGGCCCGCATCAAGGCCATGAACTACGGCCTGGCCTACGGCCTGTCCGACTTCGGGCTGTCCGGCCAGCTCAACATCCCGGTCTCGGAGGCGCGGGCGCTGAAGGAGGAATACTTCACCGAGTTCGGCGGCGTGCGCGACTTCCTGCAGGCCATCGTCCAGCAGGCGCGCACCGACGGCTACACCGAGACGATCATGGGTCGCCGCCGCTACCTGCCCGACCTCACCAGCGACAACCGCCAGCGCCGCGAGATGGCCGAGCGGATGGCGCTCAACGCGCCCATCCAGGGCTCGGCCGCCGACATCATCAAGGTCGCCATGCTCAACGTCCACCAGGCCATCCGTGAGGAGAAGCTGGCCTCCAGGATGCTGCTGCAGGTCCACGACGAGCTGGTGTTCGAGGTCGCGCCAGGGGAGCTGGAGCAGCTCAAGCAGCTCGTGTGCGACCAGATGAACGCCGCCTACCACCTGCGCGTCCCGCTGGAGGTCTCCGTGGGCGTCGGGCGTACGTGGGAGGACGCCGGGCACTGACTGATCATCTCTTTCGACTAACCTGGAGGAAACTTCACCAGTCGGCCAGGAGCTCTGTGCGGATTTCAGCGTCCCTCACGCGGATCATCGGCATCGCCAACGTGGTGGTGGTAACGGTGGCCGTCGTCGGCCTGAGCCTCTTACCGTCGGAGCAGCGCCCCCACGCCAAGCCGAAGGACCTGGCCAAGATCCAGGGCAGCGTCGCACCGCCGAGCCAGACGCCGGTGGGCGAGCCGCCCGGGGTCGTGGCCACGCCCGAGTTCGCCCGGCAGGTGCACGCCAACGAGGCCGGGCTGGTGCCGGTCCTGATGTACCACCGGATCCTCGCCAAACGGCTGGCCTCGATCGACAGGACGCCCGACCAGCTCAGGAAAGAGCTGGAGAAGCTGGCCAAGCAGGGCTACGTGCCGATCACCGCCAGAGAGTTCGCCACCGGCGACATCAAGGTGCCGGCGGGGAAGTTCCCGGCCGTGCTGACGTTCGACGACGGGCACCCGAGCCACTTCGCGCTCGACGCGAACGGCAACCCCAAGGCCGGCACGGCCGTGGCCGTCCTCCAGGAGGTGGCCAGGAAATATCCGGGGTTCCGGCCGGTCGCCACCTTCTGGATCAACAGGGAGCCGTTCGGGCTGACCGACCGGGAGTCCCAGGCGGCCGCCGTCAAGTGGCTGATCGACCACGGGTACGAGGTGGCCAACCACACCTGGAGCCACCCCAACCTGCGCGTGCTGCGCAAGAAGAAGGTCCGCGAGCAGATCGTCCGGCTCGAACGCCTGCTCAAGAAGCTCGGCGTGCCGCAGTCGCGGACCATGGCCCTGCCGTTCGGGTCGATGCCCCGGCCGAAGAAGCTCGCCCGTACCGGGGCTTGGGACGGCACCCGGTATGATTTCGCGGGCGTCTTCCTCGCTGGTGCGGAGCCGTCACTTTCGCCCTACGCGAAAAAATTCGACCGGGGAGCCATCCAGCGCATCCAGAGCAACGGCAAGAAGGGCGAGTGCCGCAAGTGGTGCTCGCAGTACTGGCTGGAATGGCTGGACAAGCACCCTGGCGAGCGCTATGTCTCCGACGGCGACCCGGCCCGCATCTCCATACCGGAGAAACTGCGAGGTAAAATCGACGCCAAGAGCAAACTGCAGGTCATCGCGTATTGATTGCTCCCCGGATTGACCCCGTGGCGATGGTCTCATATGCTGATCGCTGCGCTGTGGGCTCGCGCGCGCCTCAGACGGAGCGGGCTCGCGCTCGGTCACGTCGATGTCGTAATTCCTCGGCTTGATGCGGAAGAGGGCCTGCCGCGCATCCGCCACATCGACATCCTGTCCGCGTTCGGAGCAATTCCACACATGACGTCCAGCACTGAGGCCACCTCGAGCACCCCGCAGGTAGCGGTCAACGACATCGGGTCCGAGGAAGCCTTCCTCGCGGCGATCGACGAGACCATCAAGTACTTCAACGACGGCGACATCGTCGAGGGCACCGTCGTCAAGGTCGATCGAGACGAGGTTCTTCTCGATATCGGCTACAAGACCGAGGGTGTCATCCCCTCGCGCGAGCTTTCCATCAAGCACGATGTCGACCCAGCTGACGTCGTGGAGGTCGGGGAGCACGTCGAAGCCCTGGTTCTCCAGAAGGAGGACAAAGAGGGCCGCCTGATCCTGTCCAAGAAGCGTGCTCAGTACGAGCGCGCCTGGGGCACGATCGAGAAGATCAAGGACGAGGACGGCATCGTCACCGGCACCGTCATCGAGGTCGTCAAGGGTGGTCTCATCCTCGACATCGGCCTGCGTGGCTTCCTGCCGGCGTCCCTCGTGGAGATGCGCCGCGTCCGCGACCTGCAGCCGTATGTCGGCCGCGAGCTCGAGGCCAAGATCATCGAGCTCGACAAGAACCGCAACAACGTGGTTCTGTCGCGCCGCGCCTGGCTCGAGCAGACGCAGTCCGAGGTTCGCCAGACGTTCCTCAACACCCTCCAGAAGGGTCAGGTCCGCAAGGGCGTCGTCTCCTCGATCGTCAACTTCGGCGCCTTCGTCGACCTCGGTGGGGTCGACGGTCTGGTCCACGTGTCCGAGCTGTCCTGGAAGCACATCGACCACCCCTCCGAGGTTGTCGAGGTCGGCCAGGAGGTCACGGTCGAGGTCCTCGACGTCGACATGGAGCGCGAGCGCGTCTCCCTGTCGCTCAAGGCGACCCAGGAAGACCCGTGGCAGCAGTTCGCCCGCACCCACCAGATCGGCCAGGTCGTGCCGGGCCGCGTCACCAAGCTGGTGCCGTTCGGCGCGTTCGTCCGGGTCGAGGAGGGCATCGAGGGCCTGGTCCACATCTCCGAGCTGGCCGAGCGCCACGTGGAGATCCCGGAGCAGGTCGTCCAGGTCGGCGACGAGATCTTCGTGAAGATCATCGACATCGACCTCGACCGTCGTCGCATCAGCCTCTCGCTGAAGCAGGCCAACGAGGGCGTCGGGGCCGAGGTCGAGTTCGACCCGACCCTGTACGGCATGGCGGCCACGTACGACGACCAGGGCAACTACATCTACCCCGAGGGCTTCGACCCGGAGACCGGGGAGTGGCTCGAGGGCTTCGACAAGCAGCGCGAGGAGTGGGAGCGGCAGTACGCCGAGGCCCAGACGCGCTTCGAGGCTCACCGGAAGCAGATCGAGGAGGCCCGCAAGGCCGAGGCGGAGGCCGGCGAGGCCGCTCCCTCGTCCTACAGCGGCGAGACGCAGGCTCCGGCCGGTGGCTCCTCCTCGTCGTCGGCTCCGGCCAGCGGTGCGCTCGCCTCGGACGAGGCGCTCGCGGCTCTGCGCGAGAAGCTCGCCGGCGGTCAGAGCTGACCCTCGGGTCGGCTGAGGCCCGGTCGTAACTCCGGAAGGCCCCGCATCGTTCACGGTGCGGGGCCTTCCGCATGCCTGCCCCCATACGTTGCCCACGGGGGTTCCGGTCCGACCGCCGGTGACCGCCCCTAAACGTGCCCCCTGCCGCCACGGCCTCCCGCCTCCTGGGGACTCGGTCTCCCGGCGCTCGGCTTCCGTGCGCTCGGAGTCTGCGGGCTGGGAGTCTGCGGGCTGGGAGTCTGCGGGCTCGGGTTTCGTGCGCTTGGGCTCCGTGGGCTTGGGCTCCGTGGGCTTGGGCTCCGTGGGCTTGGGCTCCGTGGGCTCGGCCTTCGGGCATCGGGTGAGAGGCGCTGGGCATCTGGGCACCGGGCGAAAGAAGCCGTGGGCGCCATTATGCGTGCGCGGCGCTCCCTGAGGCGGGGGTGACACCGGGACGGCGGCGCTCCGCTCACACCGTGCCACAGAGGCCCGCACAGCGGCGCCGCAGCCGCACCGTAGCCGCATCGTGGGCGCGGCGCTGTGGGCGGGCGCTATGGGCGTGTGGCCTTCGTGCGCGGGCGCTGGCGGTGCGGTGCGGTGCGGTGTGCTGCGGTGCGGTGCGCGGCGCTGGGCGCGGGTGCTGGCGGGCGGTGCGGTGCGGTTGCGGCGTAGCGCGTGGGGGCTGCCGAGGTCGTTCTGTGTGGATGCGGCGCCATGGGCGTGCGGGGGGCGTAGGGGGCTTTTCGGGCGGTTCGTTGAGGGGGTCGGAGATTTTACCTTGGGTGTTGGCGAGCCCTCCGCCCGTGACGATCGGTGCTGACAGACTGACCTGCGCTGTTGACACCACGATCGATTCCCAGGGGCGACGCATTGGGCATGGTTCAGCGGGTGATCATCCTTGCCACGGCCGCGCTGGCGGCCGCGGCCACCGCGTCGCCGGCGGTGAAGGGCGCGGCCGTTCCCCAGTGGCAGGACTGCGGCGACGGGCTGCAGTGCGCCAAGTTGTCCGTGCCCGTCGACTGGGCCAGGCCGGACGGCGCCCGTACCGAGATCGACCTGGCGAGGATGCCCGCGCAGGACCCGCAGCACAGCCGCGGCTTCCTGGTGGTGAACACCGGCGCGGCCTCCACCGTCCAGGGCGTGCGCGCCCGGCCGGAGAGCGTGAGCGAGCTGACCAGGTGGTTCGACGTGGTGCTGGTCGAGCCGCGCGGGCTGGGCGACCGGGGGAGCGCGGCCGCCGTCCGGTGCGCGGTGGCGCAGCCCGACCCGCTGCGCCTCGTCCTTGCCCCCGGACGGGGCGGGTGGCGCGCCTACGCCCGCGACAACGCCGCCTACGACCGGAGCTGCCGCGCCGCCGCCGGACCCGCCTACGACGGGCTCACGTCCTGGCAGGTCGCCCACGACCTCGACGCCCTGCGCGCCGAGCTGGGGGAGCCCCGGCTGCGGTACTTCGGCGCCTCCTACGGGGCCGTGTACGGGCAGGCGTACATGGAGCTGTTCCCGCACCGGGTCGGGCGGATGTACCTGGAAGGCGGGCCCGACCACACCGAGCCCGCCCTGGAGCAGCGGCTGACCGACCAGGCGCGGGCGGCCGAACAGCAGCTGTTCGCCTTCCGCGACTGGTGCCGCAGGCACCTGGGCTGCCCGCTCGACGACGCCGACGCCGTGAAGGTCTACGACGCCCTGACCCGCCGCACGCCCCTGCATGCCGGCCCCGGACATACGGTGAAGGCCCGCCACCTCGCGGTGGCCGTCCACGCCGGGCTGGTCCCGGGGCGCTGGCCGGAACTGGCCCGGGCCATGTCCGAGGCCAGGGAGGGTGACGCGACCAGATTGGCGGCGATGGCCTCCGGGGTCAGGAAGGGCGACGCGACCGGGGCGGCGGCGACGGCCTCCGGTGTCAGGGAGGGCGACGCGACCAGGCCGGCGGTGATGGCTTCCGAGGCCGGAGAAGGCGACACGACCAAGCCGGCCACCGGCAGCGCCCCGGGAGCGCCCGCGATCAAGCCGGCCGCCGTGAGCAACCCGGCGGCGTCCGCGACCGTCTCCGGATCCATGCTCTGCCACGACTTCATGCCGGCCGTGCCCGCCTACCGGCGCTTCCTCGCGATGGAGACGCGGCTGCGCGAGGTGGCGCCGCGCGTGGGATGGGTGAGCGGCCGCTACGAGGTCGCGCGATGCCTGGGCATACCGCGAAAGGGCGCCCCGAGCTGGCCCCCGCACGTGCCGGCCCCGCGCCACGAGCCCACGGTCCTGGTCGGGATCGGCCGGCTGGACGCGGACGCCCGGCCCGCGGGGCGCATCCCCGGGGCGGTCGTGCTGTCGCACGGCGACGGGCCCGACGCGTACCTGCTCCAGGGGATCAACCGGCTCCGCGCCACCTGCCTGCGCACGCACGTGCACGACTACCTCGTCAACGGGGAGCTGCCGCAGGAGGGCACCGAATGCCCCGGCGAGCTCACGGCGGGCATGTATTCGTGAACGGCGAACGATAAGGTGCTGCGCGTGCTGATCGAACGGGCGACTACGGCGGACGCGGGCGAGATCCTCACCCTGCAGCGGGCGGCCTACGTGAGCGAGGCCCAGCTGTACGGCGACCCGTACATCCCGCCGCTCGTCGAGTCGCTGGAGCAGGTCCGCAAGGTCATCGAGGGCGCCGTCGTGCTCAAGGCGCTCGACGCCGGCCGCGTGATCGGGGCGGTGCGCGGGCAGGTGTCCGGCACGACCTGCCTGGTCGGCCGCCTGGTCGTGGCCCCCGACCGCCAGGGGCAGGGCATCGGCACGGCGCTGCTGACCGCCCTGCACGAGGCGGTGCCGGAGGCGGAGGCGTTCGACCTGTTCACGGGGCACCTGTCAGAGGCCAACCTCAAGCTCTACCGCCGTCTGGGCTACCGGGAGACGAGCCGGGAGCGGATGGACGATCATCTGACGCTGATCCACCTGCGTATGCGGCCAGATCGATCCCTTCCTCAGCCGTGATCACGGCGCGGCCCAGGTCGTCGTCCACCCAGTTCCATCCCCAGCGCCACTCCGAGCCCGCCGGATGCTCGGCGTTGAGCCGGTCGAGCACGCCCTGGAGGGCGGAGGCGGGCACGATGACCTGGTGGCGGCCCCGCCACGGCACGTGCACGGGCGGGCCGATCGGCGGCGTCCGGACCCCGTGCGCGCGCAGCGCCGCGGCCACCGCCGCCGGATCCACCCCGAACAGGTGCAGCGGCGTCGGCCCCCTCTCCTCCTCGATGTCGTAGGCCAGGGCCATGAGCCAGTGCTCCGGCTCCGCGTGCCGGTGGCCCGCGGCCAGCGCCAGGCCGGTCGCGATGCCGTACAGCTTGTAGAAGGCGGGGTTGGCGAAGCCGCCCGCCCCGTGCGCGGGCCTGGCGTGGTGCGGCAGGCACGCGAGCGCGTGCGCGTGGTCCAGCCCCGCCTCGGTCAGCACCCGGGCGGCCAGGGACTCACCGGCCAGCAGGGCGAGCACGACGTGTTGCGGCCCCACCCAGTCGTCCCCGACGGCCGCGGCCTGCTCGTGCGCGGCCCGTACGATCGTCGTCTTCATGTCTACGATGATGACGCCGTAGGCTTTTGCCCGTGTTGAAGACTGGGCTCACAGGCGGTATCGGATCGGGCAAGAGCGAGGTGTCGAGGCGGCTCGCGGCCAAGGGCGCCGTCGTGATCGACGCAGACAGGCTCGCCCGCGAGGTGGTCGAGCCGGGCACACCGGGGCTGGCCAGGGTGGTGGCCGCGTTCGGGGAGGGCGTGCTGCGCCTGGACGGCTCGCTCGACAGGGAGAAGCTCGGCTCCATCGTCTTCGCCGACCCCGACCGGCTCGCCGCGCTCAACGCGATCGTCCACCCGCTGGTGGGGGAGCGGGTGGCGGAGCTGCAGAGCCGGGCGGCCGACGACGCGATCACCGTCTACGACGTGCCGCTGCTGGCGGAGAACCACCTGGCCCCCATGTACGACGTGGTCATCGTCGTCGACGCGGCCGACGAGACCCGCGTCCGGCGCCTGGCCGAGCACCGGGGCATGGCGGAGGCCGACGCGAAGGCCCGCATCGCCGCCCAGGCCGCCCGCGAGGACCGGCTGGCGGTGGCCGACATCGTGATTCCGAACGAGGGCTCGCTGGCCGAGCTCGACGCCCGGGTGGACGAGGTCTGGGAGGAGCTGACCAGGCGCGCCGGCCGCGGCTGACCCGAGCTCAGAAGGGCGAGTCGAGCGGCACCTGCCGCACGCCCGGCAGGTAGGGGTCGAGTTCGCCCAGCTCGAACCGGGTCATCCCGATCACGTGCCAGAACTGCCCGGCCGGCTCGCCCTGGACCTTGTAGCGCCCGTCGGGCGCCAGCGCCGCCCACCCCTCGGCCAGCCCGAGCAGGGTGGCCCGCCGCTCGCCGCCCTCCCAGAGGATCACCACGCCGTCGTCGCCCGCGCTGGCCAGCAGGTCGGCGACCGGGCTGAAGGCGACCGACCAGACCCGGCGGGCGTGCCCGGCCAGCGTGTGCCGCGGCCGCCCGGTCGCGGTGTCCCAGACCCGCACCACCAGGTCGTCGCCGCCCGTGGCCAGGCGCTCGCCCGTGGCGTCGAACGCCAGGCTCCACAGCCGCCCCTCGTGCCAGAGCTCGTGCACCAGGCGCGGCTGCCACGGCTGTCCCGGGCGCAGCTCCCACACCATGGCCCGGCCGTCGTTGCCGGCGCTGGCCAGGTGGCGGCCGTCGGGGGAGAAGACCACCGAGTAGACCCGGTCGGTGTGGCCCTTGAGCGTGGCGACCCGGCCGCCGGAGGCCACGTGCCACAGGCGTACGAGCCGGTCGTCGCAGCCCGTGGCCACGTACTCGCCGTCGGGGCTGAACGCGATCGAGCGCACCCGCCCGCGGTGGTCGGCCAGGTTGCCCGCCAGCCGCCCGGTCGGGCGGTACCAGATCTTGACGCTGTCGTCGTCGTTGGCCGTGGCCAGCAGGCTGCCGTCGGGGCTGAACGCCTCGGCCCAGACGTGGTCGGTCTCGGCGCTCAGCTCGCGCTCGTAGTCGCCGGTGACGGCGTTCCAGAAGTGCACGCCGCCGTCGTTGCTGGAGGTGGCCAGCACGGGCCCGGCGGGGGAGAACAGGGCCGAGATGAGCCGGTCGGCCGTGCCGGTGAACTCCCGCAGCCGCCGCCCCGTACGCGGCTCCCACACGCGTACGACGCCGTCGTTGCCGCTGGTCGCCAGCATCGAGCCGTCGGCGCTGAACCTGACCGACGAGATGCGCCGCCCATGGCCGCGCAGCACCCGCTGGCACTGGCCCGAGCCCGGGTCCCACAGGCGCACGGTGCCGTCGTTGCTGCTGGTGGCGATCTGCTGGCCGTCGGGGCGGAACGCGAACGGCCAGACGGAGCTGCGGTGGCCCGTCAGCTCGACCCGCCGGCCGCCGCCGACCTGCTGGAGCCGGAGCACGCCGCCCGAGTCGCCGCTGGCCAGCGACTGCCCGTCGGGGCTGAAGGTCACCTGGTAGACGGCCGCCGCGTGCGTGGTGTGCACGCCCCGGGACTCGCCCGACGGCTCCCACAGGCGTACGGCGCCCGCCGTGTCGCCGGTGGCCAGCAGCGAGCCGTCCGGCGAGAACGCCACGCAGTAGATGCTGCCCGCGTGCCCGCTCAGCACGTGCAGCGGCCGCCACGTGGCGGTGTCCCACAGCCTGACGGTGCCCGCCTCGTCGCCGGTGGCCAGCAGGCGGCGGTCGGGGCTGTGCACGGCTCGGTAGACGCTGCCGCGATGGCCGTCGAGCGTCTCCTTCACCTGCCCGGACGTCAGGTCCCAGACGCGTACGACGCCGGCCGCGTCGCCCGTCACCAGCACCGAGTGGCCGAACGACGCCGTGTAGATCGGCGCCTGGTGCCCTTCGAGCGCGTGCGCGAGCCGCCCGGTGGCCGTCTCCCACACGCGTACGATGCCGTCGCCGCCCCCGGCCGCCACCAGGTCGCCGGCCGGGCTGAGGCGTACCGGCCAGACGCCGTCGGCGTGGCCCTTGAGCGCGTGCAGGCACTCGCCGGTGAGGGAGTCCCACAGCAGCACGGCTCCGTCGCTCGCGCCGGTGGCCAGCAGGTCGCGGGTGCGGGCGAACGTGACCGCGTAGACGCGGCCCCGGTGCCCCTGCAGCGTGCGCACGGGCGCGCCGCCGACGCAGAGCAGCACGCCGCCGTCCTCGTTGCCGATCGCGATCGTGGAGCCGTCGGGGCTGTAGGCGATGGGCTCGGGCAGGCGGCTGGTCTGGAAGTGGTAGCCGTACGGGACGCCGATGCCGGCCGGGGCGAACTCGACCTCCACCGGCCGGCCCGGCACCACCGCCGCGCCGGGCAGGTGGGGCAGCGTGCCGGTCACGTCGATCAGCGAGGCCCGGTGCCAGCGGGCGCCCTCGACCGCCGCGTCGCTCAGGTCGACCCGCGCCAGCCGCGCCCCCGACAGGTCGGCGCCGGTCAGGTCGGCCCCGGTGAGCGCGGCGCCGTCGAGCCGCGCCCCGGTCAGGCTGGCCTCGCGCAGGACGGCCCTGGACAGGTTCGTGCCCGCCAGGGTGGCCTCGGACAGGTCGGCGCCGGTGAGGTCGACCTCGCTCAGGTCCCTGGCCGACAGGTCCTCGCCCTTGAGGTTCGCACCGCGCAGGTCGGCCCGCGCCGGGGTGCGCAGCCTGGCCGAGATCTTGACCGCGTTCGCCCTGGACACGTCGTCGCCCGGCGGCTCGGCCGCCCACGCGCGCAGTGCCCGTACGTCGGCCAGGTCGCACAGGAACTCCACGGTCAGCGCCGACAGCGGCCTGCGTGACAGCAGCGCGAGGTTGTCGAGGGCGATGTGGCGGGCGATCAGCCACTCCATCACCGACGCGTGGATGAAACCGAACATCCCGTCCTCGGTCCGCACCAGCAGGCTGCCCGAGCCCATCCGGTACGCCGCGTGCGCCGCCGACAGCTGCCCGTCGGACAGGTCCGTCAGCGTCTCGCCGATCTCGGTCAGCTCGTCCACGCCCAGCAGCGACTCGCCGGTGTCCCACAGCCGCATCGCCAGCGCCGTCACCGCCTGCCACAGCTCGTCGACGGTCAACGCCGTGGCCGAGCCGGGGATCCTGGCCCGCCGCTCCTCGAAGGCCAGCCAGGAGCTGAGGATCTCGTCGTACAGCAGCGCGGGGCTGATCGTGTGGCGGGTGTCCGCCACCGTACACAACCGGTCGGCGTCGAGGTCGGCGATGAAGGTCAGCATGCGCGGGTTCTGGGCCAGCGCCAGCAGGTCCTTGATCTCGCCCATCAGCGACATGCGCGCGCTGGCCTCGTCGCCGTCGTCGAACCGGTTGGCCAGGTAGGAGCGGATCTGGTCGTGCGTGAAGTCCTCGACGCTGAGCACCCGCCGCTGCGGCAGCACCCCCACCATCTCGCCGAGCGAGGTCAGCACCTGGCTGTGCGACTTGAAGTGCTGGGTGCGGCTGGCGACCACGATCTTGGCCTTGTCCTCGGCCGCCGCCAGCAGCGTGGCCAGGTGATCGGCCGCCCGATCGAAAGTCAGCCGGGTCACCAGCTCGTCGAACCCGTCGAACAGCAGCACGATGCGCCCCTGCCTGAGCAGGTAGCGGAACGCCTTGAGGTCGATGAACTCCTCGCCGTGCCCGGCCAGATGGGCCGCCACCAGCGCGTCCACGGAGTGCGCCTTGTCCAGGGCGCGCAGCTCGATCAGGATCGGCGTCAGGTGCGGCAGCTCGGCCGGGATGCGCCGGGCCAGCTCCCGCAGGGCGAACGTCTTGCCGTGGCCGAAGTCGCCGAGCAGCAGCAGGAACCGGCCGTGGTCGGTGGCCAGCAGCCGCATCAGCTCGTCGGTCAGACCGTGCTTGACCTGGCCGCCCGGGCGGTCGAGCTCGCGGTAGCGCTGCGGCACGTACAGGTCGGGCGGATAGCGGCGGTCGGCCGTCAGCCTGGCCGTCTGCTCGGCGACGTAGCCGGTCAGGTCGAGCAGCCCCTGGAACTCGGTGAAGGTGCGCAGCCGCACCCCCTTGCGCATCAGGTCGTCGCGGACCGCCCGGGAGGCGGGCGGCCCCTGGTAGACCAGCTCGGCAGCCAGGCCGGTGGCGTGCGCCTGGCGGGCGAAGCCGTCGGCGGCGCTCTCGGTCAGCTCGCCCACGTGCGCGCCGATCATCGTCTGGCGGACGAAGCCGTCCTCCGGGTGGGTGACCACGAGGTGCGTGTCGAACCGGCGGATCCTGGCCCGCTCGTGCCTGGCCTCGCAGACCTCGGCGATCCGGTCGAGCAGCAGCTCGACCGGGCTCGGCGCGCGCTCGTCCGGTTTGGGCGCGGGCGGCTCGGGGGCCGGGCTGTCGCCGGTGAACGTGGCCCGCACGGCCTTCCACCGGTGCGGGAGCGGCTCGGGCTCGCCCGCGTCGGGCCGCCAGATCCGCAGGCCGTCAGGGGTGATCTCGACCACCTGGTGCCGCCCGGAGCGCGGCGCGGCGATCATGCCCTCGGCCTGGTGGGCGGACCCGCCGTGGAAGAGCAGGTTGAGCCGGTGGGCCAGCAGCCGCTCGTACGTGGGCGCGTCCCGCAGCTCGCCCGGCGGATGCCCGATGGCGCCCAGCCGCAGCCACGCGCTCTCCTCGTAGGGCCGCAGCCGCTCGGCGAACCAGGCCGCCTGCGCCTCCCCGAGCTGCGCGTACGCGTCGCGTTCGAGGTGGCTCATCGCCATCGTCGAGTTGAGCCCCGCCACGACCACCTTCAGATCGGGCACCTCGAACAGCGTCCACGGCTGCCCGCCGTCGAACACCCGGTCGTCCAGCCCCTGGTAGACCTCGCCGAACAGCCCGGCGAAGTGCCGCCACTTGGGCCAGTAGGGCGGCTGCGGGCTCACGTCGTCGGCCTCGCAGGTCATGAAGTACGCGCTGGCGGCGGCCTTGGTCACGTCACGCGGCCCGGGCAGCAGGATCAGCCGGTGCTGCTCCAGCCCGATGAGCAGCCGCAGGTCGGTCACGAACCGCGTCGCCTGCCCGAACTGCCCCAGGCTGCCCGACTCCGTCAGGTCGCCGGTGACCAGCATGAGGTCGGGGCGCGGCATGCCCCGGTCGTACATGGCGGTCAGGTCCGCCCAGATGCGCGCCTGCATGTCCTCGGGCGTGAACGGCTCGCCCGGATCGGGCAGCGCCCTGCCGAACCTGGGGCCGCCGATGTGCAGCACGCTGATCGACGCGCGCGCCCGGTCGCTGCTCACCGTCGGGGGGAACTTCGGCGCCGTCACCGGCGTGCGCCGCGCCCTGGCCCGGTCGCCCGGCGGCGGGAGCGTCGGGGCGGGCACCGCCGCCCTGGAGCCGTCGGGGAACGCGGGCGCCGCCTCCGGCTTGGCCCGGCCCGCCATCGCCTCCCGCACCCGGCCCAGCAGCAGCGCCCTGGCCTGCCCCGGGTCGGTGACGCCCAGCAGGTCGACCCAGGTGATCGTGGACAGCAGGCCCTCGAGCCGGACGTCCTCCAGCCTGATCGTGACGAGCTTGTTGGAGGGGTTGTCGGGGTCGGCCCGCAGCGCGGCCTGCCACTCCATCCGGCCGTAGCGGGAGTTGAGGTAGTTGCGCGAGAGCACGGCCACGACCAGCTGCGCCTCGCTGACCCCGCGGTCCATGAAGTCGATGAAGTTGGTGCCCGGCACGAAGTCCCACTCTTGGATCATGGTCTTGTAGCCGGCCGCCTCGAGCTCCCACGCTATCCAGGTCGCCCACGCCGTGTCGGCCGGGGAGTAGCTGACGAAGATCTCTGTCGGCCTGCCGTCACGCGCCATGAGCTCAGTATCCCCTGTGAGAGCGCCGGTTTCAGCGCCCTTTCGCAGGTATGGGATCATCTACGGGTGTGGCGGCGACTTGGAGTGCTCGACCTGGTCAGGATCGGGCTGCTCATACTCGGCGTGGTGTTCGTGCCGACCGGGTTGCTGCCCTGGGAGGCGGCGGCTGAGAGCCTCGACGAGATCGGGCCGCTGCTGATCTTCCTGGTCGCGATCATCGTGCTGGCCGAGCTGACCAAGGAGGCGCAAGTCTTCGACGCCATCGCGGCGAGGATGGCGGTGCTCGGCCGCGGCAACTACGCCGCGCTTTTCTTTCTTTGCACTGCTTTCGCGTCATTTATCACGATATTTCTGAATCTGGACACGACGGCGGTCCTCCTCACGCCCGTCATGCTCGCCCTCGCCCCCAGAGCCCGCATCGCCGCCCTCCCTCTGGCCATGACCACGATCTGGCTGGCCAACACCGCCAGCCTGCTGCTTCCAGTCTCCAACCTGACCAACCTCCTGGGCATGGAGAAGATCGGCCTGGACGCCCAGCAGTTCGCCGCGCGCATGTGGGCCCCGCAGCTCGCCTCGATCGCGGTGACGATGGTGTTCCTGTGGGTGTTCTACTGGCGCCGCGGCCAGCGGCGCGACCTGCGCTACACCCCGCCGCTGCTGGAGCCGGTGGCCGACCGCGTGCTGTTCGGCGCCGCGTCGGCCGGCTGCCTGCTGTTCATCGCGATGCTGCTGCTCAAGGCGCACGTCGCCGTCGCCGCCACGGGCGCTGCCGCGATCGTCGTGGTGGCCTTCCTGGTACGCGCCCGCGACCGCCTGACCTGGAGCCTCATCCCGTGGCAGCTCGTGATCTTCGTGACCGGGCTGTTCCTGGTGGTGCCCACGCTCAGCAGGCACGGCCTGTCCGACCTGATGACCTGGATGGTCGGCACGGAGGGCGACCCCTACCGCACGGCCGCCGTCGGGGCCGGGCTCTCCAACACCATCAACAACCTGCCCGCCTACAAGGCCGTCGAGACCGTCATCCCGGCCGCCGACCAGGACCAGCTGCTGGCCCTGCTGGCCGGCACCAACGTGGCGCCGGTCATCACGCCGTGGGCGTCGCTGGCCACGCTGCTGTGGTTCGAGTCGTGCCGCCGCCACGAGGTCAAGGTCCCGATGCGGCGCTTCCTGCTGACCGGCACGGGCCTGGCCGTGGTCGGGCTGCTCGCCACCGTGTGGACCCTGGTGCGGTTCGGCTGATCAGGCGGCGGCCAGCGCGTAGGCGCCGGCGACCGCGTCCAGCGCCCAGCGCATCCGCACGACGTACGTGTCGGGGTGGTCGCCCGCCTCCTGCGCCACGTACGCCGCGCACCGGGCCGGGTCGCCGCCGCACCGGCACAGCCGCTCGTCCACGGCCTCGCGGATCTGGAACGGGGACAGCCGGTCGGACGGTTGCAGAGCGGTCGCGAAGAGCACCTGCGCCAGCTCGGTCGTGGTCATCATGTCGAGCCCCTCTCCCTTGTTCCGTTCTCTTAAATAGACGACGAACGGGAGCGGAACTCATCGACGAACGACACACATATTCTGTGGACTTTTCCTCATTCGAGCCCGAGGAGGGCGAGCAGCCCGGGGACCGCCCGGGGATGGGCGGCGACGAAGCTGCGGTCGTCGGCCGTGCCGTCGATGCACTCCTCGAACGGGCCGCCGTCCAGCGCCCTGATCTCGATGCCGGCCTCCCGGGCGAGCAGCGCGCCCGCGGGCAGGTCGACCGCCTCGGCCCGGTAGCCCACGATGCCGTCGATGTCGCCGCGCGCCAGCATCGCCCACGCCAGCAGCGGCGCCCACAGCTGCAGCACCCGGCGTGCGTTGAGCTCCAGCGCCGAGCGCAGCGCGCGCACGGTCGCGTCGCCCCTGCCCACGTCGTAGCCCTGGGTCCAGGCCAGCAGCGGCCCGTGCGGGCTCGGCGCGTACGGGGGCGCCAGGCGTACCCCCGAGGACGACCCCGCCGCGGCGGACAGCGCGCCCCGCCCGCGCACGGCCGACCACGTCCGGGCGGAGACGGGATCGTGCACGACGCCCAGCACGGGACGCCCGCCCCGGCACAGCGCCACGCCCACCACGTACGCGGGCAGGCCGATCGCCACGTTGTTGGTGCCGTCGAGCGGGTCGACTAGCCACGTCCACTCGCCGCCCGCGGCCCCCACCAGCCCCGACTCCTCGGCGATCACCGTGTGCGACGGGTACGCCGTCAGGATGCGCTCCAGCAGCAGCTTCTCCGAGGCCAGGTCGAGGTCGGTCACCACGTCGCCCGCCTCGCCCTTGGCCCGGACGCCGACCACGCCGCGCATGCCCTCCCGGAGCAGCGCCCCCGCGGCCTCGGCGGCTTCGACGGCGACCGTGCGGGCGTGATCCAGGTCCATCGGATGCCTCTCAGGTCAGGTGAGCGGTGATCAGGCGTACGGCCAGCTCGGTCTCTTGGGCGTCCAGGGGCTGCCTGGCCACGTGGTGCGGCCCGCCGCCCAGCGGGCCGAGCGACAGGTCGCGGCTGCCGGGCCGGCCCCGTCCCAGCGCGATCGTGGCCGCCTCGCCGCCCTCCGGCACGACGCTGCTGTGGAAGCGGTCGGCGGCCAGCGTGTACGTGTCGCCGGGGCCGAACACCTCCACCAGGCCCGTCGCGTGCCGCACGGTGCGCCCCGTGGGCGAGATGCGGTCACCGTCGGCCCCGCTGACCACCTCGAAGACCCGGTGCGTGGCGTCCCGGCCGGCATCGGTCACCACCGCGTGCACGTTGCGCACCTGGCCGTAGAGGACGTGACTGACCAGGTCCCAGCTGTGGCAGTGGATCTGCGAGGTCGTGCTCTCGGCGTGCGCGAACGAGTCGGACCACAGGTGGAGGCACACCCCTTCGCCGCCGTCGCGCTCCAGCGGCAGGCACACGAATCCGAGCGGGTGGCGCACCGCGGTCAGGCCGCCGGACGAGAGCGTCTCCAGCGCCCAGGCCCTGGCCTCACCCCCGAGCACCCGCTGGTGGACGCCGTGATGGCTCATCACAGACCAGCTCGATCATGGGGCTCGCCATAGGGATCCATCGCCCGCAACGCCTTGCGGGCGATGTCGACGACGTCACGGCCGTTGTACGCCTTGGGCAGGGGGATCCCGATGCGTTCGAACAGCTCCTGAACCTCCTCGATGGTGGGCTCGTCGCTCAACGGCACCTTCTTGTACATCTCCAGCGGCACCCGCCGCGCCTGCTCGAAGCTGAGCCGCAGCTCGGTGTCGCAGTTCTCGTAGTAGAAGGTGCCGGCCAGCGCGGTCATCGCCTTGTTGGGGTCCTCGACCGTCATGATCAGGCGGGTGGCCGACACGTCCCAGCGGAACGTGGTCATCGTCGAGGACAGGCCCACCGCGATGTCGAGCAGCCCGTAGCGCTGGCGGTGCCAGAAGGCGGCCAGGATCGTCGCGTACGACTCCTTCCTGGCCCGGTCGGTCGTCCACGTCTCGCCGGTGCCGTCGGGGGCGTCCGACAGCGAGCGGCGGTAGTGGGCGTACGCCTCGCACACCTCCAGGTTGGACGGGTCGATCACCTCGACCCTGACCGTGAGGTGGCGCTTTTCCCTGCGGGCCGCGGCGACGCACTCGGGCAGGGTGACCGCGCGCAGGTAGGTGCCGGTGCCGCCCTTGAAGCTCCACCGGTGGGTGTCCTTGCGCGCCTCCGCGTGCGACTGGGCGATCTCCTGGCTGCTGCCCAGCACCCGTACGAGCTGGAGCGCGTCGAGGGCCTTGCGGGTGCTGTCGACCAGCGCCTCGATCTCCTGCAGGCGGGCCAGGCGCGCGGGCAGCTCGGCCAGCGCGCCCGAGGTGATCGTCTCCTCGACCGGGGCCTGGCGCGCGCGGTCGCGCAGCAGCGCGGTGGCCACCAGCGCCATGATGACCAGGGTCGCGGCGTTGACCAGCTGGGACTGCACCTCGTCGGGCACGATCTCGTTGGGCATGACGCCCACGACGCCGATCACGATCGCGAGCACCAGCGCGATGGCCCCGTCGGCGTTCTGCGCAGCCCATGGGGCGACCTGCTTCACCGCCGCCACGAACCGTGTCATCGCTCGCCCCGCCGTTCGACGATCATTCAGTCCCGAGGTCATGGTAACGACCGCGCCATGCGACCACCAGTACACCCAGAGCCAGGGAGCTTTATCGGCTCGAACCCGCGCGGGTCCCGTGGGTAGCATCGGCTCGCATGATCATGGATCCCGAGGTGCTGGGTTACTACGAGCAGGGCGGCGAGCTGACCAGGCTGCGTCGGGGACGCAACCGGCTGGAGTACTGGCGCACGCGTGACGTGCTGCGCCGCGTCCTGCCGCCGGCGCCCGCGCGGGTGCTCGACGTGGGCGGGGGCACCGGCGCGCACGCCGAGTGGCTGGCCGCCGCCGGTTACGAGGTGGAGCTGATCGACCCGGTGCCGCTGCACGTACAGGAGGCCGCCGCGCTGCCCGGGGTGAGCGCCCGCCTGGGGGACGCCCGTGACCTGCCCGTCCCCTCGGGCCGGGCCGACGCGGCGCTGCTGCTCGGCCCGCTCTATCACCTGCCCGAACGGGCCGACCGCGTCCGCGCCCTGGCCGAGGCCGGACGCGCGGTGCGCCCGGGCGGGCTGGTCGTGGCGGCCCTCATCAGCCGGTTCGCGGCCGTGCACGACGGCGTCTATCGCGGCTTCCTCCTGGACGAGGAGCAGCGGGCGGCCGACTACCGGGCCCTGGAGACCGGCGTGATGATCTCGTGCAGGCCGGGCGGTTTCCGCGGCTACTTCCACGACCCCGAGGAGATCCTGGGCGAGTTCGCCGACGCCGGGCTGCCGCGCCCCGACCGTTACGGCCTGGAGGGCGCCTTCTGGCTGTACGGCGACGTGGACGACTGGCTGGACGACGACGAGCGGCGCGAGCTGCTGCTCGACGCCGCCCGCAGGCTGGAGTCGGAGCCGTCGCTCCTGGGGGTCAGCGGTCACCTCCTGGCCGTGGCCACCGCCTGACCGAGGTCAGGCGGTCCGCTCCCCGATCCGGGGGAACGGGCTGATCGAGAAGACCACCTCCACCGGCACCTCGAAGTACGCGGCGATCCGCAGCGCCAGGAAGAGGCTGGGGCTGTATTCCCCTCGTTCCAGGTAGCCGACGGTCTGGTAGTGGACCCCCAGGGCGTCGGCCAGCTGCCTGCGGGTCACGTTCCGCTCTGCGCGCAGCAGCGCGATGCGGTTGTGGACGGTCTCGCCCATCGAGCCTCCTTGGGGCTGGAGAGACCCGGTCGGGTTGGGACCGCCTGCGAGCTCTCTTATCGCATCCATCAATTCGCCAGATAGTAGCTCTACTACATAGACAGCACACCTACTACGGGACGCAATAGACATATGACATGCATTGCAAGCGAACAGTAAGTCGCACCCGATACGGTCGGATTCGCCTGTAGCGGAGAAGGAAGGTTCGATGTCACGACCCAGAGAGGCACTGATCCAGGCAGGTCAGGGCATAGCCCAAGCGGTTGCCCAAGGGGGTGACATGCGGCAGGCGATGGGGCAGGCCATGGGCCAGGTCGTCGAACAGGCGGGACAGTTCACGGGCCAGGCCCGGGGCTTCGCGCTGAACCCCCACGACTTCGCCGCGGCCCGCGACGGCGGAGCGTCGGTCGGCACGGCCATCGAGGCCAGGTCGGCGTCGCTGAACGAGGCCGGCGAGATCGTCAACCGCAGCTTCACCGAGAACGGCATGCACGTCATCTCCCCGGTGGTGATCCCCAAGGGGAGCACCGCGAAGGTGATCGTGCCGCTGGGCATCCTCGTGGTGCTCGGCCTGATCGGGGCGCTCGGCAACGTCATCCCCAACACCGATCTGATCTTCGGCCCGCACTACTGGGTGGTGCTGGTCCTGGCGGCCGCGTTCCTGTGGTGGCGGCGCAGCGTGGTGATGGTGCCCGAGGGCTGCAAGGCCCTGATCACCCAGTTCGGCAAGCTGGTGCACATCGCGGACCCGGGCCGGGTGACGCTGTTCAACCCGTGGAAGCGGGTCAGCTACATCGTCAACACCACCCGCGAGTACCCGTTCAACGCGCCGATCAGCGAAGCGCCGACGCAGCAGGGCGTCAAGGCCAGCGTGGACCTGTTCCTGCAGTTCAGGATCGAGAACCCGGCGGAGTTCATCTTCGTGCTCGGCTCGGTCAGCGGCTTCCAGTCCAAGCTCCAGAACGCCATCAGCGAGGTCACCCGCTCCCTCATCTACGCCCAGCGGGCCGAGGAGATCTACGACCTGGTGGGCGAGAGCACGCTGGGCATGCTGGAGAGCCTCAACCAGCAGTTCCTGCCCGCCGTACGGCTCACCGACGTGAACATCACGCACGCCGAGCCGTCCAGCCAGGAATACCGGATGGACCTGGCCGCCCCCGAGATGGTCCGGGTCGCCAAGGAGGCCTACACCTACGAGTACGAGCTGCAACTGCGCAAGGAGCAGAACGAGGGCGACCTGGTCAAGGAGCTGGCCGGGCTGCAGGAGACGCTGAGCGCCATCCAGGCGGAGATCGCCGGTTACCAGGCCCGCATGGACACCGCCCTCGAACGCGCCAGCCACCAGGCCACCGCGCAGGCCAGGCAGCGCCTGGTCGAGGCCGAGTCCACGGCCAACGCCAACGCCGCGCTCCTGGAGGCGCAGGCGCTGGACATCAGGGCGCTGTCGGCAGCGGAGGCGCCCGAGATCCTCGACTACCGCTTCCAGCAGGACCTGCTGAACAAGCTGGAGTCCGTCGCCACCAGGCTGCCGCAGGTCGTGCAGGTGGGCGAGCAGACCGACATCGACTTCCTGGCCCTGGCCCAGCAGCTGGTGGGCGGCAAGGACGCGGCGCTGTTCTCCGCCGAGGACATGGCCGCCATCCGCGCCAGGCTCGACGAGATCGGCTCCCGCGTGCAGGGCCGCGAGGCCGAGATCGCCGTCCTGCTCAAGAAGGCCGCCGCCGACGTGAGCGAGCCCCAGGCGCCGCCGAAGCCCGACGCGGACCTGGAGAGCACCGTCGAACGCCTGCTGCCCGGCAAGAGGGAGATCTGACATGAGCCGCGAGTTCTCGAAGATCAAGGAGTCGCTGGCCTCCTGGGGCGACATCCGCCAGCTGCTGCGCGGCGGCGAGCAGGGCCAGCTCGTCCCCGTCGTGATCCCCAAGGACCGGCGCGGCTTCGCCTGGATGTCGCTGGTGTTCCTGGGGGTGTACTTCGCGGGGATGGCGGTCCTGACCGACCTCACCGTGATCGCCGCGCTGCTGGCGCTGTTCTTCCTGGTCGTGGCCATGGTCACGATGTGGCGCAAGGCGATCATCGAGATCGAGGAGGGCACCACCGGCGTACGCAGCCGCTGGGGCGCCATCACCGGCACCCTCCCGCCGGGCCGCCACTACCTGTGGCTGCCGTGGGACCGGGTGGACGCGGTCGTCGACACCTCCACGGAGATCCCGTACTCGGCGCCGATCGTGGCCTGCCCCACGGCCGAGAACGTGCCGCTGAAGTCGATCGAGTTCTTCCTCAAGTTCCGCATCGTGGACCCCGTCGCGTTCGTCCGCACGATCGGCGCGGGCAACTTCGACCTGGTGCTCTCCAGCGCGGTGCAGGACGCGATCAGGCAGCGCAGCCGCCTCGTCAACACCGAGCGCGCGTACGACCTGCGCGGCTCCGACGTCGGCGACATGCAGGACGCCCTCAACCGCCAGCTCGGCCGGTACGGCGTGCGCATCACGGGCGCCAACATCCCCGACGTCCAGCTGCCCGACCAGTACCAGCAGCACCTGGCCACCCGGGAGAAGGTGGCCAAGGAGCTCTCGGCTTACGAGCGCGAGTGGGAGCTGACCCGCAAGCGCCGCATCGACACCCTGCTGATGGAGATCGAGCGCTCCAAGAAGACCCGTGACGCCCGCGTCGTCGAGGTCAAGGCCGCCCACAACAAGGCGCGCAAGGACGTGGCGCGCATGCTGGAGGAGCAGGAGACCGAGGCGCAGCGCGTGACATGGGAGATCGAGGCGCGCGGCCGGGCCGAGCTGACCGCCGCCGAGAACGAGGCCAAGGCCTTGCGCCGGCTGGCCGATTCGTACCGGGACAACCGGGCCGTGCTGCAGTACGAGCTGGCCCGCAGGCGCCTCGACGTGGGCGCCAAACTCGCGGAGAACGCACCGCAGCCGCTGGTCGTGCGCACCCAGCAGGGCCAGTCGGACTCCGCGCTCTCCACCCTCCTCCTTGCCCAGTTGCTCCCCCGCATCTCGGGCACGGGTCAGAACGGCCACACACCTTCCGCTTAGGAGAGAACCCCATGGTGTTCCGCAAATTGATGGCCGCGTTCGGTGCGGGCGTCGAGGTCGACACGGTGTTGACCAACACGGGCGTACGTCCCGGCGAGATCCTGCGCGGCGTCGTCCACTTCCGCGGCGGCAGCTCCGACTACAAGGTCGAGGGCATCCACATCGACCTGACCGCGGTGGTCGAAGTCGAGTCGGGCGACAACGAGTACAAGACGACCTACAGCTTCCTGCGCCAGCAGGTCGCCGGGACGTTCCAGCTCGCCGCGGGCGCGCAGCACCAGCAGCCCTTCGAGATCCAGATCCCCTGGGAGACGCCGATCAGCGCCATCGCCGGGCATCCGCTGCACGGCATGAGGCTGGGCGTCCAGACGGAGCTGGCGCTGGCGGGCGCGCTCGACAAGGGCGACCTCGACCCGCTGTACGTGAGCCCGCTGCCGGCGCAGGACCACGTCATCGCCGCGCTCGACCGGCTGGGCTTCCAGTTCAAGAAGGCCGACCTGGAGCGCGGCACGCTGTACGGCTCGACGATGCCGTTCTTCCAGGAGATCGAGTACTACGCGGGCGGGCAGTGGCGGCGCCACTTCAACGAGCTCGAACTCACGTTCATCGCCGGTGCGCGGCAGATGGACGTCATCCTGGAGGCCGACAAGCGGGGCGGCTTCCTGACCTCCAGCCACGACGCGTACAACCGCTTCACCGTGCGCTACGACGACCCGCCGCACGCGGCGGACGCGGCGCTGCAGCGCGGTCTGGAGCAGATGGCCCGCCACCGCGGCTGGTTCTGATCGGGCGCCGGTCTTGAGCGGGTACGCCGCCGGGGCGCAGGGAACCCGGCGGCGGCCCGAGGGGGTGTGACCGTTTCTGTCGGTCGGGACGCCTACAGTGGCAACATGCGACCGGTCACAGATTTGCAGCGGAAGGTGGCGCCTTTCGAGGTCGTCACCGAGATGACTCCCTCTGGTGACCAGCCCACGGCCATCGCCGAGCTGGAGCGCCGGGTCAAGGCCGGAGAGAAGGACAGCGTGCTGCTGGGCGCCACCGGCACCGGCAAGACCGCCTCCATCGCCTGGCTGATCGAGCGGCTGCAGCGGCCCGCGCTGGTCATGCAGCCCAACAAGACCCTCGCCGCGCAGTTCGCCAACGAGCTGCGGGAGATGCTGCCGAACAACGCGGTCGAATATTTCGTTTCTTATTACGATTATTACCAGCCTGAGGCGTACGTCCCGCAGAGCGACACGTACATCGAGAAGGACTCCTCGATCAACGACGAGGTCGAGCGGCTGCGCCACTCGGCGACCAACTCGCTGCTCACCCGCCGTGACACCATCGTGGTCGCCTCCGTGTCGTGCATCTACGGCCTGGGCACGCCGCAGGAATACGTCGACCGCATGGCCAGGCTGCGCGTCGGCATGGACGTCGACCGCGACCAGCTCCTGCGCCGCCTGGTCGACATGCAGTACACGCGCAACGACCTGGCCTTCACCCGGGGCACCTTCCGGGTCCGGGGCGACACGATCGAGATCATCCCGAAGTACGAAGAGCTGGCCGTGCGCATCGAGATGTTCGGCGACGAGATCGAGAAGCTCTCGACCATGCACCCGCTGACCGGCGAGGTCATCACGGAGGACGAGGAGCTCTACATCTTCCCGGCCTCCCACTACGTCGCGGGCGAGCAGCGCATGGCCGCCGCCGTGGCGGGCATCGAGGCGGAGCTGGCCGGGCGGCTGGAGGAGCTGGAGCGCCAGGGCAAGCTGCTGGAGGCCCAGCGGCTGCGGATGCGCACGACGTACGACATCGAGATGATGCGGCAGATCGGCACCTGCTCCGGCATCGAAAACTACTCGCGCCACATGGACGGCCGCGAGCCCGGCAGCGCGCCCAACACGCTGCTCGACTACTTCCCCGAGGACTTCCTGCTGGTCCTCGACGAGTCCCACCAGACCGTGCCGCAGATCGGCGCCATGTACGAAGGCGACGCCTCCCGCAAGCGCACGCTGGTCGACCACGGGTTCCGGCTGCCCTCGGCGCTCGACAACCGGCCGCTGAAGTGGGAGGAGTTCCTGGAGCGCATCGGCCAGACCGTCTACCTGTCGGCCACGCCGGGGTCGTACGAGCTGGGGCGGGTCAAGGGGGAGGTCGTCGAGCAGGTCATCCGCCCGACCGGCCTGGTCGACCCCGAGATCGTGGTCAAGCCGACCAAGGGCCAGATCGACGACCTGGTCCACGAGATCCGCCAGCGGGCCGAGCGCGACGAGCGCGTGCTGGTCACCACGCTGACGAAGAAGATGTCCGAAGACCTCACCGACTACCTCCTGGAGCTCGGCATCCGGGTGCGCTACCTGCACAGCGAGGTCGACACGCTGCGCCGCATCGAGCTGCTGCGGGAGCTGCGCACGGGCGAGTTCGACGTGCTCGTCGGCATCAACCTGCTGCGCGAGGGCCTCGACCTGCCCGAGGTGTCGCTGGTGGCCATCCTCGACGCCGACAAGGAGGGCTTCCTGCGCTCGGAGACGTCGCTGATCCAGACCATCGGCCGGGCCGCCCGTAACGTGTCCGGCCAGGTCCACATGTACGCCGACAAGATCACGCCGTCCATGGAGCGGGCGATCGACGAGACCAATCGTCGGCGGGCCAAGCAGATCGCCTTCAACGAGGCCAACGGCATCGACCCGCAGCCGCTGCGCAAGAAGATCGCCGACATCCTCGACTCGCTGCAGCGCGAGGACGCCGACACCGACCGGCTCCTGGGCGGCGGCCGCCAGCAGTCGCGCGGCAAGGCGCCGGTGCCGGGCTTCGGCGCGCGGCAGGCCGGCCAGCACGCCAAGGCCATCGCCGGCGAGATGCCGCGGGCGCAGATGGAGTCCCTGATCGAGTCGCTGACCGAGCAGATGCACCAGTCGGCGGCCGACCTGCAGTTCGAGGTGGCGGCGCGGCTGCGTGACGAGATCAAGGAGCTCAAGCGCGAGCTCCGCGACATGCGCGAGGCCGGCGTCAAGTGACGCTGGGCTAATGGAGGAAGCCCGCCAGGGCACGGACGAATGCCTCGGGATTGTCGAGCATGACACTGTGCCCCGACTCCGGGATGCCCACCACCCGGACACCGCTCGCCCGCAGGCTGTCGGTGTCCTCGGGCGGGTCTCCCTCCGGGTGCAGGAGGGCCCTGGGGATCGGCAGGTCCTGCAGGAGCCGGCGCATGGCGGGCGTGGTGCCCGCGGCCAGGCTGACGGCCGTACGGTGGAGCCCGCGCAGGTCCGCCAGCCGCATGGTGGACCACCGGTGCGGCCCCACGCGCTCGCGCACCTCCTTCCACCCGTGCGACACGAACGCCTCCTCCGTGTAGCTCGCGATGCCGCCGCCCCCCGGCTCCACGGGAGCCGGGGGATCGGCGTCCACGAGCACCAGGTTGGCGATCAGCTCCGGGTGACGCGAGGCGAGAACGATCGCCACCGCGCCGCCCATGCTGTGGGCGATCACCGACGCCCCGGCGACCCCCGCTTGACGCAGCGCCTCCGCCAGGGCGTCGGCATGGGTCTCGAGCGTGTAGGCGAAGTCGCGGGGGCGGTCGCTGATCCCGAACCCGAGCAGGTCGATCAGCAGGGAGCGATGCTGCGGCAGGAGGGGGTGGGCGGCGACCTCGGCGTAGTACGGGGCCGAGGTCGCGCCGAGACCGTGCACGTAGACGCGCGCCGGCTCCGCACCCGGCAGTTCTACCCAGCGGATGCGAGCGCCGCTGGGGTGGACGACGGCATCGTGCATGACGGCCCTCCTCGTCGTATATCGGGGCCAATATACCCACGACCTGCCTAAACGACCGGCAGCCCGACAGCCCACCCACGCCCCCTCAGCCACCGGCGGCGCTTCCAGCCCTTCCGACCCAGCGGCCGCGACACTCGCACCCCGCGACCCAGCGGCCGGCGCCGACTCGGGCCCTCCCCGTTCCGGCGCGTCGCAGCCCGCCGCCCTGCGCGCCCTTGATCGCGCGGCGACGGCCAGGGCTGCGACTCCCCCCCGCTATCCGGCCGTCCCGCTCCGCCATCCGGCGCCTCGGTGTGTCGCAGGTGGCCGGGCTGCGGGACGGGAGCCGGATCACTGGGACAGGCCGGCCTCTCTGCGAAGGAGTGCGGCGAGGGCTTCCGGGTCGGCGGCCGGGACGCCCTTGGCGGCGAACCAGGTGGCGACGTTGTGGGCGTCCCGGTCCAGGAACGAGGGGCCGGTCGGGTGGGCGATCACGTCCACGATCTGCGGCAGGTCGATGATCACCAGCCTGCCGTCATGGACCAGCAGGTTGTACGGCGACAGGTCCCCGTGGGCCAGCCCCTCCCTGGCCAGCGTGACCATGGCCGCCACGAGCTGCTCCCAAAGCCCGCCCAGGTCGTCGGACACCTGCGCCAGCCGCGGCGCCGCGAACCCGTCCCGGGTCCCGATGAACTCCTGCAGGATCTCCGTCTCCACGATCTGCACCGGGTACGGCACGGGAACCCCCAGCTCCCACAGCCGGCACAACGCCCCGAACTCGGCGACCGCCCACTGGGCGGCGATCACCTGCCTGCCGAACGCGGTGCGGTTGGCCATGGCGCGGTTCATGCGGCTCTCGCGGGTCCTGCGGCCCTCCAGGTAGCCGGAGTCGCGGTGGAACAGCCGGTGCTCGGAGGAGCGGTAGCGCTTGGCGGCCAGCAGGCAGACCCGGTCCGTGCCGGGCACGCCCCGCGAGATCAGGTGGACGTCGGCTTCCTTGCCGGTCTTGAGCACGCCGTGCTCGGTGTCGACGGCGGCCAGCTCGGTGACCAGCCAGCCGGGGTACGGCTTGGGCCCCTTCTCCGTGGGAGTGCTCTGGTCCCAGGTGGACCAGCGGTCACCCTCGGGTGGCCCGTCGTCGGTCTCGGTAGTG
The DNA here is from genome assembly GCF_043496855.1 of Nonomuraea sp. JJY05. NCBI lineage: Bacteria > Bacillati > Actinomycetota > Actinomycetes > Streptosporangiales > Streptosporangiaceae > Nonomuraea > Nonomuraea sp. JJY05. Next base: position 349,424 of record NZ_JBIEIS010000009.1, read on the forward strand.
CTGCTCTCGAGCCATTCGAGGTCGTCGGCGTCGAGGGCGTACTTGCCACGGGTGCGGTGCTGCGAGTGCTTGGGCACGGTGGGATTGCTCCAGAGGTGAGGCCCACCGGCTCGTCGATCAGGTCAGCGAACGCGCGGTGGGAAGGCTTGAGGACGCGGAAAACGGCACGCGAACAGTCGTCGTCACGGTCTCACCCTCCCTTCGCTGCATGGCACGGCGATCATCGTCGAGCCGCTGCCAAGCGATCAACTCGGGCCCGAGTATGCCGGGCCCCGCGTTGCCCTCGCAACCGATTAAACGACGCCCGCCGTCACCCCTGTCGCCCCGCCTTGAGGGATCAGCCGAAGTGACAGCGGGGTCGGCAGGCTCGCGTCCGTACCGCCGAGCACGGACTCGGCGGCAGGCCGGCGTCAGTCTCATCGGTTGTAGAGCCTGCGTGCCCACAGGTAACTGACCAGGGCGATGCCCGCGCTCCACACAGCCGCCTCCAGGAAGCTGGACCCCGCCGGACGCCCGGCCAGCAGCGCGCGCAGCGTCTCGATGACGGGGGTGGCCGGCTGGTGCTCGGCGAACCAGCGCAACCCGGCCGGCATCGACTCGGTCGGTACGAAACCGCTGCCGAGGAACGGCAGCAGCATCAGCGGCATCGGCAGGTTGCTGGCCGTGGTGACGCTCCTGGAGACCAGGGCGAGCGCGACCGACAGCCAGGTGATGGCGAAGGTGAACATGGCCAGCACGCCGACCACGCCGAGCCAGTCCAGCGCGGAGGCGGCCGGGCGGAAACCGATCAGCACGGCCACCAGGGTCACCGCGGCGATCGCGATGAACGTCTGCACCATCGCCCCGAGTACGTGCCCGGTGAGCACCGAGACGCGGGCGATGGCCATGGTCTTGAACCTGGCGATGATGCCCTCGGTCATGTCGGTGGCCACCGAGATCGCGGTGCCCTGCGCGGCGCCCGCGATCGTCGTGATCATGATGCCGGGGGTGAGGTAACCGACGTAGACGGCGCGGTCGCCGCCGATGCCCGCGCCCATGGTGCCGCCGAAGACGTACACGAACAGCAGCAGGAACACCACGGGGACGGCGGCGAAGGTGAAGATCAGCGAGGGGTAGCGCCAGATGTGTCTGACCTGGCGGCGCAGCATCGTCGCCGAGTCGGCGATCGCTCTCATCGGGAGGGCTCCTTGGTCGAGGGCTCCTGGGTCAGGGCGAGGAAGACCTCGTCCAGATCGGGGGTGCGCACCGACAGTTCGGCGACGTCGATGGTCTGGGCGTCCAGCCACTCCAGGAGCTTCTTCAGCGTCCTGACGCCACCGGAGTCGGGGATCTGGACGGTGAGCGCCGCGTCGTTGTGCGAGGTGGCGCCGACGTGCGGCGCGGCCCTGCGGTAGCCGTCGGCGTCGGCGAAGCGCACGACGATGTGGCCGCCGGGGACCAGCCGCTTGAGCTCCTCCGGGGTGCCCTCGGCCACCAGCGCGCCCTGGCTGAGCAGGGCGATGCGGTGGGCGAGCTCGTCGGCCTCCTCCAGGTACTGCGTGGTCAGGAAGACGGTCACGCCGTCCTGCTCGACCAGGTCCCTGACGATCTGCCACATGGTGCGGCGGCTGCGCGGGTCCAGACCCGTGGTCGGCTCGTCGAGGAAGATCAGTCTGGGCGTGCCGACCATGGTCATGGCGAGGTCGAGCCGGCGGCGCATGCCGCCCGAGTAGGCGGCCGCCGGCTTGCGCGCGGCGTCGGTGAGGTCGAAGCGGGCCAGCAGCTCGCGGGCCCGCTCGCGGCCCCTGGAGCGGCCGAGGTGGAGCAGGTCGGCCATGAGCCGCAGGTTCTCCTCGCCGGTGAGGAAGCCGTCGACGGCGGAGAACTGGCCGGTGACGCCGATCGCGGCGCGCACCTGGTCAGGCTCTGCGGCCAGGTCGTGCCCGGCCACCCGGATCTCGCCGGCGTCGGCCCTGATCAGGGTGGACAGGATCTGCACCATGGTGGTCTTGCCCGCGCCGTTGGGGCCGAGCAGGGAGAAGATCGTGCCCTGCGGGACGGTGAGGTCGATGCCGTCCAGTACGCGGTGCGTGCCGTACGACTTGCGCAGTCCCGTCACCGAGATGGCGGGTGGCTCCATGGTCCGCATCGCGCTCACGCTCGGTCCCAGGTGACGGGCAGGCTGAGCACGCCGTAGATCTGCGCGGGGTCGGTGCGCAGCGGCACCTCTTCCGCCGGTACGGCGAGGCGCAGCGCCGGGAACCGGGTGAACAGCGCGGGGAAGGCGACGCGCATCTCGACGCGGGCGAGCTGCTGGCCGAGACACTGGTGGATGCCGTGGCCGAAGGCCAGGTGCCCGGTGGCCGAGCGGCGCAGGTCGAGCACGTCGGGGTCGGAGAACTTGGCCGGGTCCCTGTTGGCGGCGTTGAGCGCGATGATGACCGTGTCGCCGGCCTTGAGCCGCCTGCCGCCGAGCTCGACGTCCTCCAGCACGCCGCGCATGCCCATGGCGGCGATGGACAGGTGGCGCAGCAGCTCCTCCACGGCGCCGGCGGCCAGGCCGGGGTCGTCGCGCAGGGCGGCGAGCTGTGCCGGGTCGCGCAGCAGGGCGAAGGTGCCGAGCGCGAGCATGTTGGCGGTGGTGTCGAGGCCGGCGCCGAGCAGGAAGGCGGCCACGCCGCCGAGCTCCTCGTCGGTCAGGTCGCCGCCCGTGGCCAGGTCGCTGAGCAGGTCGTCGGTCGGGTTCGCGCGCTTGGCGAGCGCGAGCGTCCGCAGGTAGTCGCCGAGCTCGATGAAGGCGGCGTACTGCGCCTCGGGCTCGGCGGCGTCCGAGAGGGTGCGCGTGGAGGTCTGGAACTGCTCGCGGTCCTCGTACGGGACGCCGAGCAGCTCGCAGATCATCAGCGCGGGGACCGGCCGGGCGAAGGCCTCGACGAGGTCGGCGGGCGGCCCCTGCCGCTCCATCGCGTCGAGCCGTTCACGGGTGATCTCGGTGACCCGCTCGGTGAGCAGGTTCATCCTGCGGACGGTGAACTTGCCCGCCAGCAGCTTGCGGAAGCGGGTGTGTTCGGGCGCGTCCATGCCGCTCAGGTCGCCGGCGGGGGCGGGCGGCATGTGCCCCATCAGCGGGTGGTACTGGGTCTCGTAGCGGGAGCTGAAACGCGGGTCGGCGAGGATCTGGCGAACCAGCCCGTAGCCGGTGACCAGCCAGACGCCGGGGGCGCCCTCGGGCGCGGCCAGCCGGGCGATCGGCTGCTCGGCGCGCAGCGCGGTGACCTCGGGGGCGGGATCGAAGGGGCAGGCGGGTGCGCGGTCGAGGGAGGGGCTGACCGTCTCATCGCGATAGTACGTGTTCGACATGTACTGAAAGCTACGTTGCATTCAAAGAAGCTGCAATCGACGGAATCTGTATTCGCAGGTAAGAGCGGGCGAATTGATGCAATGGCGCTGGACCCGAACGCAATGCTTCGTTGCATTGAGTGGCGACGAACGCAACAATGGCGTCATGTCACGAGGAAGGTTGACCCAGCGGGACCGCCAGCGCATCGCGGCCGGCCTCGCCGAAGGGCGTTCCTACGCCGAGATCGCCAGGCGGCTGGACCGGCCGACCTCGACGATCAGCCGGGAGGTCGGCCGCAACGGCGGGGCCGGCGGTTACCGGCCCGAGCAGGCGCACCGGGCGGCGGAGCGGCGGGCGCGGCGCGGCACGCCGGCTCTCCGGTTCGCGGCCGGGCCGCCCGACGGCCAGAGCTACGAGCTGGGGGACGAGGTCATCGAGATAGCGGTCCGGATGGGGCTGCCGAAGATGATGGCGCGCGTGCTCATCAGCCTGTGGCTGCACGAGGACGGCAGACTCACCGCGGCCGAGCTGACGCGCAGGCTGAAGGTCAGCCCGGCCTCGGTCTCCCTGGCTGTGGGCTACCTGATCGAGCAGGGGCTGATCGGGCGCGAGCGCGATCCGCAGCGGCGTCGCGACATCTACGTGGTCGACGACAATGCCTGGTACCAGTCGATCGTGACCAGCTCGCGGAAGTCGCTCGATGCGGCGGAGGTCGCGAAGGCGGCGGGGGAGACCTTCGGCCTCGACGCGCCCGTGGGACGCCGGCTGGCCAAGGGAGGGGCCTTCCTGGAACGGGTCAGCCTGGATTTGCTGGAGTCGGCCGAGCGCTGGCGCTACCTCCTGTCGTGATCGGCCCAGCGGCCGGACAGGATTGACATCCGTGGCTCACGCCCTGGCCTCGTCGAAGTGCTCCCCCGGACGCTCCGGCCGCGGGAGGAACAGGGAGGCTGCGGGTTCCCGCGACCTGCTTGAGCTCGATCGATGTAGTGGAAGTCACCGCAGGTCTGGTGACATTTGCCTCTGTCGGCCGACGCGCACGCCGGACATGCTGGGCGCCACAAGCTGATCGACGAAGGAAGCGGAGTGCCTGACATGGCGAAGCTGGTTGTCTGCAACATCATGTCCCTTGACGGTTTCTACGCGGCGGCGGACGGCAACCCGCTCGTGCTGCCGATGGACGCCGCCTTCGACGCCTACAACCTGGAGCGGATCCAGGCCGCCGGCTCGCTGCTGCTCGGCGCCGACTCGTACCGCATGTTCATGGGCTTCTGGCCCGCCCAGGCGGACAACCCCCAGGCGTCCGCGGTGAATCAGCAGTTCGGCGGGTTCTACGGGCGGATCGAGGTCAGCGTCGTCTCGGACTCGCTCACGGACGAGGACATCGCGCCGTGGGCGGACCGCACGACCGTGGTCAAGCGCGCCGACGCCGAGGGATGGGTCAAGGAGCTCAAGCAACGCACCAGCGGCGACATCGTCACCTTCGGCAGCCGGATCACGTGGAACGCCCTGCTGCGCGCCGGGCTCGTCGACGAGCTGCACCTGGTCGTCGGAGCGAAGGCGCTCGGTGAGGGGAAGCCGATCTTCACCCAGCCGGTCGAGGGGTTCACCGTCGCGGAGGTCCGCCGCCTCGACGGCTCCGACAACGTCCTGCTGCGCTACGCCTCGATCGCCTGACCTGCCGGGCCCCGGTGATCCGCCGGACTCGTCGATGCGCCGCGGGGGCGACGCCCGACCGCGCACCGAACTCGTGGGTCGTTCCGCTCAAGAAATGAGGTGCGGTGGATCCGGCCGGGCTTGTACGGTGCGCGCATGCGACGTTGCCCGGAATGTGACCACTGGGAGCCCGCCGGAGCCCCTGACTGCGCCCGGTGCGCCGGACTGGTCGACGAGATCGTGGAGGAGGGCTGGCGCGCGTTCCTTGAACAGGAGTTCGGCACCACCCGGCCACCGGACGAGCGCCTCATCGCCGAGATGGTCACCGACGAGCCCGACAAGCACCCGTGGCGCGTGGTGGACGCCGCCTACGACCGCCTGACCTGCCCCGAGTGCGGCGATCGGCTCAGCAGGGGCCCGGCCGGGTGCGCTCCCTGCGACCTGGCCAACGGTTTCCGCTACTCCGCCATCGAGATCGACCGCCCCACCGTCCCGCCCGGCAACGAGCACGGGCTGCGGGTGAACGTGGCCGTCACCCGCCGGACGTCCGGGATCTCGGCGTCCGAGGTGCTGCTGCGGCGGCTGTCGCTGCCCATCCTCATCGAGGGCCGGCTCCCCACCCGAGCCCAGGCCCAGGCCACCAAGGCCCTGGCCAACGGCGGCGCCACCGAGGCGGAACTCGCGGCGTTCATCTACAGGGAGTGGGGTGACTGATCATTCCTCGGCCTTATCCAGGTCGAGGTCGATGTCCACATCGAATCCGATGTTGGTCTGAAGTCGCTTGCGATGGATGCCGGTGGGAACATAAGCCCTGACTGCGGGCTCGAGCTCAAAGGTGTAGACCACGGGCTGACCATCCTCCTCCTCCACTCGCCAGAAGTACCTGATGCCCGCGCTTGAATACTTGATCGGCTTGGTGGATCGATCCCTCTCTTTGGATTCCGCCGAGACCACCTCGACAACGAGATGGACGTCCTCGGGCTTGAACGAGGTGCGTTGCCTGCTGAAAGCCGCTCTCTTGACCAGAAGGACATCCGGCTCTGGCCGTTGACGCATTCCCAGCGTCACCGTCATCTGGTCAACGGCCATGAGCTCCCGCGGCGGGCGAAGCGACCTGGAGAACCACCGGACTACGAGCATGTGGAAGCCGGTCTGCGGCGACATCATGATGAGTGACCCATCGATCAGTTCGACGTGCCGGGGCGCGTCGGGGGGAAGGCGATCGAGCATGTCGGCGGTCCAGCCGCCGGGCGGGCCGGGGTAGAACCACTCAGGAAGGGTCATAGTCATCATTCTGCCTCCTCAGCGTTTCACGCGGCGCGCTCATTCTGCCACGTGGAGTAGTCGTCAGGGGAGGTCTTTGCGTTCCTCCATCGAGCGGCGGTAGAGCTCGTCGATCTGGTCCAGCGGGTCGGGGGCGTGGCGGCGGGCCTCGATCTCGAGGTCGGTGCGGGAGCCGAGGTCGGCGATGCCCGTGGCCGTGTGCTGCACCTGGTCGCCCAGGAGGTCGGCGCGGATGCGGGCGCACATCGCCGTCAGCTTGGCCTGGTGCTCCCTGAGCCGGTCGAGGGTGGCGTGGTCGACGTACGGGGACATGCGGCGCTGCTGGGCGTACATGCCGAGCTGGCCGTCGTGGACGTCCGCCTGCGCGGAGAGGTCGGCCATGAGCCGGGGGAGGTCGCCGAGGCCCCAGCCCAGGCGCTGGGCGTGGTCGACGGCCTGGCGGGTGAGGGAGACCTCGCGGCGCAGGTCGAGGCGGAGGCGCTCGACCTCGGCGGCGTCGCCCGTGCCCATGGCGTTGACGTGGGTGGTGAGCCGGGTCGTGGCCTGTTTGGCCTTGACCGCCGCCTTCCTGCCCAGCTTGACCAGGAGGTAGACGCCCACACCGCCCAGCAGCAGGAAGAACGCCAGGATCACCAGTAGGACGACAAGCAGCTCGCTGATCTCCGCCACCTCCTGTGGGTCTCGATGATTTGAAGGATAGTCGGCCTGGGCGGGATCGGCGCGGCCGAGAAACCAAGCAAGCACTTGATCGGAGCAGCGGTGCTGTGCTTCAGTTCTCTCGGAGGGCGGCGGGAAGGGCGGGGTGACGTGCTCGACGGCAAGGTTGTGATCATCACCGGTGGCGCCCGGGGGATGGGGGCGGCCACCGCGCGGCGCTGCGTCGCGGCCGGGGCCCAGGTCGTGATCACCGATGTGCTGGTGGAGGAGGGTACGGCCACCGCCAAGGAGCTGGGTGTCCGATTTTTCCCCCACGATGTGACAAATCAGGACCAGTGGGCCGACGTGGTCGCCGCCACCCTGGAGGCGTACGGCAGGCTCGACGGGCTGGTGAACAACGCGGGCATCGCCCTCGCGCAGCCGATCGAGCACCAGCCGCTGGAGGCCTTCGAGCGCGTGCTCCAGGTGAACCTGGTCGGCGTCTTCCTGGGGCTCAAAGCGGTGGTCAGGGCCATGCGCGAGTCCGGCGGCGGCGCCGTCGTGAACCTGTCGTCCGTCGCCGGCCTCACCGCCCTCCCCGGTACGGGCGGCTACGGCGCGTCCAAGTGGGGCGTGCGCGGGCTGACCAAGATCGCCGCGTTGGAGTTCGGCAAGGACCGTATCCGGGTCAACTCCGTACATCCCGGAATGATCGTCACCCCGATGACGCAGCCGCTCGGGGCCGTCTCAGGGGACGGGACCTTCCCGCTGGCCGCCGCCGGGCGCTGGGGCGAGCCGGAGGAGGTGGCGGAGGCCATCGCGTTCCTGCTGTCCGACGCGGCCTCGTACGTGACGGGCGCGGAGCTGGCCGTGGACGGCGGGTGGACGGCGGGAGAGGGCGCGCTGCTGTCCCGACTGGAGGGTGGGGGTCAATAGATGCCGTACGCGGATGTCGGCGAAAATATCAGGCTCTTCTACACGGAGGACGGTGACGGACCCCCGCTGCTGCTCGTCCACGGGTGGGGCACCGACTCCCACCAGTGGTCGTGGCACATCGACGCGCTGGCGGCCACCCACCGGGTGATCGCCGTGGACCTGCGCGGCCACGGCTACTCGTCCGTCCCCGAGAGCGGCAACACGCCGCGCGAGATGGCCGGCGACCTGCGCGTCCTCCTCGAAAGCCGGGGCATCCCGCAGGTGGTCGCCGTCGGGCACTCGATGGGCGGCCAGGTGGTCTCCATCCTCGCCGTCGAACATCCCGAGCTCGTACGCGGGCTCGTCACCGTCGACCCCGGCTACGGCATGACCGACCAGGTCGCCCGGCGACTCCCCAGGATGATCGCGGGCCTGCGCGGCGAGCACCCGCACGCCGCCGCCGAGAAGATCGACGAGTGGTGCACGAACGCCGGCACGCCCGCCGTCATCAGGCGCTGGCACAAGCGCAGGCTGTACGGCATGCCGCCGCACGTGCTGGTCCAGGCGTTCGAGGCCATGTTCACGGCCCCGGACGCCATCGGGGTGCGCCCGGCCAGCGACGACTACCTGGCCCGCCGGCGCTGCCCGGTGCTGTCGATCTGGGCGGATCCGGAACGGGCGAGCTGGGAGTCCGGCCTGCTCAAGCACCCCGCGTCCAGGGTCGTGTGCTGGGAGGGCGCCAGTCACCGGCTGCACGAGGAGCGCCCGACCGAGTTCGTGGACCTCGTGGAGGAGTGGCTCCGGGCCCAGGAATGACGGGGGTTCCAGGAATGACTGCGGGCCAGGAGCGACCCGGGGTCAGGGGCCGCCGCGGGCCGCTCTCCTGCGGGCGCGCATGCGGCGTACCTTCCTGATCAGCCACCAGGCCAGCACGGCCATCACCAGCAACGCGACGATCACCAGCACGGGGGCGAAGACGGCGACCAGGCTCATGCCGAGCGAGCCCGCGTCCTCCGCCGTGCTCACCACCGGGGCGCCCACGCCCGCCGTGCCGGCGTTGATGACCGGCCGGGCGGTGGCCTTGACCGCGTGCACGGCCAGCGCCATCACGATGCCCAGCAGCCAGCCGGCCCACGGGTGCTCGGCCATCCAGGTGGAGTGGTCCACCTCGGCCGCCGCCTGCGTGGCCGAGAAGACCACGCCGCCCGACGCCGGGCGCACCACGGTCTGGACGGTGTCGTTGATGCTGTCGACGGCGGGCACCTTGTCCAGGACGAACTCGGCCGCCAGCAGGACGGCGATCACTGCGAGCACGCCCCAGTTGGACAGCCAGGAGTAGCCGTCGGGGAGTTTCACGGTGTCCGTGAAGTTGGCCAGGACACCCACAACCAGGAGCGGGATGTAGGCGTTCAGCCCGGCGGCCGTGGACAGGCCGAGGCCGGTCAGTGCGGCGAACATGCCCCTAGTCTGCCCGCGCCGCCTCGTCCATGAGGTGCGCAAGCCCAGATCCGGTGAATTCGGACACCGCCCGCTCGTACTTCTCCATGCCCCACGACCAGAAGTCGAAGTCGATGGTCTCGTTCGCGCCGTCCTGGATGGAGGCCCAGAGCGTCCAGCCGTACTTGGACATGAGGCCGAGCAGCCGGGCGCGGGCGATCCTGTGGCGCAGGCGGCGGCCGTAGTAGGCCGTGACGAGCTCCTCCAGGTGGCCGAGCGGCAGGTCGGCCTCGCTCCAGATGTTGCCGAGCTCGAAGCAGGGGTCGTTGTTGCCGGCGTACTCGTAGTCGATCAGCCAGAGGCGCCGCCCGTCGTCGAGGATGTTGCCGGGCAGGAGGTCGTTGTTGCAGGGGACGGTGCCTTCCGCCCTTATTTGCAGACATTTCCGGATGTCGTCGACAGCGGGCATGAAGTCGAGGTAGCCCGCGGGAAGCCGGTAGCCCCGCTCCCGAACGATCCCCAGGTAGTGCCGCTGGACCTCGAACATGTCGAAGTCCCGTACGAACCGCGGCCCCGCGTGCAGGCGGCGGCACGCCTGCGCCACCCGGGGCAGGTTCGCCGGGTCGCGGAGGTCGGCCTCGGTGAACGTCCGCGCCGGCAGGAAGCCCACCACCAGCACCCCCAGCTCGGGCAGGTACGCGTGCACCGGCGCCCCCACCCCCGCCGCGGCGGCGGCCAGCGAGCACGCGTGCTCGGCGTCCCTGTCGATGCCCAGCAGCGAGCCGTCGCCGGCCCACACGCGCGCCACGTAAGTCCCGTCCGGGGTCGTGACCTTGTAGTTGCGGTTGGTCAGCCCTCCGGGCAGCTCCTCGACGGAGCGCGGCACGCCGGACAGCAGCGGAATGCGATCGAGCACCTCGGGCACGGCCATGCTCGATGCTAGGACGGGCGACGCTAAACGGTCTAGACCTTTTACCGGTCCGAAGGTTAGCCTCGCCAGCATGAGCGACTCGGCCCGCATCGTGATCATCGGTGGCGGGGTGGGCGGCGCGTCCGTCGCCTACCACCTCACCCAACTCGGCGAACGCGACGTCGTCCTGCTGGAGCGGGACGAGCTCACCAGCGGCTCCACCTTCCACTCGGCGGGCCTGGTCGGCCAGTTGCGCGCCGATCCCACCCTGACCCGCATGAACCAGTACTCCGTCGAGCTCTACCGCACCCTCGACGCCGGGTGGACGGAGTGCGGAGGCATCAAGCTGGCCTCCACGCCCGAGCGTATGGCGGAGATCCGCCGGCAGATCGGCTGGGCGCGGACGTTCGGGCTGCCGCTGGAGGAGATCTCGGTGGCCGAGGCCGTCGAGCTGTTCCCCCTGATGGACCCCGAGGGTGTCGTAGGCGCCGCGTACCTGCCCACGGACGGGCAGATCGACCCCTCGCAGCTCTGCTACGCCCTGGCCCAGCGGGCCCGCGAGGGCGGGGCGGTGATCCGTACCAACACCAGGGTGCTCGGCATCACGACGGCGAACGGCCGCGTCACCGGCGTGCGCACCGACCAGGGGGACCTCGACTGCGAGATCGTGGTCAACTGCGGCGGCATGTTCGCGGCCGAGATCGGCCGCATGGCCGGGGTGCGGATCCCGATCGTGCCCATGTCGCACCAGTACGTGGTGACCGACGCCTGCCACGACCACACGGGGCTGCCCACGCTGCGCGACCCCGACCTGCTCGTCTACTACCGGCAGGAGGTGCAGGGGCTGGTCATGGGGGGGTACGAGCGCACCTGCGCGCCCTGGACGGCCGGCCCGAACTCCTTCGACGCCGTCCCCGCGGACTTCAACGGCCGCCTCTTGTCCGAAGATTGGCCGAGATTTGAGGAAATTTCGGATAATTCCCGGATCCGTGTGCCCGCAATGGCCGACGTCGGCATCCGCAAGCTGATCAACGGCCCCGAGGCGTTCACCCCCGACAACGAGTTCTGCCTGGGGGAGACGGAGGTCGGCGGGTTCTTCGTGGCGGCCGGGTTCTGCGCGCACGGCATCGCGGGCGCGGGCGGCATCGGCAAGGTGATGGCCGAGTGGATCGTCGAGGGCGAGCCCAGCATGGACCTCTGGCACATGGACATCCGCCGCTTCGGCCGCCAGTACCGCTCGCCGTCGTACACGATCAAGCGGGCCGTCGAGAACTACGAGACGTACTACGACATCCGCTACCCGGGCCACGAGCGCTCGGCGGGACGGCCCCTGCGGCTCTCGCCCGCGTACGGCTGGCACGCCGCCCACGGCGCCGTCTTCGGCGAGAAGTCCGGCTGGGAGCGGGTCAACTACTACGACTCGAACTCGACGGGAGAGGGGGAGCGCCCCGACGGATGGGCCGGACGGGTCTGGTCGCCGGCGATCGGCGTGGAGCACCGGGCCACGCGCACCACGGCGGGCCTGTTCGACGAGAGCTCGTTCGCGAAGATCGAGGTCTCCGGCCCGGACGCGGCGGACCTGCTGGAATGGGTGTGCGACAACCGGGTCGCCCGCGAGGTCGGCGCCGTCACCTACACCCAGGCGCTCAACCGGCGCGGCGGCATCGAGTGCGACTTCACCGTGACCAGGCGGGGCGAGCAGGAGTTCCTGATCGTCACCGGCACCGCGTTCGGCTCGCACGACCTCGGCTGGCTGCGCAAGCAGGCCGCGCGCACCGGCGCGACGGCCAGGATCGCCGACGTCACCGGCCAGTACGCGTGCTTCGCCCTGTGGGGCCCGCGCGCCCCCGAGATCATCGCCGGGCTCACGCCCGACCCGATGGGCTTCCCGTTCATGTCGTCGCGGGAGATCAACGTGGGGGACGTGCCGGTGCTGGCGCTGCGGGTCACGTTCGTGGGGGAGGCGGGCTGGGAGCTGTACTGCTCCACCGAGTACGGGCTGGGACTGTGGCAGGAGCTGTGGCGGGCGGGGGAGCCGTACGGGCTGGTGGCCGGCGGCTACCGGGCCATCGACAGCCTGCGGCTGGAGAAGGGCTACCGGGTGTGGGGCGCGGACATCGGGCCCGAGACGACGCCGTACGAGGCGGGGCTGGGGTTCTGCGTCAAGAAGGACAAGGACTTCCTCGGCAAGGACGCCCTGGACGCCTCCCCCGAGCGGCGGCTGCGGTGCGTGACGCTGCGCGACCCGCGGGCCGTCGCGCTCGGCAACGAGCCCGTACGGCTGGACGGGCAGGTCGTGGCCCGGGTCACCTCGGGCGGGTACGGCTACACGGCGAAGGAGTCGATCGCCTACGCCTACCTGCCGGTCGGCCCGGGGGCCCAGGTCGAGATCGAGGTCGAGGGCGCCTGGGTGCCGGGCGTCGTGGTCAAGACCCCTTTGGTTCCGTGACGCCGCTGCGTACCGAGATCCGGACCCGGTCGGGGCGGAACAGGTCCCGGGCGAACTCCACCGGCGTGCCGTCGCCCGCGTGGGCGGTGCGCTCGATGAGCATGAGCGGCGCGCCGGGGGCGATGCCCAGGTCGGCGGCCTCCGCCGGTCGGGCGATCACCGGGGCCAGGTGCTCGACCGCCGTGCGCGGCTCCAGGTCGTAGCGGGCGGCCAGCAGGGCGTAGAGGGAGCCGGTGAGGTCCTGATCGAGGAAGCCGGGCAGGGGCGGGAACCAGGAGTGCTCCAGCGCCACCGGCGACAGCCCGGCCGAGCGCACCCTGGCCACCTCGTGCACCGGCGAGCCCTCCGCCACCCGCAGCGCCGCGGCCGCCGCCCGCGGGGCGGCCACGGTCGCCGCCACCAGGACCCGCGCCTCGGCCCGCAGGTGGGAGCGCCGCATCTGCTCGGTGAACCCGGCCAGCCCGGTCAGGTCGCACTCGATGCGCGGCTCGGCCACGAATGCGCCGCCCGACCTGCCGGGCACCCTGATCAGCACGCCGTCGCGCTCCAGGGTGGCCAGCGCCTGCCTGAGCGTCATCCTGCTCACGCCCAGCCGCCCGGCCAGCTCCCGCTCGCCGGGCAGCCGGTCGCCCGGCTCCATCTCGCCGCTGGAGATCGACTCGAGCAGCCACCGCTCGATCTGCACGTGCGCGGGGACTCCCGTGCCACGCTCCAGCTCCGGCGGTGTCCCGACCACACGCGCATCTTGGCATGGGTTTCGGCGTGAATGCCAAATGTGAGCCACTTGCCCGCCGACCGGGGGTCAGCCCTTGATGGCGCCCTGGGTGATGCCGTTGACGAAGCTGCGCTGGAAGACGAGGTAGACGACGACGATCGGGGCGATGACGATCAGGCAGGCCGCCGCCAGCAACGGGATGTCCGTCGTGTACTGGCCGACGAAGAGCCCCAGCCCGCTCGGTGCGGTGCGCCGGTCCGGGTCCTGCATCATGACCAGCACCAGCATGAACTGGTTCCACGACCACATGAAGTAGAGAACCGACAGCGTGGTGACCGCGGGCCACGAGATGGGCAGCAGCACCCGCGCCAGCACCACGAGGTCCCGGGCGCCGTCGATGCGCGCCGCCTCGACGAGCTCCTCGGGCACGTTCGAGAAGTGCGTCTGCATCCAGTACACCCCGAACGGCATGAACAGCGCCGCCTCGGCCAGGATGACGCCGACGTAGGAGTTGGTGAGGCCGACCTCGCGCAGGTTGAAGTAGAGCGCCACCACGATGACCTCGATCGGCAGCGTGAGCCCCATCACGAACCCGAACGACAACGTCCGGTGCCCCCACACCTTGAGGATCGCCAGCCCGTACCCGGCGAGCGTGGCCATCACCACCGCCAGCGGCACCACGAAGACCGCGATCAGCACGCTCGAAGTCATGAGGTTGGTGAAGTTGCCCCGCTCCCAGGCGAGCGCGAAGGTCTCCCACGACCATCTGTCCGGGATGCTCAGCCCGTCGAGCTGGGCTCCCGAAGGGTGCAGGGCGGCCAGGACGATGCCGGCGAAGGGCACCAGCACCATCACCGCCAGCAGGACGAGCACTCCGTACCGGACACTGACACCGCCGAGCGTTCTCAACTCTGATCATCCCTGGTGAAGTATCGGACGGCGCTGACGACGGCGACCACGATCACGGTCAGCACGACCGCGAGCGCGCTGGCGCCGCCGATGTCGCCCTCGTTGAAGGCCAGCCGGTAGACGAGCAGGCCGGGCACGTTGGTCTGGCCGGCCGGGCCGCCGTTCGTGGTGACGAAGACGAGGTCGAAGCTGGCCAGCGCGGCGATCGTGGTGATGACGCCGGCGACCGTGATCTCCCTGCGCACCCCGGGCACGGTGACGTGCCGGAACTGCCGGAAGGCCCCCGCGCCGTCGAGCCTGGCCGCCTCGTACAGGGACGGGTCGATCTTCTGCGCGCCGGCCAGGAAGAGCATCATGCACAACCCGCTCATCACCCACGTCCCGATGAGGCCGAGCGCGATCAGCGCCAGGCCGTAGTCGCCCAGCCAGGCGCGGGTGATCGACCCCAGCCCCACCAGATCGAGGAACTGGTTGACGACGCCGGAGTCGCTGTAGAGCCAGCGCCAGGTGATGCCGACGGCGACGAGCGGCAGCACCTGGGGGAGGAAGAAGACGATCCGGAAGAACGTCATGCCCCGGCGCACCTTGCCCATCAGGAGCGCCGTCATGAGCAGCCCGACGCCGATGGGGATGACCGAGAAGAAGACGATCAGCGCGAGGCTGTGCAGGATGGCCTCATACAGCGCTGAATCACGAAAAATCTTGATGTAGTTGGAGAAACCAGCCCAGACCGGCGGAAGGATGCCGTCCCAGGTCAGGAGCGACAGGCGGAGCGTGTTCAGCGCCGGCCAGATGGCGAAGCCCAGGTACACCGCGAGCGCGGGCAGCACGTACAGCCAGCCGCGCGCCCGCCGTCCCAGCCGGCGCGGGGGGTCCCCGGCGGGCGCCC